>JANXVR010000103.1 GCA_025351565.1 Actinomycetes bacterium
CAGATGCAGATCGCCCGCGAGCGCCGCCCTGAACCGCTCATCGAACGCCTTTGCGGCCGGACCGAGCGAAGCGGCGGCGGGGGCCCACTCGGCCATCCGCCGACGGAGCTGGCGCACCCGCCGGTCGGCATCTTCCATGGCATCCCAGGAGAAGTCCATCTCCGACCGGTACTGCGTTTGGAACGTGAGCCAGCGGAATGCCAGTGGGTCGAATCCATGCTGGCGGAGTTCGTCCACTCGAACCACGTTGCCGGTTGATTTCGAGATCTTCCGGCCGGCCTGGCGGAGGTGACCACCGTGCACCCATCTCGACACCACCTGATGCCCTGCCACGCCCTCCGACTGAGCGATCTCGTCTTCGTGGTGCGGGAACCGAAGATCCGTGGCTCCGGTGTGGATGTCGATGCGGTCCCCGAGGTACTTCATCGACATCGCGGAGCATTCGATGTGCCATCCGGGGAAGCCTTCGCCCCACGGCGAGGGCCATCGCATGACCCGGCCGGGGCCGGCGTGCTTCCACAGGGCGAAGTCGGCCGCGTGGAGCTTCTGCGGGTCGGTCTCCAGATCTCGGTGACCCTCGCGCAGGTTATCCAGCGTGTTCCCCGAGAGCTTGCCGTAGCCGGGGAAGGAGGTGACGTCGTAGTAGACGCTTCCCGAGCCGGCGAGATACGCGTGGCCCTTCTCGATGAGCGCGGCGGTCATCTCCACCATCTCCGGGACGTGTTCGGTGGCCTTCGGATAGACGTCGGCGGGCCGGATCCCGAGCGCCGCCGCATCCGCGAACACCGCGGTCGTGTACTTCTGGGCGATCTCCAAAGGGGCAAGCCCTTCGTCCTCCATGGCCAGGAGCATCTTGTCCACGGCCTCAGGGCTGGATTCGTCAGTCATGTGACCGACGTCGGTGATGTTCATGACCTGGGTCACGCGAAGCCCCTCGAACTCGAGCACCCGCCGGATGAGGTCGCCGAGCATGAAGGTCCGAAGGTTCCCCAGGTGCGCGTAGCGGTAGACGGTGGGCCCGCACGAGTACATCTTCACGTGACCGGGTTCGATCGGGATCACGTCTTCGACCTGTCGCGAGAGGGAGTTGAAGAGCCTCATGGCTGCCCAGGATACCCCTGGGGACGCGAACGATCGGCGTAGGCGTGCCTTCCCCTAGCGGGTTGAGAGCGGCCGGCCCTCGAACGGTGTCGAGAGGACAACGGTGGTTTCGGTTGCCACGCCACCTTTCTCTCGCAGGCGGCGGATCAGGTCCTCGAGGTCCGAGGTGGTGCGGGTGCGGATCTTGAGGACGTAGTTGGCCTTACCCGCCACGCTGTAGCAGTCTTCGACCTCGGGGAACTCCGCGACCCGTTCGGGCAGGTCGTCAGGCTGCTGGGGGTCGAGGGGAATCGCTTCGATGAGCGCGGTGACGTAGAGACCGATGGCGGCGGGATCGACAACCGCCCGGTAGCCGCGGATCACCCCTGACGCCTCGAGTTTGCGAACCCGGTCGTGCACGGCGCTCGCGCTCATGCCCACGCGCGAAGCCACATCCGCGTAGGTCGCGCGCGCGTCCTTCTGGAGCGCGCCCACGATGTCGAGATCCTTGCCATCCAGCACGCGGCCCATCATACGGTGGCGGGGGATACGCGGAACCCCCGGACGGCCGATTGCGCCGGCAGGTGGGCGCGCGGTACAACCACGGCTCCCCACGGCGTCCGCCCCTCCCTCCGGTCCGGTTCGACCGTTTGGAGGGTCCGATGGCACGCGAGCATCACCCGCCCTTGGGGTGGTCCGTTCGGAGCACGGTGGTGCCCAAACCGGGAGGCGGTGTCCGCCGCCTGACCCTGCTGGGCCCCGAGGATGCGACGGTCTACGCGCAGGCGGTGCGGCGGGCCACCCCCGCGATCGAACGCCGCCTGGGCCCGGAGGTCTTCGCGAACCGCGCGCCCGGAACCGGATCGCTGGAGCCATGGCGCGCGGCTCGCGCCCGGTGGAGGCGATCGGCGGCGCGCCTCCTGCAGGCTGGACCGTCTGCCACCATGGACGTTCTCCAGTGCTACGACTCCATCACCCCCGAGGCGGTGGGTGTCGCGCTCGTCAGGCTGGGCGTGCCCGATCGCGCCGGCCGTCAGATCGTCCACGTCCTGCACGCCTTCAGGGAAGCAGGCGTCCCCGGTATCCCCGTGGGGCCGGAACCCTCCGCCGTCATCGCTAACGCCGTGCTTGCCGCCGTCGACGAGACACTGCGGCGCCGCGGGCTGGGGTTCGTTCGGTGGGTGGACGACGTGGTCCTCGCGGGACGCGACGCGCGTGCGGTCGAGCTGGGAGTGCGGGCGATAGAGGCTACGCTGGCGGAGTTGGGCCTCGAATCCAATCCCTCGAAGCACCACTGGTTCGTCGATCCCGAGATGGCCGGGGCGCACATCCTTGGGCCGGGCGCACAAGCCCCTTCGTCGATTGGGATACTCACCGGGCGATGAGGACCCTCTACCGCGCCGCGCGCGTCCACACGCTCAGTCACCCGGCCTCGGGCGAATGGCTCATGGTGGACGGTCGCCACGTCACCAGGGTCGGCTCCGGCGAACTACCGCATGCCGACCGAACCGTCGACCTCCCGGGCGCGACGATCATCCCCGGGTTCATCGATACCCATGTTCATCTCACGGCCACCGGGATGGCGCTGGACAGCGAGGCCGTAACCCGGACCCGATCGGCGGCCGACCTGCTCGCGCTCGCCCGGAACCTCGCCGCCGACACCAACGGCATCCTGGCCCTGCAGGGTTACGACGAATCTCTCTGGGAGGACCAACGCGTCCCCACCCTGCAGGAGCTGGACGCCCTTGGGGATCGGCCCCTGGTCATCCGTCGGGCGGACGGCCACGTGGCCCTCGCGAACAGGGCGGCGATCTCAGGGGCACACATCGGCGAGGTTACCGGGTGCGAGCGAGCCGACCACGGCGGGTTCACCGGGAGGGTCACGCAGGCAGCCGATCAACAGCTCTGGGCCTGGGTGACGGCGTCCATGAGCGACCACGCCGTCCAGGACCACCAGCTGCGGGCGGCCTCGCTCGCGGCCTCGCGAGGCGTCACCACGGTCCATGAGATGTCCATGCCGCACTGGTACGGATCTCGCGACCTGGACGTCTTCCTGAGCCACCGGGACCGGCTGCCCGTTGACACGACCCTCATCATCGCAACGACCACCATCCGCCGAGCCATCGAACTCGGCCTTCCCGCGGTCGGCGGGGACCTTCCCGTCGACGGGTCGATCGGCGCCCGGACCGCCGCCCTGAGCGCCCCGTACACGGACGGCTCGGGCGAAGGGGTCACCTACTTCGACGATGAAGCCCTCGGAGCGTTCTTCCAGGGTGGGCATACCGCGGGCCTGCAGGTTGGGGTCCACGCCATCGGTGACCGCGCTATCGAACAGGTCCTCACGGCCTGGGAACGCGTGTATCGAGCGCTCGACACCCGACAGCGCCGGCATTTCCGGGCTCGCCGCCATCGAATCGAGCACTTCGAGATGCCCTCGGAACAGCAGATCGAACGCGCCGCGATGCTGGGGATCGCCGTGAGCGTCCAGCCGACCTTCGACCGGACCTGGGGAGGCAGTGGGGGGTTGTACGAGACCGGATTGGGGACGCATCGGGCGGCGTCGATGAACCCATTCCGGACCTTCCTGGACCGAGGGTTGGAGTTCGGTGTCGGATCGGATTCTCCTATCACACCGCTCGATCCCATGCTCACCATCTCCGCGCTCGAGTCACACCACAACCCGGCGCAGCGGCTCACGCGGGCCGAAGCGATAGGGATACACACGGCCGGCAGCGCGCGAGTGGCCCATCACGAAGGGAAGAAGGGCGCCCTAGGGCCGGGGATGCATGCCGACTTCGCCGCCTATCCGCGGGACCCGTTCGCTGCCGACGACGACATCGGGTCCCTCCGGCCGATACTGGTGGTCTCCCTCGGGCGAGAGGTCTTCGCGGGATAGGAGTTGTCACTCTTTTCAGGGAGCCGACTTGACCGCTTCGGCGGGCCGGTCGTAGCGTTCGGCTCGCGTCACCGCTTCGGCGGGAACGCGCTGAGGATCCGACCGGCTGAGTAGAGAACGTGGCACCCCGGTGTCGCGGCCCCACAGGTCGTTCGGGTCCTCTGCGTGTGCCTGCTCCGTGCGACCAGGCTGGGAATCATCCGGCAACCGGCGGCGTTCATCAGCCCTGGTTGCATCTTCGGGCGGTGGCAGTACAATCCGCGCGACCCGAGCCCGAAGCGGGTCCGAACGCCCGATATCGAAGGACACCATGACAGACACAGAAGAGGTCGTCGAAGACGACGAGGTCGTTGACGAAGACGAAGAGATCGAGGACCTGGAACCGACCGCCGACGACCTGGTCGAGGCCACCACGCCGCCGGATCCGGCCGCCGCCGAGGTCGAGTCCATCCAGGACCTGCTGGTCAAGCAGGAGGCTCGCGCCGAGGAAGCAGAAGCCCCCGACGAAGAAGACGCCGCGCTCCTGGCTGCCCTGGCCAAGGACGAACGACTTGAGCCGATCGAAACCAAGGTCGTGCCCATCCAGGCCACCGAGTTCGTGTGCAAGCGGTGCTACCTGGTCCGGCACCAGAGCCAGCTGGCGAACAAGAAGAGGATGCTCTGCCGCGATTGCGCCTGACCCATCCGGGATCTGCGCCCATTCTGCCCGTCCAACTCCTCGTCGCGGCCGCGGGCGGCGTGGTGTTCTCGCTGTCGTTCCCGCCATCCGCGCTGTGGCCGCTCGCCTTCGTGGCCGTCGCGCCGCTGTTCCTGCTCATGCGGGGCGTTGGGGCTGTTCGGGGAGCGTTCCTCGGGTTCATCTACGGGGTCGTGGGATACGGCGTCACGCTGTCGTGGATCGACCGGTTCGGAACGGGGGCCTGGGTAGCGCTCACCGTTCTCTGCGCATCGTCGGTCGCGCTCCTGGGTTTGGTCGCCCCGATCGTGATCCGCCGAGGCAGGCCCGTGCTTTCCGCGGTTGGGTTCGCGGCGCTGTGGACCGTTGTGGACTTCCTCCGAGGCGCGTGGCCGTTCGGCGGGTTCACGTGGGGGGCGCTCGGGATATCCCAGGTCGAGAATCGCGTGACCCTTCGGCTGGCATCGATCACGGGCGTGTGGGGGGTCACGTTCGTGGTCGTGCTGGCGAACTGTCTCCTCGTGGCGGCGCTGGTCGATGGGGGAGAGGGGTGGCGGCGGGCAGGGCGGTTCTGCCTTGCTGGGGGCGTGGCGCTCGCCCCGGCGATGGTGCCGTTCCCCCGGGCGAGCGGCAGTCCCGTCGACATCGCCGTCATCCAGGCCGATGTGCGAACCGCAAGCGGCGCAGGGAACATCGCCAGGATGGATGCCGCCGCGCAGCGCACGCTCCGGACCTCCCCACCCGACCTCGTCCTTTGGGGGGAGGGGGCGCTCGACCCTCAAGGGCTCGCGGATCCACGCGTCCGGGCGGACGTCCGGTCGGCCATCGCCGCCGTCGGCGCGCCAACCGTGATCGGTGCCGTGATCGACGATCCGGACGGGTCGGAGCACACGAGCGCGCTTGCCTTCGACGGCTCGGGGCGGCTCGTCGGCCGCTACGACAAGGTTCACCTGGTGCCCTTCGGCGAGTACGTGCCGTTCCGGGACGAACTCACCTGGGTTCGGGCGCTCGAACAGGTGCCGATAGATCGAACGCCGGGGGAGCGGGTGGTGCCGCTCACGATCACCGGGCTCCCCGCCTTCGGCACACCCATCTGCTTCGAGAATAGCTTCCCGTCGATCCCCCGGGACATGGTGCGCGCCGGGGCCCGCTTCCTGGTGGTTCCGGTGAACAACGCCTCATACGGGTTCAGCGCCGCGGGCGCGCAGCACTTGCAGATGAGCAGGATGCGCGCGGTCGAAGACGGGCGCTGGGTGGTGGACGCCGCGGTATCAGGCCCGAGCGCCTTCATCGATTCGAGCGGTCGGGTCGTCGCCCAGGCCGGGCTGTTCGACACGGCTATCCTTACAGCCACCATCCGGTCCTCCGACGCGCGCACGTGGTACGTCCGGTTGGGGGATCTGTTCCCCTGGCTGGCGTTGGCGTTGGTGGGAGCCGTAGGGCTCTCGCCCCGACCGCGGTCGCGCTCCCGCGGTCCCCTCGCGCCCCTGCCACCGGATCCGCGCACATTGGTCGTCCTTCCCACCTACCAGGAGGCGGAGACCATCGGCACCGTCATCGGCCGCCTACGAGCTCTTCCCAGCGCGCCCGATGTGCTGGTGGTGGACGATTCCTCCCCGGACGGGACGGCCGAGATCGTGAGCCGGGCCGGGGCGGAAGATCCCGGCGTCCGGTTGGCGGTCCGACCGACGAAGGCGGGGCTCGCAGGGGCGTATCTGGAAGGCTTCCGGCATGCCCTGTCGGCAGGCTATGACCTGATCGTGGAGATGGACGCGGACCTGTCCCACGACCCTGCCGAGCTCCCGAGATTGCTCGCGGCGGCAACCCGTCACGACCTGACCGTTGGGAGCCGTTACGGGCAAGGGGGATCGGTCACGAACTGGAGCCGGGCGCGGGTCGCCCTCTCGCGCGGAGGCAATCGTTACGCCCGGTGGATGCTCGGCTTCCCCTTGAGGGACGCCACGAGCGGCTATCGGGTCTACCGTCGAGCGCTGCTTGCCGAGCTGACCCGAGAGCCGTTCGCCTCGGAGGGCTATGGCTTCCAGATCGAACTCGTATTGCGGGCTTGGCGGATGGGCTACGACGTCGGCGAGGCGCCCATCACGTTCAGCGAACGGGTCTACGGGGAATCGAAGATCTCTCGGCGCATCGTGGCCGAGGCCCTCTGGCTGGTCACGCGATGGGGCGTGGGGGCCAGACTGGGCCGGCCACTGCCAGGAGACTAATCCCCATAACGAACATTATGGCACCTTAACGTTTGAAAGAGGTCTCACCGGTCCGGCCACGTTCCCTCCCCTCGCGGCTCGGGCCTACCAGCGGAGCTTGAGGTGGCGGGCGGCTCGGGCCTCGTCCAAGCGTCGCACCGGCGTCGTCATCGGGGCGGAGCGCAGGAGATCGGGATCGGTCCGCGCCTCCGCGGCCGCCCGGCGCAGGGCTGCGGCGTAGCCCTCCAAGGTCGCCTTGGTCTCCGTTTCGGTGGGCTCGACCATCATCGCCTCCTCCACGACGAGCGGGAAATAGACGGTGGAGGGGTGATAGCCGAGGTCGATGAGGCGTTTCGCGACATCCATCGCGCGGATATCGGTCTCGTCCTTCAGCGGCTTGGCCGTGGCAACGAACTCGTGCATCGGACGGCCCGCATACGCGAGGGGGAAGTCCTCGCGTATGAGGGAGGCCAGGTAGTTAGCGTTCAAGGCCGCCAGTTCGCTAACCGACTTCAGGCCGTCGGCGCCGTGGGCGAACACATACGCGTAGGCCCGCACCAGCACGCCGATGTTGCCGTTGTAGCCGTGTAGTCTGCCGATGGAGCGCGGTCGGTCCCGGTCCCAGACGAACCCGGCGTCGGTTCGCGCCAGGACGGGGGCCGGGAGATACGGCACGAGCCGTTCCACGACGCCGACCGGACCCGCCCCCGGCCCTCCCCCGCCGTGCGGCGTGGCGAAGGTCTTGTGCGTGTTGATATGCACGATGTCGAACCCCATGTCGCCGGGCCGGCAGTGGCCCATGATCGCGTTGAGGTTGGCGCCGTCGTAGTAGACGAGTCCGCCCACGCCGTGCACGATCTCGGTGATCCGCTCGATCTCCTCTTCGAACAAACCCAGGGTGTTGGGGTTGGTCAGCATCAGGCCGGCGACCTGATCGTCCACGAGGTTCTCCAGCGCGTCCACGTCTACCAGGCCGCGGGTGTCCGAGGGCACCCCCACCGCCTCGAACCCCGCCAGGCGCACGCTCGCCGGGTTCGTCCCGTGAGCCGAGTCCGGGATGAGGACCTTCGTTCGCGCCCCCCCGTGATCCTCGTGGTAGGCGCGCATCATGAGGAGCCCGGTCATCTCCCCACACGCCCCCGCCGGTGGCTGCAAGGTCGCCCGAGCCATCCCCGTGAGAGCGCAGAGTGCCTCTTCCAGTCGCCACAGAACCTCGAGCGTGCCTTGCACTGTGGCGTCCGGCTGCAAGGGGTGGATCCGGCGGAAGCCGGGCAGGGCCGCGACCTCCTCCGCCACCTTCGGGTTGTATTTCATCGTGCAGGACCCGAGCGGATAGAAGCCCGTGTCGAGGCCGTAGTTGCGCTGCGAAAGGCCGGTGTAGTGACGAACCAGATCGATCTCAGCGACCTCGGGCAGCCGCGGCGCCGTCCCTCGGGCATACGCCGGCGGAACCGCGGCCTTCGGCACGTCCAAGGCAGGGAACCCGAACGCTCGGCGGCCGGGGACCGAGCGATCCATGATGGTCGCGATGCCTGCGTCCGGGCCACGGGTTCGGATAGGGGCGCCGATCATGATCCGGCCAGCACCTCCCCCATCGCTCGGGCCAGACCGTCGATCTCTCCTCGGGTCCTTCGCTCGGTCACCGCGACGAGGAGAACATCCTCGCCCGCCATAGTCAGCGGAACACCCGCCAGGAAGCCTTGTTCGACAAGGGCGTCAACCACCGCCGCTGCCGGGCGGGGAAGGCGAAGCGCGAACTCCTTGAAGAAGGGCACGTCGGGCTGCGCCAGGCGGACCTCGGGGATCTGCGTGAGCACGCGCGCCGCGTACGCTGCGCGGGACGAGCATTGGCGACCGAGCTCTCGGAGGCCTTCGGGTCCGAGCCACCCGAGGTAGATGGTGGCGGCGATCGCCATCAGGGTTTGGTTCGTGCAGATGTTGGAGTTGGCCTTCTCGCGGCGGATGTGCTGCTCACGGGCCTGCAGCGTGAGGACATAGCCTGGTGTTCCATCCACGTCCAGCGTCTCCCCCACGATCCGGCCGGGCATCCGGCGTACATCGTCCATGCGCGCCGCGATGAGGCCGAGGTAGGGGCCGCCGTAGTTCAGGAAGTTCCCGAGTGGCTGGCCCTCGGCTACAGCGATATCGGCGCCGAGCTCCCCCGGCGAGGCCAAGACGCCGAGCGACATCGGGTCGAAGATCTGGATGGCGCGGGCGCCACCGTCGTGCGCGGCGCCGAAATGCTCCCTGATCGGCTCCAGCGCCCCGTAGACGTTCGGGTGCGCCACGATGACACAGGCGACGTCCGGGCCCACCTCGGGCGTAGAACCCGCATAGACCTCCGGCCGGAACCCCGCTCCCCTGCCGAACGATCGCAGGGTTTCGATCATGCGCGGGTCCACACCGTCTGACACCAGGACGCGGGTTCGCCCCGCGCCCACCGCCATGTGCACCGCTTCCACCAGCGCGGTCGCCCCGTCATAGAGCGAGGCGTTCGAGACCTCCAAACCCGTGAGCTCACAGATCATCGACTGGAACTCGAACAGCACCTGCAGGACGCCTTGGGACAACTCCGGTTGGTACGGGGTGTAGGAGGTGTAGAACTCGGACCGTCCGGCGAGCGCCCAGACCAGGGACGGGATGTAGTGATCGTAGGCTCCCCTGCCAGCGAAGCACACCAGCTCGTCAAGGTTGCGGTTCTTCAGGGCGTGGCCCCGGAGATCGTCGACGAGCTCCATCTCGGAGATCCCGTTCGGGATGTCCAGCGGTCCTTGGAGGCGAACGTCCGCCGGGATCTGGTCGAAGAGCTCGTCCAAGGACGCCGCCCCTACGGCCGCCAGCATCTCGGCGATCTCATCGTCTGTGTGGGGGGCGAAGTTCACATAGGCCAGTCTACGAGGAGCCCCGTGGATGACCGTTGGTCAACCCGACGCATCTTCAAGGCCGTACTTGGTCACCAAGGACAGATAGTCGCGCTGGTAGAAGACCTTGCACCTGACCTCCGGATACCGCTCCCTCAGCAAGCGCACCTTGCGGTTCTTCTTCGTGACCAGGTTCTGGTTGAGCGTGGTGATCTCGATGAACAGATCGAAAGCCGGGAGATAGAAGTCCGGGGTGAACCTGCGGGTCACCACCCCCGCCGAACTCCATTCGATATCGAAGGACTGAGGTTCGTAGGACCATTCGATGCCGTAGAAGTCCAGGAGCTGCGCGAACTGTCGCTCCGAGGCGTGGGCGAAGCCGATGAGTTCGCTCTGGAGCGGTTCGAACGCCGTCGGGTTCGCGCTCACGAGCCTCCGGTTGCGGCCTTGCCCCGTCGCTTGGCGAGACTTCCCTCCAGGTCCGACCAGACGCGGTCCAGCGCGATGGCGAACACACCCTGGCCCTTGTTCAGAAGGTCGATGACCGCTTCGGGCGAATGGGCTTCGTAGATGCCTTCGCCGTCGGACATGAGCGTGACCCCGTGAGGGCGCTTCTTCATGGTCTGGAGGTAGGCCACCGCCTTGCGCACCCGCTGCAGCGAGACACCGGTATCGAGCAGGCTCTTGATCACGCGGAGGGTGACCAGATCCTGGAACGAATACAGCCGCTGAGATCCCGACCCGTGCGCGTCGTTGACCGAGGGTGTCACCAGGTCGGTTCTGGCCCAGTAGTCCAGCTGGCGATAGCTGATCCCGACGATCTTGCAGACATCCGGAACCCGATAGGCCTCTTCGATCATGACAACTCCGTAATCACGTCAGTGTGTTTCGGCAGCGTATGGGGTGCCCGGGAGCCTGTCAACGGTGGCGGGTGAGAGTTCCCCTCCTTCGGGCCTAAAGTTCGGCGGGGTACTGTGCCGACACCTATAACTAGCTAGGAAGAACTAGTCTCCCGATAACGGCAAACCGGCGGGAACGCCGGGACGCAAAGTTCCGGGTCCGATCGCCCACGCGGGCGGGGACGGCCGAGCTACCGAAGGAGTACCGATGCGCCGCATGGGCAGGTGGATAGGGGGGTTTGCGCTGATCTTGGCGACGACCTGCCTGATGGGGTTTGCCGCTCCTTCCGCGCTCGCCGGTTCGCGCCAGCCGGACGTGTACCGGCACCAGATGCTCGCGGCCACGAACGACTCGCGGCTCATCCACCACAAGGGACGCTTGAGTCTGGACGACCGGATGTCCGCGCTCGCCGAGCGTCACAGTGCCCAGATGGCCAAGGCCGGATATCTGTTCCACACGTCGAACGTCGGCGCGTACCTCTCCGACACGCCGTGGCACGCTTGGGGAGAGAACATCGGGTACATGCCAGGGGGCAACGTGAGCGACCTGCAGAAGGCGTTCATGCGGAGCCCCGTACACCGGGACAACATCCTGAACGGCGCCTTCAGACATGTGGCCATCGGGACCGTCTATCAGGGCGGCACCCTCTGGGTAACGGTCTTCTTCTACGGGTAGCCGGATCAGCGTCCCAGCGGAGGGACACGGGCGGACGAGCGACCGAGGGGGACGCTCGCCCGCCCCTTCGCTCTGAGTGAAGGGGCGGTTCAGCCGGCGAAGTCCTCAGGGCTAACGTTGTCCAGGAACTCGCGGAACTTCTCGACCTCTTCCTCTTCTTCGCCGGGGATCAGGATCGACGCCTCTTCCAAGACGCCCTCCTCGGCGAAAACGGGGACTTCCATCCTCACGGCAAGAGCGATGGCGTCGGAGGGCCGAGAGGAGATCTCGTAACTGTCACCGTTCCGCTGCAATTGGATGGAAGCGAAGAAGGTGCTGTCGCGCAGTTCGGTGACGACGATGCGTTGCACGCTGACCTGAAGGTCCTCCAGGATGTTCTGCATGAGGTCGTGTGTCATCGGGCGAGGGGTGACGACCCCTTGCAGGCTCAGCGCGATGGCCGCGGCTTCAGCAGCCCCGATCCAGATGGGAAGGTAGCGCTCTCCCCCACGCTCACGCAGCAGCACGATCGGTTGATTCGTCGGAAGCTCCACCCGAACGCCTGTGATCTCCATCTCGATCATGTCCTGCCAGGGTAGCCGCGCCCCCGCCCTTGGGCAACCTGCGGGCGCTCGTGTGCGGGGTCGAGCAGAGACAGGTCGCTCTTCAGACGGTCCATGTCCTCGATAGCCAGGATGTCCGACAGGTTCCGGAAACGATCGCGGAAGTCCATGCCGTAGCCGATGACAAAACGATCCGGACAGTCGAATCCGACGTAGCGAGGTTGAAGCGGTGCGATCCGACGAACCGAGCGATCGAGGAGGGTGCACACCTCGATCGATGCCGTACCCCGAACCTTCAACGCTGACAACAGGTACGAGACGGTCAACCCTGTATCGACGATGTCCTCAACCAGGACGACGTCGCGCTCCGCGAGGTCGACGTCGATATCCAGGAGCACGCGAACGCGCCCGAGCGACGTTTCGGCTCCGCCGTAGCGACTGATGGCAAGGAAGTGGGTCTGAAGCGGGACGTCGACCGCTCGGACCAGGTCGGCGAGGAATATCGCGCCACCCCGCAGGACCGTCACGAACACGGGCTCTCGCCCCACGTAGTCCCCGGTGATCGTGCGACCGAGTTCCTGCACCCGGCGACGGATCTCCTCGCGCCCGAAGAGGACGCTCGCGATCTCCATCGGCGCGAGCGTAACAGGCCTGGGGCGGCCCCCGGAGAGGTCGTAGACCTGCCCTAGGCCGAGAGGGTCGAGCGGATGTTCGTTCGGAGGAGGGCTTGCTTGAACTTACGCGAGGTCACCGTCAGCTCGGCCAGGGTGTCCGCGGCGGCACGCCTGGCGTCGGGGTTCTTCTGACGCATCATCGGGGCCACGATCTGTTCGAAGAAAGACGCCTCCCGCTCCTCGAAGTGCTTGTACATCGTGAGGTGGCGGGGTTCGACCCCGTAGCGGAAGAAGTCCTTGACGATGGAGAGAACGATGTAGTCGTCACCGTCGTAGTAGCGGGCGTTCTCCGGGCCGTGAGAGCTGACGATCCCGAAGGACTCCAGCTCCTTGATGCGGTCACGGTCTACCCCGGTGGCGGCTGCCATCTCCTCGAGCGACATCTGCAGCCCCGTCGGCGCATCTGCGATCTCCTCGGATGCGGCAGCTCTGCTCGCAGCCGCGGCTTCGGCCCGTCCGGCCGCCGCCTCTCCCCCATCGCCGTCGGCGGCCGCAGCCTCGTCTTCGGCCGCTTGCTGAAGGAGACGTTCTTTGATGACCTTCAAAGGCAGGTACTCGTCGCGCTGCATGCGCAGGATCGACTTCAGCATGTCGACGTCCCGGCTGTAGAACTTGCGGTAGCCCGACGGCGTGCGCTCGGGTTCGATGAGTCCTTCGGCCTCCAGGAACCGGATCTTGGAGATGGTGATGTCCGGGAACTCGGTCTTGACCGAGACCAACACTTCGCCGATCGATCGATAGTTGCGCGTTCCCGCCATGATCACTCCCCTGCCATGAAGAACACGAGTTTGAACAATCCGACCTGGATCTCATCGTGGTCGGCGAGCGCCGTCTCGTCGGCCTGCTCTCCGTTGACGTAGCTCCCGTTCAGGCTGCCCGCGTCCTTGACGAACCAGGCACCCCCCCGCCGCTCGATGAACGCGTGCCTGCGCGAGACGGTCACGTCATCGAGGAAGACTTCGCTCCCGGGATCGCGGCCGATGGCTGTTGAATCTGAATCCAGCAAGAACGTCGAGCCCGCGTTCGGGCCACGCTTGACCAGAAGGAGTGCTTGACCGGCCTCAAGTTCATCGTTGGGGAAGGGGAAGTCATCCTGCGCCTCATCGTCGGTCTCGACCGGGCTCAGGGTCAGCGTGGGGTCACCCTTGAGTGCACGGCCGCAACGCATGCAGAACAGCGCGTCGGTCGGGTTGGACTGTCCACAATGGGTGCACTTCACGGTCGAGACTCCCTGGACGACGCTGTCTAGCCGAGAGTATAGGTTCAGGTCTCACTGTCACTCTCAGTCGTGCAGTGACCCTATCGCGGGTCGTACGTAGGGTCAACCAGGGCGCGAATGCAGTCTCCACCCCGGATAGGGGTAACGCTCAACCTTGGCTGGGTGGGTCAAGAACCCTCAACCATCGACTTGTACGCTTCCGCGTTCATAAGTCGCCCCACGTCGGCGGGGTCGGCCGGCTCCACGAGGACGAGCCAGCCATCACCGTAGGGTTGCTGGTTCACGAGCTCAGGAGCGTCTTCGATGAGTGGGTTCTTCTCGACGATGGTGCCCGAGATCGGGCTGTACACATCGGAAACGGACTTCGTGGACTCGACCTCACCGAACGCCTCGTCCGCTCGTATCGCTGTGCCGGCTTCCGGAAGGTCGACGTAGACGACGTCGCCGAGCGCATCCTGCGCGAAATCGGTGACACCGATCCGTACGCGGCCGCCTTCCAAGCGCGCCCATTCGTGCTCCTTGGTGTAGCCAACGTCATCTGGGAACTCCACGTCAACCTCCTGATCGTAGGACGGGAACGATAGCGGACCCTGCGAGCGGGTTCACGCGGCTGCAGCCAGGGCCCGGCGGATGTCGACGACATACACGCCGGTCGCGATGTAGTACTCCACGATCCCAACCGCGAAGCACACCCATCCGATGACCAAGAAGGCCGCGGCAGGTGGATACCCCAGATCCGCCCAGGAGATCGACGGGATCGCGATCATGAGGCAGAAGGTGGCCGTCTTGCCGACGAACCGAACGTCCAGACGGATCCGCCGCGCCGCCAGCAGCGAGGCACCCGCTATCAGGATGGCCGCGTCACGAACCAAGATCAACAGGGCTGCCCAAAGAGGGAAGGCGCCGCGGATAACCAGGGCAGCCAGCCCCGCGGCGATCGAGAGGCGGTCCGCGACCGGATCAAGGACCTTCCCGAGGTCGGAGACCTGGCCGGTCCGGCGCGCGACGACCCCATCCACCCAATCGGTTGCCACGACGAAGGCGAAGAGCGCGACCCCCCCGAGCGTCGTGGGGCGATGCACGATCAGATAGGTGAAGACAGGTATGAGAAGGATGCGGATCGAGGAGATGAGGTTCGGGACGGTGAGGATGGCCGCCGACGCATCGGCGGGGCGGGATCCGTTATCGGCTGTCCCATTCATCGGTCGGGCCGGCCGGATTCGAACCGGCGACCTTCTGACCCCCAGTCAGACGCGCTAACCAAGCTGCGCCACGGCCCGTCGCGCGCATCCTAGCAGTCACCGGGAACCCGACGCGCCAGCGCAGATCATAGGCGTTCGCCGCCGGTGCCGCCCTTCGTTCGCGGACGATACGAGAACCGGATGGGTACCCCTTCGAATCCGAACTCTCGCCGGAAGCGATTCTCCATGTAACGGCGATACCCGGGGCCCGGCTCCTTCGCCCCGCCGAAGATGACGAACGTCGGTGGTGCTGCGGCGACCTGGGTCGCGTAGTGGAGGCTTCCCGCGGCGCGGGGAGTGGGACGCTCCGCTTGTGCCGCGTGAAGAACATCGTTCACCTTGGAGGTCGGGATCCGAAGTCTCCACCTGTGGTGAAGCTCCATCAGGATGGGCGGGAGCCGGTGCACCCCTTGGGCCGTGATGGCCGACGTTCGGATGGCTTCCGCCCTCGCGAACAACGAAACCTCCTCCTGCATGTTCTTAAAGGTTCGGTCCTTGTCCTCGACCAGGTCCCATTTGTTGGCAACCACCAGAAGCGCCCGGCCGGCGTCCATCGCGAGGTTAGCGATCTTCTTGTCCTCTCCGGTGAACCCCTCGGTGGCATCGAGCACCAGAACGGCAGCGTGGGCTCGCTCGATGGCCTCTGTCGCCCTGAGAACGCTGTAGTACTCAACGCCGCGCACCTTGGTTCCCCTGCGCATGCCCGCCGTATCCACGAACCTGACGGTGCCGAGCCCCGGCCACTCCACCAGCGCGTCGACCGCGTCGCGGGTCGTGCCGGCTTCCTCGAAGACGACGGATCTGTCTTGGCCGATGAGCTGATTGAACAACGATGACTTCCCGACGTTCGGGCGCCCGACGAGGGCGAACCGAGGTTCCGGTTCGCGGTTCTCGCCTGTGCTTCGGGGCGCGTCCGGCAGCAATGCGACGATCCGGTCGAGGAGGTCACCTGCACCTCGACCGTGCAGTGCGCTCACCCCGAACGGCTCCCCCAGGCCCAGGCGCGTGAACGCAGCGACTTCGACCTCTTCCTTCTCCGCGTCGATCTTGTTCGCGACGACCAATACGGGAACGGCGGTTCGGCGCAGCCGTTTCGCGAGATCGTCGTCGTCTTGTGTGATACCCGAACGCGCGTCGACCACGAGGAGGATGAGGTCTGCCTCGGCCTCGGCGCGCGCGGCCTGATCCGCGACCTTCGACTCGATGCCACGGGCTCCATGGGCGTAGCCGCCGGTATCGATGAGGGTGAAGCGTCGATCGTTCCACTCGGCCTCGAGTTCGATCCTGTCTCGCGTGACCCCTGCCATCGGATGCGCGATGGCCTCACGGCGTCCGAAGAGCCGGTTGACCAGCGTCGACTTCCCGACGTTCTGTCGGCCGACCACGGCGATGCGGGGGACGGGCGCGCTCATGGGAGCAACCCAGGTGCGTGCAGTCGAACCAGTTCGAGGGCGGCTTGGAGTGTCTCGCGAACGCCGAGGAATGCCGTGTCGAGGCGGACGGCGCCGGACGGGGCTTCGGGTGGGTTCAACTGGGCATCCCTGCGGTCTCGCGCGTGCAGCGAAGCCTCAACCTCAGCCTGAGTCGAGTCCCGCTCCGCGGTTCGCCGGGCGGCGCGAGCCCCCGGGTCCGCAGTCAGGTAGAGCTTGAGGGGCGCATCGGGGAAGACCATCGAGCCGATATCTCGCCCGTCCATGACGGCGCCGTGAAGTTCGCCGAGCGCCCGTTGCGCGGCGCGCATGAGGGCGCGGACCTCCGGGTGACGGGATACGTCGGAGACTTCGGCTTCGACCCTGGGGGTCTGAAGGGCGCGGGTCGACGGGCGGCCCTGGATCAAGAGCTCCGGCGGGCTGGCCTCGGACAGCGAGAAGCGGATCGTGCGAAGCAGTTGCGCGAGGGCGGTGCCGTCGTCGGTCGAGATGCCCGTCTGAAGCGCTTCCAGGGTGAGGGCGCGATACATGAGGCCGGTGTTGACGTAGGGCAGCCGCAGCGCAACAGCCAGACCCTTGCCCAGGGTGGACTTGCCACTCCCGGCTGCTCCGTCGATAGTGATCACCGCGGGCGTCGTCATGGCAGCACCTCGATCCTCGCACCCAGCGCGCTCAGCGCGCCGACGAAACCGGGGAACGACACGTCAGCGGCTTCTACCCCGTCGATCTCGCAGGGCTCCGACGCGGAGAGGGCTGCGACCACGAACGCCATCGCCATCCGATGGTCGCCGCCCGCATACGTCCGGCCTCCACGGAGTCCGCCTCCCGCCACGACCAGGTCCTCCCCTTCCGCGACCGCGTTCCCACCGAGCGCCCGTAGCCCTTCGGCCAGGCCGGCCAGGCGATCCGACTCCTTCACCCTGAGTTCGCCCGCATCCAGGAACCAGGAGTCGCCGGGCGCGCGCGAGGCGACTGCCGCGAGCACGGGGATCTCGTCGATGAGGAGAGGGACCTCCTCCGCGGCGATCGTAGTCGAGCGGATGCCTTCGGTCGGAGCGACCCAGAGGTCCCCGACGGGCTCCCCCACCGACTCGTGATCGACCCTGGCCTCTGTCCGAACGCCCATCCGCGCCAGAACGTCCAGGAAGTGCAGTCTGCTCGGGTTGAGGCCGACCCCGCGAAGGGTGACCTCAGATCCGGTGAGCGCCGCAGCCGCCACGATGAACGCGGCTGACGAAGGATCACCCGGCACTCGGCCTTCGAATCCTTCGTGCTGGAAGGCCTCGACGCTGACGGTCGTCCGGTCCGCCGAGATGGAGACCGGCGCGCCCAACGCCCGAAGCGCGCGCTCCGTGTGATCACGCGTCCACACCATCTCCTCGACAGTGGTTACACCTTCAGCCTCGAGCCCCGCGAAGAGGATCGCGCTCTTCACCTGTGCCGTCGGCACGGGGGCGCGATAGGTGATCCCGTGGAGTCCTCCGCCGTCCACCTTGACGGGCGCGTGGCCGCCCCTCGTGGTGACCGATGCTCCCATCTGGCGGAGCGGCTCGGCCACTCGCTCCATGGGGCGGGTTGAGAGGCTGGCATCTCCCACCAGAACCGACGTGAACGGAGCACCTGCCAACACTCCCGCGAGTAGCCGCATCGTCGTCCCCGAGTTACCGCAGTCGAGGTCGTGAGAGGGCAGATGGATCCCCGCTCGACCCTGACCCTGAACCTCAAGCGGCGAGGTGACGCCCGTTCGATCGTGAGCGTTCCACGTGGAACTGCCCGGCTTCGCCGCAGGTCCATCGTTCCGGCTCCAAGCCTCAAGTCCAGGTCGAACCGAGGGGACGAGTGCCGCGAGACATGACGCCGTCGAGCCCACATCGAGGCTCCGCGGCAGATCTTCGATCAGGCTCCTCCCGCTCGCCGTCGAGGAGAGGATGAGCCACCGGTGCGCGATCGACTTGTCCCCGGGCACGGTAAGTTCCCCCGACAGGTTCGACCCCGGTGTGATCCGTAGCCGCATGTCTCCCCCTCAAGCCAGCCGGACGGGGTCGAAGGCCGCGCCGGTAAGGATCACGGCGGCCGGCTCCGCGTCTGCAGCGGCGACGGTGAGGTGGACGGTGCCTCGCCCACCTTCGGGCGAGTGAACGATCTGCAGATCCTCGATGTTGACCCCGCCGGTCCCCAAAGCCGCCGTCAGCCTCGCGAGCGCGCCGGGACTATCGGGAACAAGAACCTGGAGCACGGCCACGCCTGCCCGGACCTTGGGCTTGGCCGTGAGCTTCAGGCGGGCAGTCTTGGCGAACTGGAAGGTTCGTTCGATGGCGAGGGCATCCGCGTCGGCGATGTTCTGACGCAGGGAGGTGAGGCGGTCGATGTAAAGGCCCAGGGCGGCCGTGATCTGGCCGGCGTTCGCCCGGAGGATCTCGCTCCACAGAACCGGGTCGCTGGAGGCCAAGCGGGTCAGATCGCGGAACCCCCCAGCGGCAAGGAGCAGGATCTCGGGCTCGTCGGACTCCTCCGTGGCTGCCAATGCCATGAGTGCGGTCGAGGCCACCTGGGGAAGATGGCTCACGAACGCCACCAGCCGGTCGTGACGCTCGGGTGTCATCCGGACCACCCGAGCCCCGATGCGCGCGATCCATCCGGCAAGGCGTTCGACCTCCGTCTCATCGCTGGCATCCGTCGGGGTCAGGACCCAGACGATGTCGTCCACAAGCGACGCCGAGGCGTGCTCGGGCCCAGACCGCTCAGATCCCCCCATGGGATGGCCCGGCACGAACCGCGGAGCGTCCTGTATCGGGAGAACGGTGGCCGCGATCGAGCCCTTGATGCTCGCGGTGTCGGTCACGACCGCCCCCGGAGCTCCTTTGAGTGCACGCGCGGCGATCTCGGCCACGGCGGGGATCGGCGTGCATATGGCCACGACGTCGGCACCGTCGATCGCCGCCTCCAGGGACGCTGCGGGCTCGAACTCAGCACGTTTGCCCGCACGCGATGCGACGTCGTCGTCCGCGTCCCATCCGGTAACGGAGCATCCGACACGGGATGCGGCCATGGCGATCGAGGCGCCGATGAGGCCGGTGCCCAGCACCGCGATGCGCTCAGTTGTCGAGGTCATCGCGCAGCGACTCCGCGCCGTCCAGATAGACATGGAACACGCGGTCCAAGGCCCGCTCGGTGTGGAAATGGACCATCAGCCGCACCACCGAAGCCATGGAACCCTGAACGGGGATCTCTCGTGCGCAGAGGAGCGGGACCTGCCCTAACCCGATGGCGCGTGCCGCTTCGGCCGGGAACGCGGCGGCCAGGTCGTCGGTGGCCGTGAACAAGATGCTGATGAGGTCGTCGGTGGCGATCTCGTTGCGGGTCAACACCGTGCGCAGGAGCTGCTCGGTCGCATCGTGGATGGCCTCTCGCGTATCTTCGGTAACGACGATGGCGCCCCGCGCCGCGCGAACCCGCATCTGTATCCCTCCGGGGGATCCGGGAGACGGCCCCCCGGTCAGACAACAGGCTACAGGACGGTCTTGAATGGCCTCAGAGACCGGCGGCGGTGTAGAGACCGATCAGGTCCTCGTGGGAGAGCTCGCGGAGATCCCCCGGAGCCAGGTCGCCGAGAAGTACCGGCCCCACGCGGAGCCGAACCAGACGAACCACCGGAAGACCGACTGCCGCGAGCAACCGGCGAACCTCTCGCTTGCGCCCTTCGGTCATCACGACACGCAGGGCCACACGGTCGCCGACCTTGCCCACCTCGCGGATCCGAGTCGCGTGGGCGGGGCCATCTTCCAGGTCGACACCGCTGCGCATCCGTGCGAGTTGTTTGTCGGAGGCAGGCCCTTCAACCTCTGCCAGGTATTCCTTCTCGACGCCGAAGCTCGGGTGCGTGAGTCGATTCGCAAGCTCGCCGTCGTTCGTGAGGAGCAACAGGCCCTCTGTGTCCCGATCCAACCGGCCGACCGGGAAGACGCGAGGCCCCTCGGTGGGCAGGAATGTCGTGATGTCGGTTCGACCTTGGGGGTCGGACATGGTGGTTACGACGCCCGCGGGCTTGTGCAGCGCGTAGTACCTCACGTTCGGGTCGAGGTTGACGATGTGACCGTCAACCTTCACCTCTTGCTGACCGAGGGTGACGCGGCTTCCGAGGATCGCAACCATCCCGTCGATGGTCACCCTGCCTGCGCCGATGATCTCTTCACAGCTACGGCGAGATCCGAACCCGGCCCGCGCGAGCGTGCGCTGGAGGCGCTCCTGGCCCTCCTCCATCTAGCCCGGCCGGTCGTCTTCGAGCAGACCCGAATCCGGGGCGTCCTCCAGATCCGGCGTCCCGATCGGGTCAGCGGAATCTGCGATCACATCGACCATGGCGCCGGACCGCTCCCCCGCGTCTTCGTCCACGTCGGGAACCAGCAGCGGGGCCAGTGACGGGAGAGAAGCCAGGGAAGGAAGGCCGAGACGCTCGAGGAATCCAGGTGTGGTCCCGTAGAGCACTGGGCGCCCTGGGGTTTCCTCTCGCCCGGATTCCTCGATGAGGCCGCGATCCTGCAGGGCTCGGAGCACGCCATCGGAGTTCACGCCTCGGATCGCACTCACCTGGTGGCGGGTGGCCGGTTGCTTGTATGCGACGATCGCGAGCGTTTCAAGCGCGGCCTTCGTCAGCCGGGCCTGGCGCGAGGAGAGCACGAATCGTTCGACCATAGGCGCCACGTCCGGATGCGTGAAGAGTCGCCAGCCCCCGGCAACGTTGCGCAGAACCAGCCCGGACCCGCGGTCTTCAAGGTCCGTGGCCAGGCGATCGCACGCGTTATCCACGTCGCGCCGATCGACCTCGAGCGTCTGCGCCAGCACGGACGCGCTCAACGGCTCGTCCGAGACGAAGAAGAGCGACTCCAGCGCCCTGGCATCCACCGCATCCGTCATGTCAGCCCATCCACTCGATCTCTATCTCGCCGAACGTCTGACCCTGCTGGAGTCCGACCTTGCCCTCACGGTACAACTCGAGCAGGGCCAGGAACCGCACGACCACGTGGATCCGCTCCTGGCAGTCTGCGACGATCTCGCGGAACGTGGCCGCCCGGCCGAAGTCGGCCATGCGCGCCTCCAGTGTGCTCATCGCCTCGGCCACCGTGTAGCGGATCGGCGTGACGTGAGAAAGGTCCAGGGTGGGCGGAGGTCGGAGGGCCTGCGCCGCCACCCGTGCGAGCGCTTCTGCAGTGATCTTGTCCAGCGGGTCCGGATACAGGTGTGAGAACTCCGGCCCCGGCCCGACGTCCCGCGTGAAGTAGCCCGCTTCGTCCTCGAGCCGCCGCGCGATCTCGATGGCGACCTTGCGGAACGCCGTCAGCTCAAGCGAACGCGCGTACACCAGGTCGGGCGATCCGCCCAAGATGTCGTCTTCATCCGGTTCGACGTGACGCGGGGTCAGGCGCGAGACCTTGAGTTCGAGCAACACCGCGCAGATGGCGAGGAACCATGTTGCTTCCTCGAGGTTCCAGTTCTTGGTGTCCTTCGCGTAGGCGAGATAGGCATCGGTGACGCCCGAGACTCGGATATCGCAGACGTCCACCTTCTGTTCCAGGATGAGATCGGCCAGCAGTCGGAACGGCCCCGTGAACATCGGGAGCTCCACGGCGAACTGGGGCGCCTGGGACACCGGCTCCCCGCTCATCCGAATCGCATCGCAGCGCGAACCGTGGCCAGGGTTTCCTGGGCCACGGGCCGCGCCTTCGCGAGACCGGCCTCAAGAACGTCGAGAACCAGGCCGGACTGCCGCTCAAGCTCTCGGCGCCGGTCGCGGTAGGCTGCGAAGGTCTCGATGAGGTGATCGGCCAAGATCGTCTTGCAGTCGACGCAGCCCAGCTCGCCGGTTCGGCACTGCGTATCGATCCTCTCGAGGTCGCCCGGTGAGAACCGAGAGTGCAGTGCGAACACCGGACACACCTCCGGACGACCCGGGTCACCACGGCGAACCTTCTGCGGGTCGGTGAGGAAGGACTTCACGCGCTTGCGGATCTCGTCGGGCTCATCGCGCACCCCGATGTAGTTGTCCAGGGACTTCGACATCTTCCGGCCGTCGGACCCTGGGATCGTCGGCGACTCCGAAAGGAGGGGCTGTGGCTCTAGTAGGACGTCGCCGTACAGCGCGTTGAAACGCCGCACGATCTCGCGGGTGAGCTCCAAGTGGGCGACCTGGTCCTGCCCGACGGGGACCAGCTCCCCCTTCACGATCGTGATATCCACGGCCTGGAGTACCGGATAGCCAAGGAGGCCGAAGTTCGCGCTGTGGCGCTCGTCCATGTCACGGAGGCGTTCCTTAAAGCTCGGCACGCGCTCCAGCCATCCCAGCGGGGTGGTCATGCCGAAGACCAGCGCCATCTCGGCCACCTCGGGGATGTCGGACTGGCGGTAGATGGTCACGCGCTCGGGATCGAGCCCGGCGGCCAGCCAATCCAAGACGAGGCCTTGCGTCCACGCGGCGAGCTCGTCCACACGATCGTAGTGAGTCGTGAGCATGTGCCAGTCGGCGATGAAGTAGAAACAGTCGTACCGCTCGTCCTGAAGCCGGAGCATGTTCTCGATGTTGCCGGCCCAGTGGCCCAGATGCAGAGGTCCGGTCGGTCGGTAGCCGGTCAGCACCCTGCCCTTGCGGGCGGCTCCTGTGGCGGGGGTAGGGTCGGCTGCGTGCACGATGCCGGGGATGATAGCGCGGCCCCCCCTCGGATCCGCACAGGCCTCAGCAGATGCCGGACCCGGCGATCGTGTGGCAGAGCGTCACCGTTACCTTCCACACCGGCGTGCCCAGGACCAACCCGAACACCATGAAGAACGCGAGGGCGAACAGCGGGAGGTAGGCGTCGAGGTCCCGGTAGAGCTGCTTCGCTCGGCCGTGGAGGAGGAGTCCCACCATCCGGGCTCCGTCCAGTCCCGGGATAGGGAGGAGATGGACAACGGCGAGCGAGAGGTTCGCGATGAGGACAGCCACCAGGAACTGCCCCAGCCTCCCATCCGAAACCCCCGCGCGAAGGAGCAGCCCCGGGAAGAGTGCCAGCACGATGTTGGCGGCGGGCCCCGCCGAAGACACGAGGACGACGTCGCGCCGCCCGTGCTTGAAGTAGGTCGGATCCACCGGGGCCTGCTTCGCGTAGGCGAACGGGGG
Organism: Actinomycetes bacterium; assembly: GCA_025351565.1. Taxonomy (GTDB): domain Bacteria; phylum Actinomycetota; class UBA4738; order UBA4738; family HRBIN12; genus JANXVR01. The sequence goes on from JANXVR010000103.1 coordinate 23,549, forward strand.
CACGTAGGGAGCCGACATCGCGATGAGGAAGACGATGAGCCCCGGGATGAGTCCGCTGCCGAACGGATCGAACCAGGACTTCGGGTTGAAGGAGAGGCGACCCCAGAGCCGGGGGGTGGGATCGCCGAGCCGCACCGCCATGTGTGCGCGGGCCAGCTCACGAACCGTCAGCCCGATGAACAAGCCCATCCCGATGAACAGCGCGAACGTCGGACCGATGGTCTGCAACCCCAGCACTCGCGCACCACTCCCTCGGGCTGGAACCCTATCGCCTGCGCACCCGGCCAGGCCGCACCTCAGATGTACACGCTCATCAGCCTGACGTCTGACTCCCGAGACGCTCGACCTGACGGTTGGAGAGGTCATGATACGTCTACCCCAGGTCGAGCACGACCCCTGCGGAGACCTGGGCTAGTGGGCGGCTCTCCAGGAGGTCGAGGGTTATGGGTTCGGGCGCGTTCCCGCCTCGGACGGCGACGGACTGACGTTCAACCGGACATCAAGAACTCTCAGGACTCAAGTCGAAGCCGAGGGTCGAGGCGATCGACGTTCCGGTGAGCCCCTTGGTGCCTGCTCCCAGCAGATCCGCGATCGTACAGCCGAGATCAGCGAACGTCGGCCGAGTTCCGAAGTCGACGGGCCCGACGGGCAAACCGGCGGCCAGGATCGGCGTCCGCTCCCGGCTGTGGTCGGTCGGCGGCGTCGTCGGATCACATCCGTGGTCACCCGTGATGAACAGTACCCCCCCACCGAGCTCCTCCATCAACTCCGGGAGGCGCTTGTCGAACGCCTCGACGGCCGCCGCGTACCCGACGGGATCGTTGCGATGTCCGTACTTCGAATCGAAGTCCACCAGATTGGTGAATACGAATGCGGGACCGGGACGCCGGAGGTAGTCCAGGGTGAGGTCGACCCCGTGGTCGTTCGAATCGCTGTACCGAGCTTCGGTGATGCCCTGACCGCAGAAGATGTCCTGGATCTTACCCACCGCGTAGACACGCACCCCGACCTCGACGAGCCGATCCAAGGCGGTAGGGCCGGGCGGCGGGACGGAGAAATCACGCCGCCCCGCCGACCGAACGAACCCTCCAGGTTCCCCGACGAACGGCCGGGCGATCACGCGTCCGACCTCATGGGGAGCGCGTAGGAGACGGCGAGCCACACGGCACCACTCGTACAGGGTCGCCAATGGGACCACCTGCTCGTGACAGGCGATCTGGAACACCGAGTCGCCGCTCGTGTAGACGATAGGGCGGCCGGTAGCCATGTGCTCGGGACCGAACTCTTCGAGGATCTGCGTTCCCGAGGCTGGTTTGTTCCCGAGGATCTTTCGCCCGATCCCCCCTTCGAAGGACACGATCACGTCCGGTGGGAAGCCGCGGGGATAGAGAGGGAACGGCTGGTCCAAGCGGATCCCCATCATCTCCCAATGGCCCGTGGTGGTGTCCTTCCCGGCCGAGACCTCGGTGGCCCGACCGAACCCGGCACCGGCCTCCGCAGCGCCCGGCGCCACACCACGGATGGCCGTCAGCGATCCCAGGCCAAGCGCGGCCAGGTTGGGCGCCCGGATCCCACCGACCGCGGCTGCGACGTTCCCGAGCGTGTTCGAGCCCGTGTCGCCGTAGGCCGCAGCGTCGGGGGCATCACCGATCCCCCAGGAATCGCAGACGACCAGGCAGACGCGGTCTCGTCCGCTCCCAATGTCCATCGCGCTCCTCCCCTATCCCTGCCGCGCCCGTGGATGGGAGGTGTAGTAGACCTCGCGAAGGTGATCCTTAGAGACCAGGGTATAGACCTGCGTTGTGGCAACACTCGCGTGACCCAGGAGTTCCTGGACGACGCGAACGTCGGCACCACCCTCGAGCAGATGCGTCGCGAAGGAGTGTCTGAGCGTGTGCGGCGTAACGCGCTTGTCCACGCCGGCCAGAGCCGCGCTGGCAACCACGATCCGGCCCACCGACTGCCGAGCGAGCCTGGTCCCGAAGCGCAGGTTGAGCAGGAGCGCCCCCTTGCTGCGCCTCGTAGCCAGACCGGGCCGCACCCGGGTGAGGTAGGCAGAGAGCGCCTCTCGGCCGAAGGCCCCGATCGGCACCTCCCGCTCCTTCCCTCCCTTACCCAGCACCCGGAGCGACCCAGCCTCGAGATCCAGATCGTCGACGTCCATCCCCACCAGCTCACTCACGCGGAGGCCGGCACCGTAAAGGAGCTCTAGGATCGCGCGATCGCGCAGGCCCGCCGGCGTCCCGGCGGGTGGGGCCTCGAGCATCGCGGATACGTCGTCGACGGACAGCGGGCGCGGAAGGCCGCGCGGCACCCTGGGCTGGAGCACCCCGCGCGCGGGGTTGTCTGGCGTCGCACCCTCGCGAAGAAGGAACCGGTGGAACGAACGGACCGCGGAGAGCCTTCGTGCAACGCTGGCGGATCGGTAGGCGGTCTCCTCCTCTCCGAACGTTGCAGCGGAAAGGGAGGCCAAGTAGCTGCGGAGCAGCTTCTCGTCGATCTCTCGAGGGTCCTGGATCGATCGCTTCGCCAAGAATGCGAGGTAGATCCGGAGATCCCGGCGATAGGCATCGACGGTATTCGGCGAGAGTCCTCGTTCGATCGTGAGGTGATCCAGATAGCGCTGGACCCACGCCGTGATGCTCGTGGTCATCGGCCCGGACCCGGGCCCGATGGCCGCGCGCGGCCGTCGGCAAGGAGCAGTGCCATGGCGGTCTTCGCATCCCGGACCTTGCCGTTCCTGGCGGCGGTGACCATCTCGCCGAGCGGCCGCCGTATGACCTCGATGCCCACCTCGGGTTCGCCTTCGGGTTCACCCTCAGCTTCGGCCCAGAAGAGGTGAACGTACTCGTCGGTGAATCCGACGCTGGCGTAGTACCCGGCCAGGAACTCGATCACGGTGAGCCTGTGGCCGGTCTCCTCGTGCAGCTCACGTGTGGCGCAGGTCAAGGCGTCCTCACCCTCCACATCAAGGACCCCGGCCGGGATCTCGGTGGTGACCTGCCTGACGGCCGGGCGGAACTGCCGTACCAGGATGACCTCGCCGGAGGGGGTGATGGGCAAGACGGCCGCTGCGCCAGGACGGTGAAGCACCTCGTGAAGGGGCTGGCCCGGCCAATCCTCGACATCGACCGAGAGGAATCGCCCGCGGAACGCCGGCTCCGTTCCCCGCGGCTCCATCTAGCGAACGGCGGCGATGGGTAGTTCTGCCCGCGAACGCCGCTGCGCCACGGCGGCGGCAACGAAGTCCCGAAAGAGCGGGTGTGGGTCGGTGGGGCGCGACCGTAGCTCCGGATGAAACTGCCCGGCAACGAAGAACGGGTGGTCGGGAAGTTCGATGATCTCGGCCAGACGCCCCTTCTGGGACGAACCGGACACGATCATCCCGCACCCGGTGAGCGTCTCGTGATAGGCCGGGTTCACCTCGAACCGGTGTCGGTGGCGTTCGTACACCACTTCTTCACCGTAGGCCTTGGCCGCAAGCGTTCCCGGCTCGATGTGGCAGGCCTGCGCGCCCAGGCGCATCGAGGCGCCCATGTCGGTCACGTTCTTCTGTTCGGGTAGCAGATCGATGACCGGATGGGGGGTGGCCGGATCGAACTCCGCGGAATTCGCGCCCTCGAGGCCGCAAACGTTGCGGGCGAACTCGACGACGGCAACCTGCAATCCCAAACAGATCCCAAGGAACGGGATCTTGCGCTCCCGCGCGAACCGGACCGCAGCCACCTTCCCCTCAACCCCCCGAACACCGAATCCTCCCGGGACGAGGATCCCGTCCGCCGAGCCGAGGGCGTCTTCGGTCGCCTGGCCCCCGAGATCGTCGGAGGTGACCCAATCGATCTCCACGTTGGCACCGTGATGGAAGCCGCCGTGGCGCAAGGCCTCCATCACCGAAAGATACGCATCCCGAAGGTCGACGTACTTACCAACCACGGCAACGCGAACCGGTTCCTGCGCAGCGTGGACGCGGTCGACGAGCGCCTCCCATTCGGACAGGTCCGGAGTTGCCTCGATCCCGAGATGGCGGGCGACCTCGTCATCCAACCCTTCCTTGTGCAGGATGAGCGGCACCTCGTAGATGGACTCGACGTCCATGGCGCTGATGACCCCGCTCATGGGCACGTCGCAGAGCAGGGAGATCTTCTCCTTCAGGTTCCGCCCGATGGGCCGATCCGTCCTGCAGACGATCGCATCCGGCTGCAGGCCCAACGACCGCAACTCCTTCACCGAGTGTTGGGTTGGCTTGGTCTTCAGTTCGCCCGAGGGCCCGATGAAGGGCATGAGGCTCACATGCACGAACGCGCAGTTCTCGCGTCCGACCTCGTTCCGTAGCTGCCGGATGGCCTCCAGGAACGGAAGAGATTCGATGTCACCGACCGTGCCGCCGATCTCGACGATGACCAGATCGGCCTGTTCCGTGTCGGCCAAAGAGCGCACCCGCTCCTTGATCTCGTCGGTGATGTGCGGGATGACCTGCACGGTCTTGCCCAGGTAGTCGCCCCGGCGCTCCTTCGCGATGACGGCGGAGTAGACGGCTCCGGTGGTGAAGTTCGAGCTACGATGCAGGTCGGAATCCAGGAACCGCTCGTAATGGCCGAGGTCAAGGTCGGTTTCCGCGCCGTCGTCCAGGACGAAGACCTCCCCGTGTTCGAACGGATTCATGGTTCCGGGATCGACGTTGACGTAGGGGTCGAGTTTCTGGAGGACGACCTTGAGACCGCGGGATTTGAAGAGGCGGCCGAGCGAGGCGGCGGTGATCCCCTTCCCCAATCCGGAAGCGACACCGCCCGTGACGAAGATGAATTTCGAGTCTTTCACCACGGAAGCCGACTCTATCAGAGGCCACCGACTCGCTGTGCGAGTTCGACTCGGAACTTCGGCTCAGTGGCCCGTTTCCTCGGTTCCCTCGGGCGGTCGAACCCCGAGTCGGTCGAACCACCGCACGGGTGGCAGCGCCTCTATCACGCGTGAAAGGGACGCGGTTTCGGCCGCGATATTCAACGCGACCACCCCCGCCGCCTCGAATGGGATCCACGACGCCGGACCCCGAACGTAGAGCGCTAGCCCCGCAGTGAAGCCCAAGAGGTTCGCGCCGGCGTCCCCGAGCATCGCGACCTCACGGAGATCGGGGAGCAGGAGCAGGAGGGCAGCCGCCGCAACCCCGATCGCGAAGGGCCCCGCGTGTGGCATCCACATCAGCCCCGTCGCGGCCACGACCAGGAACCACTTGAGGGCCCGCCCCGGCCGAACGTCCAGCCCGTTCCACAGGTTCGCCGCCCCGGCGATGAGGACAGCGCCGCAGAGCCGAACGAGCCCGCCCGGGCGAGCCCCGGCCGCGACGGTGACTAGCGAGGCGCCAGTGATCGCGAAGAGTTTCACCGCTCCGGTAGTCACCTGCCCGCGCACGAGGGCCCGAACGTGTCCGCGGAGGCCTCGGGGGCCAGAAGGAGCCAGGTCATCCACGAACCCGGCCAGGGCGACCAGGAGAGCGGCGCCGGAGGCCACCGCCCCGGCGGCGCCTACCCATCCGCGCACGGCGCTCCACGCAACGGCCAACCCTCCACCTGCCACCAGCCCGACACCGAGGACGGCGGGAACCCGCGAACCACGGTGATTACGGACGGTCAATCGGGTGATCAGGCTCATCGGGGTCGGACCGCCCGGATGCCCAGGGCTCGCGCGATGTGCAACCCTTCCTTGCCCCGATGGGAGAACCCTTTGAAACCTCGTCCCGTCGCCCTGTGGGTCAATCCCGGGACCGGAACCTCTGCGATCCGCATCCCTGCCCGCGTGGCGTCGATGGTCATCGCCGTCTCCATCCCGAACCCACCCGCCAGCGGACGGACTGCCGCTAGGCACGCGGCGGACAGAGCCCGCTGGCCGGAAAGCGGCTGAGCGGCATCGAATCCTGAGAGGATACGGATCCCCGCAGCGGAGAACCGCCTCACGGAGCCCAGCCCTCCACCCGCCTGGAGCGGGAACGCGGCCACGGTCATGTCCGTCCGGCCTTCGAGCACCGGTGGGAGCAAGGCGGCCAGTCCGGCTGCGGAGGCCCCCAGGTCGGCGTCGGCGAAGAGCCATACGCCCTGGTGTGGGGGCAATCGGAGGAGGCCCCCCTCGATCGCCGAACCCTTGCCCGCGTGCCGGGGTATCCGTAGGACGGTCGCACCAGCCCCCAGGGCCAAGGAGGCCGTGGCATCAGTGGATGCGTCATCGATCACGACCACTTGAGCAACGAGACCCCGAAGGGCCCGCACGGTGGCCGCCACCGTGGCAGCTTCATCCCGAGCCGGGATGAGGGCGATGATCTGCGGAGGAACGCTCACGACAGCGGTGGCAGGAGTTGGCCGGAACCGAGTCCGTAGTCACCGCCGGTGCGCTGGTCGATCGCCCGTTGGAGGCCGACGACCAAGGCCGTTCCCCCCAGCTCGCTCTCGAGGTCGTCCACGGTGACCCTCGGGCCGACGCCTGCCCCGTCCTTCTTCACAAGAGCCACGAACCCGTCCGGCGCCGGCCGGGCCTCACCCGCCGCGACCACGACACCTTGCGAAGACAACGCCTTCACCAGCGGCACCATGAACGTGGAGGGGGCGGTGATGGCACCTTCGGTTTGGCCACTGACCACGATGACGGCACCGGGGATGCCGATGTCGGCGGCGGACTTCACGCCCGGCTCGCGGGTGTCGATGAACCCGCCCGATAGGAGGTTCGCCAAGACGTCTTGCTGGCCGGGCCGAGCCGCGGGCGGAGGACCTTGCGCGAGGCGCGCCGCGAGGATCTCCGCGGTCATCGCCGGAAGGAGTGCGGGGTTCGCCTGGGCAGGTGCCCCGATCACATCCGCCAGCGCCTTCGTATCGGCCGGATCCGTGGAGAGCAAGGATGCCAGTGGCACCAGGGTGGTGACCACGTGGGCGCCTGCGACAGACAACGCCGAACGAACCTGGTTGAGCGCCGCGGGATCGGCCCCATCGTCGGCGATCAGGATCACGTCCACCTGGTTGAGGCGCAGGCTCTCGATGACAGTGCTGGCCTGGTTCATATAGTCACTGAGGTGGCCGATCTGCGCCCGGTAGTCGGCGTTCTCCTGATTGAGGCGGTCTGTCGTGTTCGTGAGGTTCTTGACCAGCCCCTGGTTCACCACGGCTGTTCCTGCCAGCACCCCTAGGGCCAGCGCCAGGAACACCGCGACGATGGAGACCAGGTGATACCGCCAGCTGATCACAGAGCCTCCCTCAGATGGAAGATCCATTGCCGGAACTGCTCGAACTGCTGCGTGACGTAGAGGCGGAGGGGGGGCGAGACCCACACGACGACCATCATCGCGAAGAGCGCGGCCCCGACCAGCAGCGCGGCGTCGCGCTTACGGATCGCGCGGTCCCCGTAGATGCGCGACACCCCTTTGGCGTCCATGAGGATCTCCCCGACCCGAAGTCGAACCAAGAACGTGCTCGACATGCCCTCTCGCCCTTTGTCCAGGAACTCGCGGAGATTACCGTGCGTTCCGACCGCGACGATCAGATCGGCCCGCTTCTCGTGCGCCAGGAGGAAGGCGACGTCCTCGCTGGTGCCCGACGATCGAACCACAGTGAACGGCACGCCCAAGGCATCCAGGCGGTCGCGGCCCGGCGCCCTGCCATCGAGGTATGCGTGCAAGACAAGCTCGGTTGGCCTGTGGCGCCGCTTAGGTTCTCGCGCAAGCAGGAGCGTCGCGTCCGAGACGCTATCCATGTCGCCCACGATCAGGTCCGGATGGTAGCCCTCGTTCGCGAGCGCATCCGCCCCACCATCCACGCCGACGAGCACGGGCGCCACGTCGTGGATGTACGCCCGCAGCGCAGCGAGGTCCTCTCGGTACCCGTACCCGCGCACCACGACCAATACCGGGCGACCTGCCAAGTCGTGCGCCAGCTCCGGCAGTCCAAATCCGCCGAAGAGCAGATCTCGCTCGTCGCGCATGTAGTCCAGCGTGTTCCGGGCGAAGGACTCCAGATGCTGATCGAGGTTGAGCCGCGCGGCCTCCATGTCGTGAAGGATGGCGACCCGGCTCTGGCGGATCCCGACCCCCACAAGCTCGTCACCTGCGAACACCCGGTCCCCGTCTAGCCGGAGCGGGGCACCCTCCTTCACCTTGTCCAACAAGATCGATCCGACCTGGTCGATGAGCGGGATCTGCGCTTCGTCCAAGATCAAGGGGCCGAGGTTCGGGTAGCGGCCACTGATCGACGCCGCGGCGTTGACGACCGCGGCCGCCCCCGACTCGACCAAGCCCTCGGCCGCAACCCGATCGATGTCCTCGTGGTCGATGACGGCGATATCCCCGGGCCGCAACCGCGACACCAGGTCCTTCGTTCGGCGGTCGACGCGGGCTACCCCGTGCTCGGGATGGGTGGGCCGGTGGTTTCGGCGCAGGAGACCTCTGGTTCTGGACGTGGTGCGCTCCCCTCTCGGGCCCGCGATGATCGCGGCCCTGAACGAACAAGCGTATCCGACCTTCGAAGGCTGAGTCAGTCCCGGCCCGTCACGGCCGATCCGACCGCCCGGAACCCCCGCCCTCCGCGTTGAGAGGAGGCTTGGGCAAGCAGCTCCTGTGCGTGTGACCGGGCGGTCTCAGAATCGGCCAGGCCGGCGAGCATCCGAGAGAGCTCCTCGACGCGTTCGGCGTCATCCAGGGCTTCCACCGTGGCGATCCCGGCGTCCTTGCGGACCCGCAGGTGCCGATCGGCGAAGCAGGCGATCTGCGGAAGGTGGGTCACCACCAGGACCTGCCGATCGATCGCCAGGCGGGCGAGCCGCCGCCCGACAGCGAGCCCCGCTTCGCCGCCGATGCCGGCGTCCACCTCATCGAACACCAACGTGGGCACGGAGTCGAGATCGGCCAGTACGCTTCGGCAGGCCAGCATGGTGCGGGAGAGCTCTCCTCCGGACGCCGTCTTGGCCAGCGGCAGGGCGGCTTGACCGGGACCGCCGGAGAATCGAAGTTCCACCCGCTCAGCGCCGGCCACACCGAGGGCCTCGTGCGCCACCAACATGGCTTCCACCGCGGCGCCGGGCATCCCCAGCTGGTGAAGCTCGGCTTGCAGGGCATCTCCGAGCGGTCTCGCGGCTCGGGCGCGTCCGCTGGTGACGACTGCAGCACGAGACACCGCCGAAGCCGTAAGTACCGTCGCGGCTTCCTGCAGTTCACGGCGGCGCTCGTCGGTGCCGGCCAGCGAAGCCACCCTCGCGGTGGCCGCCTCCAGGAACGTCAGAACGTCGGCATCGGTGTCTCCATACTTGCGTTGCAGGCCTTTGAGCGCGGCGATCCGGTCCCGGATGTCTGTGAGTCGCGCGGGATCCGCCTGGAGTCCTTCACGGTAGGCCCGCACGTCGCGTGCGAGCTCGGTGAGGTCGGCGTGAACGCTCTCAGCCCGTGCGGCGAGATCCCCGATCCCCGGGTCAAGGCCCGCCGCTTCCCGCACCGCGGCCAGAGCAGCGGCCGCGGCATCCTGCGCCGCTCCTTCGTCGGAGAGCGCGATGCCCGCCGTCGAGGCGAGTTCCAGAAGCCGCTCGACGTGACCCAGCCTGGCCTCCTCGGCGGCGAGCGCAGGTGTTTCACCTTCGGCCGGCGACACGTCTTCGATCTCGTGCACCTGATACGCCAGCAGGTCCAGCTCCCGCTCCCGGTCGCGAGCGGCAGCCGTGAGTGATGCCAGCTCGACCTCTGCCGCTCGAAGCTCGTCGAACACCTCACGGAACGCCGCGAGCCCGACCAGGTGGGCGTCGCCGGCGAATCGATCCAGGAACGCGGTCTGAGCGCTCGCCGACAACAGGCGCTGGGTCTGGTGCTGCCCGTGGATCTCCACGAGCGAAGCGCCGATCTCCCCCAGAGCCGTGGCGGTCGCGATCTGTCCGCCGATCCGCGAACTTCCGCGTCCATCGGCGCCTACCGTTCGCGCGAGGATCACCTCGCCGTCCTCGGCCCACTCGTTCGCATCCGCCGGTGCATCGAAGCGGGCCTGCACCTTGGCCGAGGCCGCACCGTCGCGGACCAGCGAGGCGGAGGCGCGCACCCCCAGCGCGAGAGACAGGCCCACGGTGACCATGGTCTTTCCGGCGCCCGTCTCACCGGTGAGCACGTTGAGACCTGGGTGGAGTTCGATGTCGAGATCATGGATGACCCCGACGTCGGTGATGTGCAGTTCTCGCAGCATCGCGGCGACCCTACCCCTCGCCACCGACATCGCTGTCGCCGGGTAGATCGAACTTCTCCCGGACCCTGGTCAGGAACCTCGCGGCAGGGTCACGCCGAACGAACAGCGACGGCTGATCGGCGGCACGGATCGTGAGCCGCGACCCAACTGGAAGTTCGATCGATTCGCGCCCATCGGCCGACAGGAGTCCCGGCTCCTCGCCGACCACCTCCACCGTGACTACCTGCTCGGCTCCCAGCACGAACGATCGATCGAACACCATGTGCGCAGCTACCGGCGTGAGCACGAGACACGGGACCGACGGGCTCACGATGGGACCGCGGGCCGAGAAGGAGTACGCGGTGCTCCCCGTGGGCGTGGCGGCGATCACCCCGTCGGCCGAAAAGGTCGTGACGTAGTCGCCGTCCACGCGGACGTCCAGTCGGATCAGCCGGTGTCGAGCGCGCTTCTCGACCATGATCTCGTTCAATGCCCATTGCGGCGCGAACCCCACTCCCCCGGCAGGTTCGGCGGTGACCGCCAGGCGCTCCTCGATCCGAACCCGGCCCGACAGCGCGCGTTCGATGACGACCGGGGCCTCCGCCGGGTCCACCTCTGTGAGGAAGCCCAGGCGCCCGACCTTCACGCCGAGGATGGGGCACGCTGCTGCGGCAGCCACGTGCGCGCCGCGCAGGAACGTACCGTCCCCGCCGATGGAAACCACCAGATCGAACGCTCCACGCGCGACGCTGGCGCCATCCTCGGCTCCTGGGACACGTGTCGGGATCGCGCCCATGGACGACAGGAGAGCCTGGAGCGTCGCTGCCTCCGTGACGGCAGGCAGCCTCCTCTCGTGCACCACGAGCCCAACACGAGCATCCTTCAAGCGAGCGCGCTCCCTTCGGCGATCGCCGCATCCACGTCGGGAGCCATCGCACCATCCGCACCATCCGCACCAACGTGAGCCAACAGGAGGAATTCTATGTTGCCCGACGGTCCCGGCAGCGGCGACGCCATAAGGGCGACGCCGGGCACACCTCCCGCCTCGAACGAGGCCAGGACCTGCTCAAGGACCCGTCTCCACACCGAGGCGTCTCTCACCACACCTCCGCTGCCAACGTCCTTCGGGCCCGCTTCGAACTGCGGCTTCACCAACACCAGGAAGGTCGCGCCCGGCGCGGCCACGCTCGCAAGCGCCGGCAGCACGACGGTCAGAGAGATGAACGAAAGATCGGCAACGATCAAGCCGGGCCGGTACGGGAGCTTATCGGGGCGAAGCTCTCTCACGTTCGTTCGCTCCAGCAATGTCACGCGATCGTCGGTTCGAAGCCCCCAATCGAACTGGCCATACCCCACGTCAACGGCCACGACCCGCGCGGCGCCCGCCTGCAAGAGGCAATCAGTGAAGCCTCCGGTGGAGGCACCTGCGTCGAGGGCGTCCGCGCCGCGAGGATCCACCTGGAACCGCTCCAATGCTGCTTGGAGCTTGTCCCCGCCGCGTGAGACGAACCGGCGAGGCGGCCCGGCGAGCTCAAGAGGTTGATCCTCGCCCACCATGGTCGCGGGTTTGGCCGCCACCGTCCCGCCGATCAGAACCAGCCCCCGGTGGACGGCCTCTTGCGCCTCAGCCCGGCTGGACGCGAGGCCCCGGCGAACCAACTCGGCATCAAGCCGCCTGCGCGCCATTCAGCTCCGCGCGCGGGGGGCGCGGGTGGCCGACTTCGCCGACGCACCGGCCGCTGCGGACCTGGGCTTCTTCTTCACGGCCGGCGCCGGGGTCGGCTTGCCCGTTGACGTGGACGATCCGGCCGCGCGGGCGTTGCCGGCCCGCTCCAGCGCACGAACACGCTTCTTGAGCGTCTCCACCTCGGCCTGGGTGGCCACACCGACGGCGCCCACCTGCGCCGCGACCTCGCGCTGGATGAACTCCTTGAGCCGCTCACGGTTCTTCTTGGACCATTCGATCAGATCGGTGGCCGACTTCGCGACCTGGTCCTTGGCTGCGCCGGGCCCCGCCAGGCTCTTCGCGAGCGACTTCGCACGTGCAGGGGTGAGTTCGCCGATGGTTGCTTCGATGGTCTTGCGAAGATCCTCAAGCATGGGAGCCTCCTTGACTGGGCGTTCTGAGCATACTCCCGGCCCTCATCGGGCTCGTTCGCGGAACAGGTATCGCAGGTCCTGCGCGACGAACGTCGGCTGCGGACCGTCCACTCCCAGATCGGCCTCGGAGGTGACGCCCGTGAGCACCAGGAGCGAATCCCAACCCAACCCGGCGGCTCCAGCGATGTCGGTGTCCAACCTATCGCCCACGACCAGCGCCGTGCCGCCACCGCCGCGCTCCAAGGCGGCCTGAAGGAGCGGGGCCGCCGGCTTCCCCATCACCTCGGCCGTGCGTCCGGTCGTCGCTTCCACGGCCGCGAGGAGCGCCCCCGCGCCAGGCCAAAGCCCGTCCGCGGCAGGGAACGAGACGTCGGCATTCGTGGCGATCAGCACTGCCCCCCTCTGGACCAGCAGGCACGCCTGGCGAAGCTTCTGATAGTCAAGGCCCCGGTCGAACCCCACCACGACGGCGTCCACTTGGGGCGTCTCCGAGCCCGCCACCGCCACGCCCGCGTTCCGGAGGGCCTCGAGCAAACCTTCCTCTCCGATAACGAAGGCGGTGCGCGAACCCTGGAGGACGAGACGTTCTGCAGTGACGATCGCCGATGTCTCCACCTCGTCGGGGACGGCGGGGATGCCGATGTTCGACAGGTGCGCCGCCACGGCGGACTGCGTGCGACTCGAGTTGTTGGTTACGAACACCGGACGGATGCCGCGGGCTCGGATCCTGGCCACGGCGGCGGGGGCTTCGGGAATCGCCGCATCTCCGCGGTAGAGCGTGCCGTCCAGATCGAGCAGAACGACGTCGTAGGCGGCCTCCACCCCCGGTCGGCTGCTATACAAGATGCATGCCTCGCGTCTTCCCATTCGAAGGACTCACGTACAGTGCCGCCGCCGGTCCGTTGGATCGAGTGACGGCGCCGCCGTATGACGTTATCAGCGACGCTCGGAGACGTTCGTACCTGCGTGGAAGCCCCTACAGTGTTGTGCATCTCGATCTAGCAGAGGGGAGCAGCGACCCTGATGACCCGGCGAATCGCTACGAACGGGCCGCAGCCCTCCTGACGGATTGGGAGCGGCAAGGCGCTCTTCAGCGCGCGGCATCGCCGCAGTACTACGCGTACGAGATGGATTTCGAGCTGGACGGCGATCGGCGACGTATCCGCGGGCTGCTCCTGGCCTTGGAGCTGGAACCGTGGGGAACCGGCGTGATCCCCCATGAGCGAACACTTCCCGGTCCCGTGGAAGATCGTCTGAAACTGCTCCGTGCGACCCATACGCACCTGTCTGCCGTGTACGGGGCCATCTCCGGTCCAAGTCCCCAGCTCGCCGCTCTGCTGGACCGGGTGACCACACAGGAGGCGTCCCATGAGACCGAGGACGAACGATCCGTGCGACATCGCATGTGGTCGGTTCCCGAAGATCCGCAGATCGCGTCGTGGTTCGTGGACTCCCCGATCCTCATCGCCGACGGTCACCACCGGTACACGACCGCGTTGCGTTACCGCGACGAGATGCACGCCGAACGCGGTTTCGGCCCGTGGGACCGGGTGCTGGCGCTCGTGGTTGACGCCGCGGCCGAGCATCTCCCCGTCCTGCCCTTCCACCGCATCCAGCGGACCGGCGAAGTGCCCGCCGGGGGCACCGAAGTGGCCAGTCTGCGTGACGCGCTGGACGCGCTCTCCGATGACCGGTCCACGGTGGCCACAGTGGCCATGGGCCCCGAGGACCTGCGATATGCGATCGTTGAACTGGCGGGCGGCCCACCCGCCGTTCGGGCGCTCCACGAAGAACTGCTCCATGGGTCAGCCGGATCCGGAGAGCTCTCCTTCACGCCAGATGCCGAGGAAGCAACTGAGGCTGTCGCCACAGGCGCTGCCGTGGCGGCTTGGCTCCTCCCGCCGACCACCCCCGAACGGATCCGGCAAGTGATCGAGCAGGGGGAGCGGCTGCCTCAGAAGTCCACCTACTTCTGGCCGAAGCCCCGGACGGGGATGGTCATGATGCCGGTGGACGGCACCCGCACCGACTGATGGGCACGATCAGTGCCCCCACCTTCAGTCGACCGGCGGTTCGATCTTCTTGATGCCTGTGGCGAGCACCTCTGTGAGGCTCCTCGCTCCAGCCCCGCTCCGGTAGAACCGGCGGACCAATTGGCCGTGCACGAGCACGGCGTCGCCTTTCACGATGCCCTTCAGGGCTCGCTTTCCGACCGTGGCGTGCCAAGCCGCGACCGGGAGGGGGAGGAGGCGCTTGCCCACCTCCGGAACGGAGAGCCGGAGCTCGGTAACCTCGTCCCCAGACGGCATCCGGCGTTCGACCGGTTCGGCCGCCACGGTGCCTGCTAGGACCACGACGTTAACCGTCACCATGGCTCCCTCCTTCCTGCGGCAACTCTAGCGGGACCCTCTGACATACTCCCTCGGTGAGCGAACCTCGCGTCCCGATCCTGTCCCGTCTTGGAGCGGGTATCACCGCCATCGACACCGGGATGATCGGTGAGAGAGCCCTCAACGCCGTCTATCTCATCGGTGGATCCGAGCCGACGCTGGTCGAGGCGGGCCCGGGGGCCGACCTGCCTGTGGTGCTGGCGGCCCTGGAAGCGTTGGGGGTCGATACGGGGAGCCTCGCGCACATCGTGCTCACGCACGTTCACGTCGATCATGGCGGCGGTGCGGGTGCGCTCATCCGGCACTTCCCCCATGCGACACTCTGGGTGCACGAGCACGGCGCCCGGCATATGGTCGACCCCTCCCGCCTTCTCGCGAGCACCGCGCGAACGTACGGCCCTGACCGGATGGAGGCCTTCTTCGGTCGCACAGAACCGGTCCCCGGCAATCGGCTGCGCTCGGTGGTCGACGGCTCCAGGATCGACCTGGGCGACCGGGCACTCAGGGTCATCCATACCCCCGGCCATGCTTCCCACCATGTAGCTCTTCATGACACCGAGAGCGGGGCAGTCTTCACGGGCGAAGCGATCGGCTCGTATCTTCCCTGGGGCCCCGCGTTCCGGCCGGCGCTCCCACCGCCCGAGGTCGACGTCGAGCAGGCATTGGCGAGCATCGATCGCATCGCCGCACTTGCGCCGACACAGCTCCTCACGTCGCACTTCGGCCCCGTTCCCGACGGGGTCGATGGATGTGCCCTGGCGAAGGACGCGATCCGGTCCTGGAGCACCATGATCAGGCGTCAACTCGAGATCGACCCGGATGCCCCGCAGCAACGGCTCACCGGCGCTCTCGCCGCCCTTGCAGAGGACACGTTCGCCGAACAGACAGGGCGTCCGCTCGGGGATGAACGCGCGCGCTACGACGTGATCGGCAGCATCGACATGAACGCGATCGGCCTCACCCGGTACTGGCGGAAGCGCTGGGCGAACGAACCCTCCTCCTAGCCCAAGTCGGCCAATCGCTCGGCCGCATCGAAGGCGCTGGCGTCGTGCCGCATGATCTTGCGAAATTCCTCCGCGGCTTCGTCACGACGGCCCGCCCTGGCCAAGATGTCGCCACGGACGTACCACAGGCGCAGGGTGTAGGGCTCCGAGATGTCTTCCCGTGTCTTGGCCCGCCCGAGGAAGGCCAGAGCCTCGGGATAGCGCTGCTGATCCGCCAACGCAGAGGCGGCGACGATCACCGCCTCCGCCTTCGCTTCGTTCGATGCCTTGGACCGGAGCTCCTCCTCGGCCAGCGGGATGGCCTCACTCGATCTCCCCAACGCCCGGAGGCAGTCGGCCAACACGTGATTCTGGTCCGCGCTCCCGCTCATCCGGCGGTATGCCTTCAGTTCGGCGGCGGCCTCCTGCCACCGTCCCGTGCCGTACAGCGCCAGCCCCAGCACCTCTCGGACGCCGCCCGAGCGAGGAGCCGCTGCCTTGGCCTGCATCGCCTCCGTGACCGCCACCTTCGCATCCCCCCGTTCCAGGAGATCTACGGCGCGGGAGAGCTTCGCGATGGCCAGCTCCTGGTCCGCGGGTCGCGCCGATCGGCGGATCTCATCGAGAAGTTCTCGCGGGAGTGGTGGCTTGGCCGCGCTCGGCGGCCGATGACCACCGGGGCGGGGCTGGAGGGCTTTTGGCATCTGGACTCCTAGGGTACGAAACGACGGAGCATACCGAGGGGAACGACAACGGGCCGCCCGAAGGCGGCCCGTTGTAAAGAAGTCTCGGCAACGACCTACTCTCCCACCCAGTTTCCCAGGCAGTACCATCGGCGCGGGAGGGCTTAACTTCCGGGTTCGAGATGGGACCGGGTGTTTCCCCTCCGCCATGGCCACCGAAACAGCGGTCTCCCTTTCAGACCCCGAAGGATCGTCAGAGAAGCTCTGAGGGTGCGTCCCTCGAGCAGAGCTCGGGAACTACGATAGCGAGCGCGAGCAAGGTCAAGCCCTCGGCCTATTAGTACCGGTCAGCTCCGCACGTTGCCGTGCTTCCACTTCCGGCCTATCAACCTCGTGGTCTGCGAGGGGCCTTACCTGGTTGTCCCAGTGGGAGTTCTCATCTCGAGGTGGGCTTCGCACTTAGATGCTTTCAGCGCTTATCCCTTCCGAACGTGGCCAACCAGCCATGCCGCTGGCGCGACAACTGGCACACCAGAGGTTCGTCCACCCCGGTCCTCTCGTACTAGGGGTAGCTCCTCTCAGAACTCCTACGCCCACAGCGGATAGGGACCGAACTGTCTCACGACGTTCTAAACCCAGCTCGCGTGCCTCTTTAACGGGCGAACAGCCCGACCCTTGGGACCTGCTCCAGCCCCAGGATGAGACGAGCCGACATCGAGGTGCCAAACCCTTCCGTCGATATGGACTCTTGGGAAGGATCAGCCTGTTATCCCCGGGGTACCTTTTAGCCGTTGAGCGACGACCTTTCCACGAAGAGTCGTCGGATCACTAGGCCCTGCTTTCGCACCTGCTCGACCCGTCGGTCTCGCAGTCAAGCTCCCTTGTGCCCTTGCACTCGACGCCTGATTGCCAACCAGGCTGAGGGAACCTTTGGGCGCCTCCGTTACTTTTTAGGAGGCAACCGCCCCAGTTAAACTGCCCATCAGACGCTGTCCCCGACCCGGATCACGGGCCTGGGTTAGAGTCCCAACAAGTGAAGGGTGGTATTTCAAGGATGACTCCACCTCGACCGGAATCGAAGCTTCGAAGTCTCCCACCTATCCTACGCAACACGTGCCAAAACCCAACATCAAACTACAGTAAAGGTCCCGGGGTCTTTCCGTCCTGCTGCGGGTAACGAGCATCTTTACTCGTACTGCAATTTCGCCGAGTCCCTGGTTGAGACAGTGCCCAAGTCGTTACGCCATTCGTGCAGGTCGGAACTTACCCGACAAGGAATTTCGCTACCTTAGGACCGTTATAGTTACGGCCGCCGTTTACTGGCGCTTAGGTTCAAAGCTTCGATCCGAAGATCTAACCTCTCCCCGTAACGTTCCAGCACCGGGCAGGCGTCAGTCCATATACGTCGTCTTGCGACTTAGCATGGACCTGTGTTTTTAGTAAACAGTCGCTTGGGCCTGGTTTGTGCCACCCTTTCGAGCTCAGGACGAGAAGTCCATCACCCTACCGGGGTCATCCTTCTCCCGAAGTTACGGATGTAATTTGCCGAGTTCCTTAACCAGGGTTATCTCGATCGCCTTCGTATTCTCTACGTGACCACCTGTGTCGGTTTGGGGTACGGGCACCTTATGCACTCGCTAGAGGCTTTTCTCGGCAGCATGGGATCACTCACTTCGCCTGAAACGGCTCGGCATCGTGCCTCAGGGTTAATGACCTCCCGGATTTGCCTAGGAGATCCCCCTACACACTTACCCCAGGACAACCAACGCCTGGGCTGAGCTACCCTCCTGCGTCCCCCCTTCGCTGCCCTAGTACCAGGTTGGTCGGTAGCCCCGAAGGGTTCCCTTAGTGCCCTGGATTCGGGCTGGGCGCGCATAAGGTGGTACTGGAATATCAACCAGTCGTCCATCGCCTACGTCTGTCGACCTCGGCTTAGGTCCCGACTAACCCTGGGCGGATGAACCTTCCCCAGGAACCCTTGGTCATTCGGCGGACGGGCTCCTCCCCCGTCTTTCGCTACTCATGCCGGCATTCTCACTTCCGACGCATCCACGGCTGGGTTACCCCGCCGCTTCACTCGCGTCAGAACGCTCCCCTACCGATCCCACGACCTGGACCGCCGAGGCTTCCCTCGACGGCCGAGTCATCTGTGAGATCCCGCAGCTTCGGTGTCATGCTTGAGCCCCGTTACATTGTCGGCGCAGGAACACTTGACCAGTGAGCTATTACGCACTCTTTCAAGGGTGGCTGCTTCTAAGCCAACCTCCTGGTTGTCTATGCACTCCCACATCCTTACCCACTTAGCATGAACTTAGGGACCTTAGCTGGCGATCTGGGTTGTTTCCCTCTCGGACACGGAGCTTAGCCCCCGCGCCCTCACTCCCGGGCTCTAGTCCAACGGCATTCGGAGTTTGACTGAGTTCAGTAAGCTTGTAGGCCCCTTAGCCCAATCAGTGCTCTACCTCCGTTGGAGAACGCCCGAGGCTGCCCCTAAAGGCATTTCGGGGAGAACCAGCTATCACCGAGTTTGATTGGCCTTTCACCCCTAACCACAGGTCATCCCCCAGGTTTTCAACCCTGGTGGGTTCGGTCCTCCACGAGGTCTTACCCTCGCTTCAACCTGCCCATGGCTAGATCACTCGGCTTCGGGTCTAGGGCATGCGACTGTGCGCCCACTTCAGACTCGCTTTCGCTTCGGCTTCGTCAGAAGACTTAACCTTGCCGCATACCGCTAACTCGCCGGCTCATTCTTCAAAAGGCACGCCGTCACCCCACACTGGTTGCCCAGTCAAGGCTCCGACAGCTTGTAGGCTCACGGTTTCAGGTACTATTTCACTCCCCTCCCGGGGTGCTTTTCACCTTTCCCTCACGGTACTAGTTCACTATCGGTCGCCAGGTAGTGTTTAGCCTTAGGGGGTGGTCCCCCCAGATTCACACGGGATTTCAGGGGTCCCGTGCTACTCGGGAACACCACAAAGGAGAACTGTCACCTTTCGTCTACAGGGTTGTTACCTTCTGTGACGGCCCGTTCCATGGCCTTCGACTAGGTGCAGCTTTTGTAACTCCTTGGATCCTCCGAAACGGATCCTTGTGGGTCCCACAACCCCGACATGGCAACGCTTTCGGGCTTTAACACCACATCGGTTTAGGCTGATCCCCGTTCGCTCGCCGCTACTAGGGGAATCGCGGTTGCTTTCTCTTCCTCGCCCTACTGAGATGTTTCACTTCGAGCGGTTCCCTCCGCATACCCTATGTGTTCAGGTATGGGTGACTAGGCATGACCCTAGCCGGGTTTCCCCATTCGGACACTCCCGGATCAAAGCTTTCTAGGCAGCTCCCCGAGACTTTTCGCAGCCTGACGCGTCCTTCATCGGCTCCTGGCGCCAAGGCATCCACCGTAAGCCCTTTATAACTTGACTTTAGATGCTCGCGCTCGCTATCGAGTTCTCAAGGTGCCCGAAGGTTCGCACCCTCAAAGCTGAACAGCGCGACGACGCCGGCATGCATCTTCGATCCAGCACGCGTTCGCCCCGAAGGACTACTAGAAGTGTGGTTCGAAAGATGTTCCGACGAACTAGCCAGTGCATCAACCTGGAGTCTTCCGGGATGCTGAGCCGGGAACGGATGTCCCTGCTCACCGGTATGCCAAAGGCTCCTTAGAAAGGAGGTGATCCAGCCGCACCTTCCGGTACGGCTACCTTGTTACGACTTCACCCCAATCGCGAGCCCCACCTTCGACGGCTCCCTCCACAAGGGTTAGGCCACCGGCTTCGGGTGTTGCCCACTTTCGTGGTGTGACGGGCGGTGTGTACAAGGCCCGGGAACGTATTCACCGCAGCATTGCTGATCTGCGATTACTAGCGACTCCGACTTCACGAGGTCGAGTTGCAGACCTCGATCCGAACTGAGCGCGACTTTTTGGGATTCGCTCCCCCTTGCGGGATCGCAGCCCTCTGTATCGCGCATTGTAGCATGCGTGCAGCCCTGGACATAAGGGGCATGATGACTTGACGTCATCCCCACCTTCCTCCGGTTTGGCACCGGCAGTCTCCCTAGAGTTCCCGACATTACTCGCTGGCAACTAAGGACAGGGGTTGCGCTCGTTGCGCCACTTAAGGCAACACCTCACGGCACGAGCTGACGACAGCCATGCACCACCTGTGCAGGCTCCGAAGAGCGTCGGCTTTCACCGATTTCACCCTGCATGTCAAGCCCAGGTAAGGTTCTTCGCGTCGCATCGAATTAAGCCGCATGCTCCGCCGCTTGTGCGGGCCCCCGTCAATTCCTTTGAGTTTTAGTCTTGCGACCGTACTCCCCAGGCGGGGTGCTTAATGCGTTAGCTTCGGCACGGACGGGGTTGATAACCGCCCACACCTAGCACCCAACGTTTACAGCTAGGACTACCAGGGTATCTAATCCTGTTCGCTCCCCTAGCTTTCGCACATGAGCGTCAGGTAAGGCCCAGAGATCCGCCTTCGCCACCGGTGTTCCTCCTGATATCTGCGCATTTCACCGCTACACCAGGAATTCCGATCTCCCCTACCTACCTCTAGCCGGGCAGTTTCGGGTGCAGGTCCGAGGTTGAGCCTCGGATTTTCACACCCGACTTACCAAGCCGCCTGCGTGCGCTTTACGCCCAATAAATCCGGACAACGCTCGTCCCCTACGTCTTACCGCGGCTGCTGGCACGTAGTTAGCCGGGACTTCTTCTACAGGTACCGTCACTTTCGCTTCTTCCCTGTCGAAAGGGGTTTACAACCCGAAGGCCTTCATCCCCCACGCGGCGTCGCTGCGTCAGGCTTTCGCCCATTGCGCAAGATTCCCCACTGCTGCCTCCCGTAGGAGTCTGGGCCGTATCTCAGTCCCAGTGTGGCTGGTCGTCCTCTCAGACCAGCTACCCGTCGTCGCCTTGGTGAGCCGTTACCTCACCAACAAGCTGATAGGCCGCGGGCCCATCCCAGACCGAAGTTCTTTCTTCGCAGAACCATGTGGTTCCGCGAAAGTATCCGGTATTAGCTCCGGTTTCCCGGGGTTATCCCAGAGTCTGGGGCAGGTTGCCCACGTGTTACGCACCCGTTCGCCACTGATCGCAGGACCGAAGTCCTGGTCACCGTTCGACTTGCATGTGTTAAGCACGCCGCCAGCGTTCGTCCTGAGCCAGGATCAAACTCTCCGTAGAGATTTCACAATCCCCTCACCCGAAGGCTCGGGGTTCGTTGATTCGTTGGAAAGCTGGTCGGCTACGGGCAGGCACTGCCCTGACCGACCGTTTCGATCCCGCCCGAATATCCGGACGGTTTCAGTACTACAACCCTCAGGTGGTTCTGACACGGCGAACCGCGCCATCCCCATCTGACGGAAAGGCACTGGCTTTTGTCACGCTGTTCAGTTCTCAAGGTGCGAAAGGCGCAGGAGTCCAACCTCGGCGGGGTTTTGGGCCTCGCGCAGGGGACTCTCGCGCTCACGTATGGTAGCAGGGTGCCCCGGTTCGTCAACCGGACTAGTCGCGCGCCAACCGAACGAACTGCCGGCGGCCCACCTGCAGGACCCTCCCACGTAGGTCGGAGGGGTTGAATTCCGCCTCGGGGTCCGTGAGTGGATCACCGTCCAGCCGCACCCCGCCCTGCTGCACGGCGCGCCTGGCCTCGCCGTTCGAGGCCGCGAGCCCCGTGCCGACGAGCAGCTTCGGGAGCCAGACCTTGCCATCACGCAACGCTGATGCAGGGATGGGCAACTCGCGGATCTCGTCCGGGATGCCGTGCGACCTGAACACCTTGTCGAAACGCTCCTCCGCTGCTGAGCCGGCACCCTCCCCGTGGTAGAGCTCGACGATGTCCCGGGCAAGATGGCGCTTCTCCTGATTGGGATGCAGAGATCCGTCCGCTAGTCCGGCCTCCACACGGTCCGCCTCGTCCGCATCGAGCGGCGTGCAAAGGCGCAGGTACTTCGCGATCAGCGTGTCAGGGATGGACATGAGCTTGCCGAACATCTGGTCGGAGGGCTCGGTGAGCCCGATGTAGTTGTCCAGCGACTTCGACATCTTCCGCGTACCATCGGTCCCTTCGATGAGTGGCATGGTCAGCACGACCTGCGGCGCTTGCCCGTAGGCTCGCTGTACCTCCCGGCCCATGAGGAGGTTGAAGGTCTGATCCGTACCACCGAGCTCCACGTCGGCACGCACGGCCACGGAGTCATACCCCTGGAACATGGGGTAGAGGAACTCCACCAGGCTGATCGGGGTTCCGGATCGGTATCGAGCCCGGAAGTCTTCGCGTTCAAGGAGCTGGGCGACGGTGGCAACGGAGGTGAGGCGGATCAGTTCGCCCATATCCATCCCGGCCAGCCAGTCGGCGTTGTGCCGGATCTCGGCGCGCTCTACGTCCAGCACTAGCGCCGCCTGCTCGAGGTAGGTTCGGGCGTTCGCCTCAGCTTCGGTCTGGGTGAGCATGGGTCGTGTGTCGGACCGCCCGGACGGGTCGCCGACCATGCTGGTGAAGTCTCCGATGATGAGGACGGCCTGATGGCCGGCGTCCTGGAACTGGCGAAGCTTCCGCAGGACCACCGTGTGTCCGAGCGTGAGGTCGGGCCGGCTCGGGTCGATCCCGAGCTTGACCCTCAGCGGCGCTCCCGAGGCGAGTTTGTCTTGGAGTCCGGCGGCGGGGACGACCTCGTGGGCCCCGCTGGCGAGGAGCGCGTGCGCGTCGGCGGCCATCCCGCCGGATGCTACCAGTGCCATCTCGCGAGCAAAGGTAGACTCGCGCAGGGATGCGCGTTCCTCGGATCTTCCCCGTTCTCACGGTCTTCGCCCTGGTGGCGAGCGCGTGTTCCATCCCACACCTGGCGGATTACGAGCGGACGGCGCAACCTCTGCCGCAGACCTCGTTCCTTTACGCCGCCGACGGGAGCCTTATCACCCGGCTCCATGCCGGCCAGGACCGCGTCCTCCTGCACTACGCCCAGATGCCCGAGTCGATCAAGCAGGCCGTCGTCGCCGTTGAGGACCGGCGCTTCTGGACCCACCATGGCATCGACCTGCGCGGGGTGCTCCGTGCCGCCTACCAGGACGCGGCCAACGGGACGGTGGTGCAGGGCGGATCGACTATCACGCAGCAGCTCATCAAGAACCTCTATCTCAGCGATACCCGAACGCTGGCCCGCAAGGTGGATGAAGCCATCCTCGCCTGGCAGCTGGAAGACCAGCTCACGAAGGAGCAGATCCTCGCGAAGTACCTGAACACGGTGTATTTCGGGGAAGGCGCGTACGGCATCCAGGCAGCCGCGCAGACCTACTTCGGGGTTGACGCGAACGGCCTGTCCCTGTCGCAGTCGGCGACGCTCGCCGGCCTCATCGCCGTGCCGAACAGCTTCGACCCGTTCGCGCATCCGACGCGAGCGAGGACGCGGCGCGATCTGGTGCTGCAGGACATGGTCGATCAGGGCATGATCTCCGCCGCCAGACGTGCGGGGGCCTCCGCCGGGCGCATCGTCTTGCACCCTCCTTCGGCACAGGACCGCTATCCCTACCCGTACTTCGTGGACTACTTCAAGCAGTGGTTCCTTTCCAATCCCGCGTTCGGGGTTGACCGGGCTGCACGCAACACCCTCCTGTTCACCGGAGGGCTCCGGATCACCACCACCCTTGATCCCACGCTGCAGGCCGACGCCGAACGAGCCGTCCGATCGATCCTCCCGTATCCGACGGACCCGAGCGCGGCGATGACCGTCATCGACCCGCGGACGGGATACGTCCGTGCGATGGTCGGAGGGAAGGACGCGCAGTACTGGGATCCCCACTCAAGTTCGGGCCGCGTGAACCTGGCCACCGGCGGCAGCACCGGACGCCAGGCGGGGTCGTCGTTCAAGCCGTTCGCGCTGGTGGCTGCGCTGGAGCAAGGGATGACGCCGTCGACGGTATTCTCGGCTCCCGCCTCGATCGACATCCCGATCGGCGGTGGCCAGGTGTGGCACGTGACGAACGCCGAGGGTAGCGGGTACGGGAGCCTGACACTCGAGTCCGCGACGGTCTATTCGGTGAACACGGTGTTCGCGCAGGTGATCCAGCAGGTCGGCCCGGAGAACGTCATCGGCGTCGCCAAACAGATGGGTATCCGGTGCTGTATCCGCACGACCGAACCGAAGCATCAGCTGCAGCCCTACTACTCGTCGGTGCTGGGAACGAACGAGGTGAACACCCTGGAGATGGCCTCGGCGTATGGGACCTTCGCGACGGGGGGCCGTCGTACGCAGCCGGTGCCGGCGGTCACGATCACCGACGCGAAGGGCAACGTGATCTGGTCGGCCAACCCACAACCCAAGCTCGTGGTGGACCCGCGCGTGGTGGCGGTAGCCGACGGCATCCTGCAGAAGGTGGTCCTGTACGGCACCGGCGTCGCCGCGAACATCGGGCGTCCCCAGATCGGCAAGACCGGTACCAACCAGAACTACACCGACGCGTGGTTCGGGGGCGCGGTCCCCCAGCTCTCCGCCGTGGTGTGGGTGGGCTTCCCGCAGGGGCAGGTGCCGATGACGCCGCCCACGACGCGGATCACGGTGTTCGGAGGGACTTGGCCTGCCCAGATCTGGCACGCGTTCATGGTTCAGGCCACCGCGCATATGCCGGTGCGTTCGTTCCCTTCGCCCTCGGTGAGCTACGTATCGGTTGCCGTGGATATCACCCAGACCCCCTACTGCCTCCCCAATCAGTTCACGCTGCCGGCCAATATCAGCACCCTGCAGTTCATCTCAGGGATCCAACCGCACAAGACCTGTACCACGCCGACCTCTACCCGCCAGGTGAACGTCCCGTCGGTGATCGGGCGTTCGCAGGCCTCGGCCACAGCGATCCTGGAGCGTGCCGGGTTCAACGTGGCGGTGGTGTTGACACAGTCCACGCTCCCCACCGGCTCCGTCATCGCACAGAGTCCGACGGCGGGGACCAGCGTGTCGCAAACCGGGACCGTTACGATCACGGTTTCTCAGGTGCCCCCGAGCCCGTGACCTTGCGGGGACCGGACACGAACGCGTTGCCCCGCTCCCAGAACCGGCGCGGTAGGCCCGAAGCCTCCCGTACGCCGATCCTCGGACCCATCGCGATGTCGTCCGGCCGGATCCCCGCGGCACCCTCGAACCAGGACGTGCCTGTCGTCGTGAGGTCCAGGCCGTTGTCGGCGCCAGAGATCGCGAGGGCCTGCGCGAGCCGTCCGGGACCGACCGCGAGCGGCACGCGGCCGCCTCGATTGCATGCCATCTCCTCCGTCCCTTCGATCGGCTCCCCCGCCCGGAGCAATACGGCGCTCCCATCCTCCGGCACGCCGGTGACAACGTTCGCGCACCAATGCACGCCGTAGACGAAGTACACGTAAAGATGGCCGGGGGGGCCGAACATGACCGCGGTGCGATCGGTAACCCCCCGGTAGGCGTGGCTGGCCGGATCGTCGGGCTCATAGGCCTCCGTCTCCACGATCCGCACACGAAGGTGAGCCCCCGTTGGGGAGATCCGGACGAGTGTTCGTCCCAAGAGGTCCGGAGCCACCTCCGTGGCGCTGCGACCGAAGAACGCTCGGCCGAGCCGAGCGCTCATCGTGGCTTCAGGGATCGTTCGAGCTTGGACCAGGGCCAGGCGTTGATGACGTCCGCTTTGGTGAGCCAGCCCCGCTGGGCCGTGGCCACGCCGAACCGCATGAGATCGAGGTGCGTGGTGGCATGCGCGTCCGTATCGATCGCGAACCGAACACCGTGACGCTTGGCCCACAGGATGTGTTCGTCCTTGAGATCCAGGCGGTCGGGATGTGCGTTGACCTCCAGCGCGGTTCCCGTGCGTCCGGCTGCCTCGAAGACGGCTTCGAGATCCAGGTCGACGGGCGGTCTCCCGCCCACCTTACGGGTGGTCAGGTGGCCGATGATGTGCACGTGAGGGTTCTCGATGGCGCGGAGCACGCGCCGGGTCATCTCCTCCCTGGACTGCGTGAAGTGAGAGTGGACGGAGGCAACCGTGAGGTCGAATCCGGCAAGGAACTCATCGGGCCAGTCCAGTTCGCCCTCCGGACCGATGTTCAGCTCGGCGCCGTGGAGCAGCTTCATAGCCGGGTGGCGGGGCTGCAGGGCCCGGAGGCGCTCGCGCTGGTCGAGGATCTTCTCGGTGGTCATGCGTTGCATAGCGAGGTCGGGTGCGTGGTCGGTTACGGCGAGGTAGGCGTAACCGCGGGCGGCGGCCGCATCTAGCATCTCCTCCAGCGAGGCAACACCGTCCGTGAGATCGGTGTGGGTGTGAAGATCTCCGCGGATGTCCCGCTCCTGGATGAGGTCGGGCAGAGCGCCTGCAAGCGCCGCCTCTACCTCGCCGCGGTCCTCACGCAGCGTCGGTTCGATGAACGGCAGGCCGAGCTTCGCGTACACCGCCTCCTCCGTCTTGGCGGCCAGGAGCTCTCCCGTCTTCGCGTCGAAGAGCCCGTACTCGTTGAGCTTGAGGCCCACCCGAACGGCCATCTCCCTGATGCGGACGTTGTGCGCCTTCGAGCCGGTGAAGTAGATCATGGCCGCGCCCCAGACCTGGGCCGGAATGACCCGCAGGTCCACCTGGAGCCCGTGTTCGACCAGCACGGAGGACTTCGTGTCGCCATGGCCAAGCACCCTGGTTACCGCCGGGTGCGTCACGAACCCGTCCATGATCGGGGCGGCATGCCTGGACGCGACCAGGATGTCGACATCGCCGATGGTTTCGCACATCCGGCGGAGCGAGCCGGCGTAGGCGATCTTCCCCACCCCTGGCAGATCCCGGAGGCGCGCGATCACGTCTTTGGCAGCGTCCATCGCGACACCCAGGGTGACGCGTCCGGCCGCCGACGCGATCTGCGTGATGCCGCGAAGGATGTTCTCTTGCGTCTTGGGTCCGAAGCCCTTCAGGCCCGCCACTCTCCCCTCGCCGATGGCGATGGCCAGGTCGTCGACCGAACCGATCCCTAGTTCCCCGTGGAGGGCGAAGGCCTTCTTCGGACCCAGGCCGGGGACGGTCATGAGATCGCGAACCCCGCCGGGGATCTGGGCGCGGAGCGCTTCAAGCTCGGTGATCGTTCCCGAGGTCAGAAACTCATGGATCTTGTCCCCGATCGACTTCCCGACCCCGGGTACCTCCAGGATCTCCTTGAGGTCCTTGCCGGTCAGGTCCTCGGGATAGCCGCCGACGGCCCGAGCGGCCTTCTCATACGCCCGCGGCTTGAACGGATCCTCCGACAGGATCGACAGAAGGTCGGCGAATTCTAGGAGCGCCTGTTCGATGGCCTCGTTCGCCCTGGGCACGGGGCTCTCCGGCGCTACGCCAGACCCAGGAGGAACAGCAGGAGCGCCTTCTGGGTGTGGAGCCGGTTCTCCACCTGGTCCCAGATGACCGAACGCGGCCCGTCCATGACCTCGGCCGTGATCTCCTGGCCCCGGTGTGCCGGCAGGCAGTGCATGACCAGGACGTCGGGAGCGGCGAGTTCGACCAGTTGCTGGCTGAGTTGGAAGATCGGGAACACCAGTGCGCGTTCGTCGGCCTCGGCTTCCTGGCCCATGCTGGCCCAGACATCGGTGCTGAGCACGTCCGCCCCCTTGGCGGCCTGCTCGGGGTCGTGGGTGACCTCGACGGACCCACCGGTTTCCGCGGCGATCTCCGCCGCGCGGTGCACGACTTGCGGGATGGGTTCGAATCCCGGAGGGGTGGCGATCCGAACGGTCATGCCGGTCTTCGCGCCGGCCAGTAGGAGCGAATGGGCGACGTTGTTTCCGTCTCCCAAGTACGTGAGGATCTTCCCTCCGGGTCCTCCGAAGCGCTCACGGATGGTGAGCACGTCGGCGAGCGCCTGGCACGGATGCTCGAAGTCGCTCAGAGAATTCACGACCGGCACGGAGGCGGCCCCAGCGAGGACCTCGAGGCGCTCCTGCTCGAACGTGCGAAGGACGATGGCGTCCACGTAGCGGCTCAGCGTTCGCCCGGTGTCTTCGATGGTCTCACCGCGGCCGAGCTGCAGCTCCGATGAGTTGAGAACCACGGGGTGGCCGCCGAGCTGCGCGACGCCGACCTCGAACGAGACGCGCGTGCGCGTGGACGGCTTCTCGAAGACGAGGGCCACCGCCCGCCCGGCCAGCCGATCACGGTAGGCCGTGGGGTCGGCCTTCATGGCGTCCGCGAGGTCCAGGAGCCCGGTGAGATCCTCGGGTGACAGATCGTCGACGGAAAGGTAGTCACGCTTCATGGGGTCGGAGTCTATCCCGAGCCGGCCCCCTCGCACCTATCCGGCTCGGAGCTTGGCGCCGAACGCTTGCGCCAGCGCGGCAACGATCGCTTGGACGGCCCCTTCCGCCTCGTCGCCCTCCAGCGTCCGATCGGGTGCGCGGAAATCCACGGCGAACGCCAGGCTCTTCGTCCCGTCGGGCAAGGAGCCGCCCCGGAACACGTCGAAGAGCACGGCCTCACTCAGGAGCTCGCCTGCTGCCTCGCGCAGGCGAGCCTCCACTTCGCCGGCCGGGGTCCCTTCAGGGAGGATGAACGCCAGGTCACGACGTACCGGCGGGAACCGAGGCACGTCGGCGAAGACGAATGCAGGCGCGGAGGCTGCCATCAAGGCATCGATCTCCAGCTCCACCACGGCGACCCTGCCATCCAGATCCAACGCCCTGGCCTGAGCAGGGTGCACCTCCCCCAGCACGCCCGCGCGCTCCCCACCCACCGTGATGAACGCCGAGCGGCCCGGATGGAACAACGGGCCAGGGTCGCCCGCCAGCGACCACTCGGCAACAGCGAGTTCTCGCATGAGCGCTTCCACCACGCCCTTGGCGTCCAGCGCGTCGAACGCTCGTTCTTCCTCCGACCACCCGGCTGAAGCACGGCCGTTGAACACGAACGCGAGCTTGGAACGCTCCTGTACCGGGTCGACCAGGCGGAACACCGTGCCGACCTCGAAGATGGCCACGCTGTCAACGCCGCGCGCCCGATTGCCGGCGGCCGCGTGCAAGAGCCCGGGGGTGAGCCTCGTTCGTAGGAACCCCTGATCGGCCTGGAGGGGATTCGTCACCCCGGCGGCATCCGTATCTCCAGTGAGGGCGAGATCGGCGGCCGAGGCGAAGGACAGCAGGCTCACCTCGCGCAGGCCGGCTCGAACCAGGGCTTCCCGAACGCGCATCCGGAATGCGTACGCAGGCGGCACACCTCCCGCCTGCCCCGCCGACGGCACGGTCGAACCGATGAGGTCGTACCCGCGGATCCGGGCGATCTCCTCGATGAGGTCGACCTCTCGATCGATGTCGACCCGATAACCGGGAACCTCCACCTCAAGCTCCGCGTCCGTCCCCCGGTGTTCCAACCGCAGGCGATCGAATACCCCGCGGGCGTCATCCGGGGCGACGTCGTCGTCTAGGAGCATCGAGGCTCGGGACGGGCGAACACCGACCCACGTCCGGGGGGCCACGGTCCCGGCGCTTGCGATCCCGCGCGCGACCGTCCCACCCGCCCATTCGTTGATCAGCGAGGCGGCGCGCGATGCCGCGTGCTCCAGCCCTTCCCGGTCGGTCCCACGTTCGAAGCGGTGGGAGGCCTCGCTGTGCAGACCCAGACGGCGGGCGGTTCTAAGGATCCCTTCGCGCGTGAACGAGGCGCTTTCCAGCAGCACGTTCGTCGTCGAGACAGACACCTCGCACGAAGCACCGCCCATGACGCCGGCGATGGCGACCGGCTTCTCGGCGTCGCAGATGAGCAGATCCTCCTCGGCCAGGGGCCGCTCTACCCCGTCCAGTGTGATGAGGCGCTCCCCCGCCTCCGCGCGGCGGACATCGATGGCCGGACCGGCCAATCGGTCCAGGTCGAACCCATGGAGCGGCTGGCCGAGTTCGAGCATGGTGTAGTTCGTCGCGTCGACCACGCTGGAGACGGGCCGCATCCCCGCCGCCGTCAGCCTCGCTTGCACCCGCAGCGGCGTCGGGCGCGCGGCGTCCACCCCGCGGATCAGGCGGGCGACGTAGCGGGGGCACCCGTCGGGGGCCGAGACCCTGATGCGAACGACGACCGAGGCGTCCTCGTCCGTCTCGGGCAGCGAGGTGTCGAGAGCTCGCAAAGGTATCCCGGTGAGCACCGACACCTCGCGGGCCACACCGAGGACGCTGAGGAAGTCGGGGCGGTTGGGTTCGACCTCGATGTCGAGGACCTCCTGGTCCAGTCCCATGGCTTCCTTGAAGTCCGCCCCGACGGGGACCCCTTCGTCGTTGAGGATAAGGATCCCTGCGTGAACGTCGGCGATGTTCAGCTCGCGCGGGGAACACAGCATGCCGTTGGAAAGCACCCCGCGGAGCTTCCGGGGTGCAAGCGGCTCCGCGAGGACCGGGACGCGCGAGCCGGGTTTGGCCCACGGCACCAGGTCGCCCGCGGCGAAGTTCCGGACCCCGGCGCACACGATCGTCTCGCCGGTGCCGTCGTCGACCGTCGCCACGCAGAGCTTGTCCGAATCAGGGTGATCCTCCACCCGGACCACGCGCGCCACCACGACGCCCACAACCCCTTCCCACGGACGGATCACGCTTTCGACCTTGACCCCTTGCAACGTGAGGCGGTCTGCCAGGTCCGCCGCAGTGGCTTCGGTCGGGCAGAATTCCTGGAGCCAGGACCAGACGATCCTCACGCCACACCCTCGAACTGGGCAAGGAAGCGCATGTCTCCGTCGAAAAGCATGCGGATGTCGGGGATCGCGTACTTC
The DNA here is from genome assembly GCA_025351565.1 of Actinomycetes bacterium. GTDB lineage: Bacteria > Actinomycetota > UBA4738 > UBA4738 > HRBIN12 > JANXVR01. The sequence goes on from JANXVR010000103.1 coordinate 54,594, forward strand.
AGCAGCGCCACCCGATCGATCCCCATCCCGAACGCGAAGCCCGTGTAGCGCTCGCTGTCGTAGCCGCAGTTCTCCAGCACTTGGGGGTGGACCATCCCCGCGCCTAGGAGTTCGATCCACCCGGAGCCACAGACGGTGCAGCCCACCCCGTCGCATCTGAAGCAGGACACCCCCACCTCGCAGCCCGGTTCGACGAACGGGAAGAACGCCGGCCCCAGCCGCACCCGGCGATCCTGTCCGAACAACGCCTTCACGGCTGCCTCCAGCGTTCCCTTCAGGTCGGCGAAGGTGATCCCCTCGTCGACCGCCAACCCTTCGAGCTGGTGGAAGACCGGGGAATGTGTGGCGTCGGGGGTCTCGCGCCGGAAGACACGGCCCGGCGCCACGATGTAGACGGGCGGCGGTTGCGACTGCATGGTCCGGATCTGGACCGCGCTGGTCTCGGTTCGAAGGAGTAGCTCGGGGTGCCCGGGGACACTGACGTAGAGCGAGTCCTTCATCGTCCGGGCCGGGTGGTCGGGCGGGATGTTCAACGCCTGGAAGTTGTGCCAGTCGTCCTCGATCTCCGGCCCTTCCGCCACCTTGAATCCGAGCGAGGTGAATACCTGAACCAGCTCGCGCTCGACGATGGTCAAGGGATGGAATGAACCGTGGCGCGCCCGGCGCCCGGGAAGTGAGAGGTCCATCGCATCCGCAGCCAATAGCGCGGTCTCGACGATGGCATCCATCGCGGAGCGTCTGGTGTCGAACGCCTCGGTCAACGCCTGGCGGGCCTCGTTCGCGATCTTCCCGACGTCACGGCGCTCATCGGGATCGAGCGCGCCGAGCGACCGTTGGATCTCGCTGAAGGCTGACTTGCGGCCCAGGACCACGGTCTGGGCAGCCTCCAAGGACTCCAGGTCCTCCGCTCGTTGGTACAGCGAGATCCCTCGGTCGCGTTCGGCTCGCAGGACCGTTCGCATCTCCCGGGCATCCATAGGAGGCCGAGTCTAGCAAGGAGGCTTCGAGCCTCTTGGAGTCGGGCTATGGATCGGCCGGCATCTCCAGGTGGAACGTCAGGCGACCGCCGTCGAGGCTTCCCCACACCCGTCCGCCCTGTGCCTGCACGACACCTCGGGTCACGAACAGACCGATCTTGGAGCCGGCCCCCGAACCGGGGCGCCGGGCGAGGAACAGTTCCTCGACCTGCTCCGGGGTGAGATCTGCGCTCAGCCGCGACACCGACACCCGGAGCATCCCCTCGGAGCGCCCCGCCTGAACTCGGATCGGACCCTCCTTGCCCCACCAGACGAGCGCCTCGAGGAACGCCAGGATGGCGGTCTTCAGCCGCGTGGGGTCGACGAACGCGGTGATCGCCTCGCCGGCCCATTCCACCGCGGGATGGTCGGGGTCCCGGCGCTGTGCCTCACTGATCGCCACCACCAGTTCCGCGATCTCGACCTTCTCCGGGAACGGTTCCAGGGTCCCCGAGACCACGCGTGCCGCATCCACAAGTTGCCGCAGGATCGAGTCCATCCGATCGGCGTCGTGGACGATCCCCTGCAGCATGAGGGTCCGCTGGTCCAGCGTCATCTGGTCCCAGCGCTTCTCCAAGGCATACCCGAACCCCTTCATCGCCGTGAGTGGAGAACGGATGTCATGCGCCGCCGCCGTGATGATCGTCTCCAGTGCCTCCCCTGCCCTCGCCCGTTGACGAGCCCATTCGAAGAGACACACGGTGGCGGCCGCCGCAAGGTTGAGCGACTCCACCTTGCCGGTGATCGGTACCCGAATCGTCGCGTCCGCCAAGGAGCTGGTCTCCTCGGGCAGGCCGCGCGCTTCGTTGCCGAACACCAGCGCGACCGGATCGCTCGCGAGATCCGTCCGATAGAGGTCCTGGACGCCGTCGGCGGCCATGGCGTAGATCCGGAAGCCCCGGTCCCGGAGTTCGATCAACGTGGCCTTGGTATCGGCACCGCGGACGACCGGGACGTGGAAGAGCGACCCGGCAGATGCGCGAACGGTCTTCGGGTTGTAGGGATCCACCGATGTCTCCGTGAAGACCACCCCGCCCGCTCCGGCGGCGTCGGCGGAACGCAGGACCGTCCCTGCGTTGCCGGGGTCACGAACCTGGTGGAGCACGGTGACGCAGCCATCCGCAGGGAGGGCATCCAGCCCGCCGTCCAGGAACGACGACACGCCGACCAGGCCTTGCGGCGTGACCGTGGATGTCAGCTTGCCCATCACGTCATCGCTGACCACCTCAACCACCACGCCGCCCTGGCGGGCGCGGACCGCCAGCGGCTCCAGGTCATCCACCACGAAGAGGCTCACGAGGGCGCCGGCGTCCAGTGCCTCGCCCACGCCCTGCGCACCTTCCACCAGGAAGGCGCGGTCCTCATCCCTGAACGCACGCTTCTTGAGCCGCAAGACGGCGGCTACCTTCGGGTTCTTGACTGAGGTCAGCAATGGCCCTCCTGGCGTCCAGACGTGGTGAGTCTAGGGCTCGAGGGGAGCAGTGCGGGGTAGGGCCGAAAGGTCAGCTGGCTTGCGGCAACGCGGCCTTGGCCACATCGATCAGCTGACCGAACGCCTTCGGATCGTGCACGGCCAGATCCGCGAGGATCTTGCGATCAACGTCGACCCCTGCCGTCTTCAACCCATTGATGAAGCGGGAGTAGGAGATCCCGTGGGGGCGAACCGCGGCGTTGATGCGCGCGATCCACAGACGTCGGAACTGGGCCTTGCGGTCTCGACGGTCCCGGTAGGCGTAGACGCCGGAGTGCTGGACCTGCTCTTTGGCCAAGCGATAGCGCTTGCGCCGGCTCCCCTGATAGCCCTTGGCCTTCTCGAGGATCTCGCGGCGCTTCTTCTTCGCGTGAACCGAACGTTTGACTCGTGCCACGTCAGGCTCCCAGGAGGCGCTTGATCTTCGTGCGCTCGGCCGTCACTTCGGACATACCTTCAACACGACGGCGGCGGCTGCCGCTCTTCTTCGTCAACATGTGATTGCCCGTGGCCTTGCGGTGGAGCACCTTCCCCGTTCGGGTGATGCGGAACCGCTTGGCGGTCGAGCTGTGGGTCTTCTGCTTCGGCATGGTTATCCCTCGTTCGCTGTGTCTGGCTGGGGTTCCTCGATCGGGTCTCCGGGCGGGGCGACCTCCTCTGCGGCAACCACCGCCTGGATGACCTCCGCCGGTATGTCGACGAGCGGTTGGCCGACCTCGGGCTCGGGCTCGGCAGCGTCCCCGTTCGCTGCGGCCTGTTTCGCCATCAGCTCCTGGTAGCGCTTGTTCGGGGCGATCACCATGATCATGTTGCGCCCCTCTTGCTTCGGCATGGCCTCGACGACGATGCTCTCACCCAGGTCCGTCACCAGTCGGTCCAGGATCTTCCTGCCTAGGTCCGTATGCGCCATCTCGCGCCCTCGGAACATGATCGTGATCTTGACCTTGGCCCCCGACTTCAAGAACCGCGAGACATGCCCCTTCTTCGTGGCGTAGTCGTGCGGGTCGATCTTCGGGCGGAACTTGATCTCCTTGAGGTCGACACGAGACTGCTTCTTCCGCGCTTCCTTCTGCCGGATGTCGCGCTCGTACTTGTACTTGCCGTAGTCCATGATCCGACACACGGGCGGATCTGCCTGCGGCGCCACCTCAACGAGATCCAGATCGAGCTCCTGGGCCCGGCGGAGGGCGTCCTGCGTGGAAACCACGCCGATCTGCTCACCGTCAGCCCCCACCAGGCGCACCTGGGGAGCTCTGATCCGGTCGTTGATCCTGGGATCGGTCGAGACCCCGCATCACCTCTTTCGTAAGAAAGGCACCGGACTCGCCGGTGCACTCAAGGCCACACGTACAGGGAACAAGTATAGGCGCCGGGAGGGACGGGTGTCGATGCTGCTGAGACCGGAGCCCATGTGGCTACTCACCAATCGGGCTCCAGCGAACGCCCGTAGGGATCCTCCAGCCGCTGGGTGTCGTCTTCGGTGGTGTAGCCGTAGGCGATCTCAAGGATCCGGCCGCGCTGAGCCCCTGTGCACCTGATCCTGTGGGTTTCCTCCGCAGGGATCATGAACTCCTCGCCCGGCATCGCCTCGACCACGCGATTCCCGATCTCGATCGTGAGCCCGGCATCCAACACCACCCAGGTCTCGTCCCGCATCCGGTGGTAATGCACGCTGGTCTCCTGGTCGGGCTCCACCGTGATGACCCGAACGCTCGACGGCTGGTTCCAGGAGTGGGTGACCACCTTGCCCCACGGCTTCGTCACGATCATCGGGGACCCCTCGTCGATAACTGCGCCAGGAGGTCGGCCATCCGCAGTGCGGCCTCGGCGGCCTCCCATCCCTTGTTCCCGTGCGAACCTCCCGCGCGCGACTCCGCTTGCGCCAGATCCTGGGTCGCGAGCACCTCGAAGATCACCGGTACGCCCGTTTCAGCCGAGATGTCCATGATGGCTCGCGCGGTCTCGTTCGCCACTAGTTCGAAGTGATACGTGTCGCCCTTGATGACGGCGCCGAGGCACACGACGGCATCGTGCGCCCCAGCGTCCGCGAACCGCCGAGCAACCAGCGGGATCTCGAACGCCCCCGGGACCCAAGCGATGTCGATGTCGCCTTGGTCCGTTCCGTGACTGGTAAGCGCCTCGACCGCGCCTCGGACCAACGTGTCCGTGATCAGCCCGTTGAACCGCGCTGCCACGATCGCGACCTTGCGGCCGGCGCCCTGCGTCGCTCCCTCGAACGTGGTCACCGGTCACCGACCCCCGCGTCGAGACCATCGATGAGGTGGCCCATCTTCTCCCGCTTCGTTCTGAGGTAGCCGATGTTCTGGGCGGTCGGCACCGTCTGGAGCGGGATCCGGTCGACGATGGACAGCCCGTAGCCCTCCAGACCGGCGCGCTTCGAGGGGTTGTTGGTGAGCAATCGCATACTCCGCACCCCCAGGTCGTAGAGGATCTGTGCCCCGATGCCATAGTCGCGTTGATCGACCGGCAAGCCCAGATCCAGGTTCGCTTCGACGGTGTCGCGCCCCTGGTCTTGGAGTTCGTAGGCCCGGAGTTTGTGGCTCAGGCCGATGGCGCGACCCTCGTGGCCGCGGACATAGAGCACCACCCCGCGACCCTCGGCAGCCACGATCTCCATCGCCCGTTCGAGCTGCGCCCCGCAGTCGCACCGCAGCGATGCGAACACGTCACCCGTCAGACATTCAGAGTGCACACGGGTAAGGACGTTCTGCCCTTCGCCGATATCACCGCAGACCAGGGCGATGTGGGTCCGCTCGTCCAACGTGGATTCGTAGGCGTAGGAGCGGAACGCTCCGTAGACGGTAGGGATGTCGGCTTCCGCCACCTTGCGAACCAAGACCTCTCGGTGGCGACGGTACTCGATGAGATCGGCGATGGAGATGAGCTTGAGTCCGTGCTCGGTGGCTACCCGCACCAGCTCGGGAAGGCGCGCCATCGTGCCGTCTTCGTTCATGACCTCGCAGATGACACCGGCGGGGAAGCAACCCGCCATCTCGGCGAGGTCGACCGACGCCTCGGTGTGACCCGCACGGCGCAAGACGCCGCCCTCCTTCGCGCGGAGGGGGAACAGGTGGCCTGGCTTCTGGAAATCGCCGGGCAGCGCTGCGGGATCGGCGATCGCCCGGGCGGTGGCGGCACGGTCGTGCGCGCTGGTGCCGGTGGTAACGGCCGGCCGGTAGTCGATGGAGATGGTGAATGCCGTTTCGTCACCGTTCGCGTTGTTCACCATCTGCGGGATGGCGAGTTCATCCAGGCGGGCCCCGGCCACGGGCAGGCAGACGATCCCGCGTCCGTAGGTCACCATGAAGTTGACGGCCTCGTCGGTGCAGTGTTCCGCGGCGATGATGAAATCGCCCTCGTTCTCCCGATCGGCGTCGTCCACGACCAGGACGATCTTCCCGGCCTTGATGTCCTCCAGCGCCGCGGGGATGGAGGCGAACACGCTCCGGTCGGGCTCTTCGATGAGGGTTGCGGGTTTGGGTTCGGTCATGCTCCCTGTCCTTCCATGAGGCGTTCCACGTATTTGGCGATCACGTCGACTTCGATATTCACCGGGTCGCCGATGACGGCCGTTCCCAATGTCGTCACGGCCAGCGTGTGCGGGATCACTGCGATGGTGACGCGCGAGGCATCCATCCCCGCGACGGTGAGACTGATGCCGTCGATGGCGATCGAACCCTTCTCGACGATGTAGCGCATGAGGTCCGCGGCAAGATCCACCTCGAACACAGCACCACCTTCGGGCTCGGAGTCGATCCCGGCGATGGTCCCGACCCCATCGACGTGCCCCTGCACCATGTGGCCGCCCAGCCGGGCGGCGAGCGTGACCGGTCGTTCCAGGTTCACGTCCGCGCCGGGCTGGAGCCGCCGCAGGCTGGTCCGCGCCAGCGTCTCCTCGGATAGGTCGAATGCCAGTGTTCCGCCGGTGTTCTCGACCACGGTGAGGCAACATCCATCAACGGAGATCGACGCGCCGATCGGGCTGTCGGCCGTCACCGTTCGCGCGGCGATGGTGAGCCGGTGTGGCGAGGCTTCGCGAACCTCACCGAGCTCCTCGATGATCCCGGTGAACACGTGCCACCACCTTCAGGTCGGGGCCGATCGGTTCGGCCGATGTGAGATCGAGTTGCAGCGCCTGGCCGATCGGAGCGAACCCCTGACCCGACAGGACCGAGGGGGCGTCGGCGCCGCCGAGCAACTTCGGGGCCACGTAGAGGACGACCTCATCGATGACGCCCTCCGCCACCGCTCCCCACGCGATCGTCGACCCGCCTTCCAACAGGACCCCTTGAACGTCGCGTTTGCCCAGGTGTGACATGAGTCCCGCCAAGCTGACTCGCCCGTTCGGAGCGGCGTCGCACACCAGGACTTCGGATCCGGCTGCCTCCCACTCGCGCAGGCGCCTATCGGGCGTTCGCTCGGTCGTCGCGATCAGCGTCGGCGCGGCCGTGTCGAAGAGGCGTCCGCGAGGCGGAACCCGCCCAGAGCTGTCCACCAGGACCCGCAGCGGCGATAGGGCATGGGTGAGCGCCGGGTCACGCAGCGTGAGGGACGGATCGTCCGCGAGCGCGGTGCCGGAACCGATGATCACCGCATCGGCCCAGGCCCGAAGGCGCTGGACGTCCGAACGAGCCTCCGCGCCGGAGATCCAGCGAGAGGTACCGTCCGTTGCCGCCGTCTTCCCGTCAAGCGTCGAGGCCATCTTCAAGGTGACCCAGGGCAGACCTGCCGTGACGTGGCGTTCGAATGCGCGATTGAGGTGCTTCGCCGCTTCGGCGCCCGGCCCAACCTGGACGTCCAGTCCGGCGGCGCGGAGCCGGTCGAAGCCCGAGCCGTTCACGAGTGGATTGGGATCCGGGGTTGCCGCTACGAGCGAAGTGATGCCGGAGGCGATGAGGGCCTCCGTGCACGGCCCGGTTCGACCGATGTGGTTGCACGGCTCCAGGGTCACCACCGCGGTGGCGCCTCGGGCGCGATCACCCGCAGCGGCAAGCGCCATAACCTCCGCGTGCGGGGTGCCGGGGCCTTCGTGCCACCCCTCCCCGACGACATCTCCAGCGGGCGTGACGATCAGCGCGCCAACCATAGGATTCGGGGAGACATGCCCCAGGCCGCGCTCGGCCAGCTGGAGGGCCCGGTGGATATGCGCCTTCGCTTCCATCACATCCCCTCACCCCGGGGCGGTGGGAGCGGAAGGGCGCACGCAGCCACCACCTGCCGGGCGCGGACGCGCGGCGGTGAGGCTGTTCGCGCCTGTCCCCTCTCATCCCGACTTTCACGGTCGGTCCCGGAGTTTCACCGGGTCCACCCACCGCTGGCTGCGGAGGGGTCGCGGACTGTCACCGCCGGTGGGGAATTACGCCCCGCCCCGGAAACAGGCTTGTGGTACGTGCGGCCAGTATACGGGGGCGTCGGGGAAAGAAAGAGTTAAGGCATGCGGCGATCGACCGCGTAGCTGCTACCGGCTTGCCGTTTCGCGAACTGCTTCATCTCGGTGGCCACCGCGACCGCCTCGCCGTAGTGGGCGAAACCGCGCTTGGCGGTGGTGGCGATCCCCACACTCACGCTTACGAGCGGGATGTCCTGCTCGACGCCCCGCCGGTCCTCCATGCGGACGAACCCACGTTCGAGGTCTTCGGGGTCGTAGAACTCCGCGCGCAGCAGGTCGAACGCCTCGCAGATCTTCTTGGCCGCCGGTTCGGCGGCTTCGGTACCGACCACCGCCACGAAGTCGTCCCCACCAACGTGACCCACGAACCCCTCCGCCCCGTCGAACTCGACCACCGCGTCCTGGATGATCCGCGCGGTGGCCTGGATGAGCCGGTCCCCGCGAACGAACCCCTTCTGGTCGTTGTAGGTCTTGAAGTTGTCGAGGTCGGAGTAGAGCACCGCGAACGGCCGGTCCTCCCGGACCTGGCGTTCGATCTCCTCTTGGATACGGATGTTCCCGGGCAGGCCCGTGAGCGGCGAAAGGTTCCGCATCTCCTTCGCGCGGCGGAGCGTTCCCTTCACGCGCGCCAGGAGTTCGATGGGGTCGAATGGCTTGATGATGTAGTCGTCGGCGCCGGACTGCAGCCCCGTTACCTTGTCGGCAGACAGCGCCTTCGCGGTCAGCATGATGATGCTGGTGTTCGCCGTCTGGGGGTTCTTCCGGAGCCGCTGGGCCACCTCGAACCCGTCGATCCGGGGCATCATGACGTCCAGCAGCACCAGGTCCGGCCGGAGCTCGGCCGCCTTCTCCAGCGCCTCTTCACCGTCACCGGCAACGGCCACGTCGTACCCCGCCGACCGCAGGTTCACCTCGACGAACCGTGCGATATCCGGATCGTCGTCGACGACGAGGATCGTCTCCGGCATCAGGCCGCTCCTTCCGCGATCATCGAGAGCTGTTCGGCCGCACCCGCGGGGTCCGGCTGACCGAAGATACCCGATGCGGCGATGAGAACCGTAGCACCGGCATCAACGGCCGCCTTGGCATTCTCGATCTTGACCCCGCCGTCGATCTCCAGGGCCACCTGGAGTCCGGCGGCATCGATCATGCGGCGGGCCTCCTCGAGGCGGGGGTAGACCGACGGGCTCAGGGGCTGGCCCGACCATCCCGGTTCGATGCTCATGAGCATGAGGTCGTCGATGTCCTCCAGGTACGGCGCCACCGCGATGACGGGGGTTCCGAGGTTGATGGTCAGGCCGACGCCCATCCCTGCCCCGCGCGCCTTCGCGATGGCCGGAGCGGGTTCCGGGACGGCTTCGAGATGGAAACTCACTATGTCCAAGCCCGCCTCCCGAAGCTCGTCGAAGTACTGAGCGGGGGCGTCGACCATGAGGTGCCCGTGGAAGGTGACCTGGGTCACCGGTCGGAGCGAGGCCACGACCACCGCGCCCAGCGCGATCGGCGGCACGAAGTGCCCGTCCATGATGTCGATGTGGAACATGTCCACGAAGGGTTCGACGGCCTTGACCTGGTCTGCCAGGTGTGCGAGATCGGCGCCGAGGATAGACGCGGAGAGGCTTCCCATGCCGGAATGGTACCCGGGACCGCCGGTCGGCCCTTCTTCAGTCTCGCTTGCGGAACGCCGCGATGAACATGCCGTCGCCGCCACTCTTGTGCGGCCAGATGCGGTGACGCAGGGCTTCGCCGCTCGGTCCGACGGTGGCTTCAGGGACTAGGTCGGGGCGGTGACGGAGCAGGGCGTCGGCGGCGGCGTCCGTTTCGGCTCTCGGGAACGTGCAGACGGCGTAGACGAGCCTGCCGCCCGGCTTCAGGAGATCCGAGGCGGTGGCCGCGATCTCAACCTGCTGGAGCGCGAGCTTGGTCGGATCCTCCTTCTTCCCCCGCCACAGCAGCTCAGGCCGCCGGCGCGCGGACCCCAGCCCACTACAGGGCGCGTCGACCAGGACCCGATCGAACGGGCCGCGAACCGCCCGCACGGTGATGTCCTGCGCGAAGGCGGAAACGTTCTCCATCCGCAGGCGTGAGGCGGAACGCTTCACCAGCCCAGCGCGACGAGGGTGGATGTCGCCGGCGAACACGTGGCCGGTGGGTCCCACCAGACACGCCGCCATCGAGGCCTTCCCCCCGGGTCCCGCGCACGCGTCGAGGATGCGCTCCCCCGCCTGCGGGTCCAGCAGCCGAACGACCACCGCGCTGGCCTGGTCCTGCACCGCGAACCAACCCTGGTCCCAGCCGGGGAACGACGCCGGCTCGCCGCCGTCCAGGAGCAGGCAATCGGGATCGAGCGGAGCCGGGCGCGATTCGTGCCCGGCGGTCTCAAGGGCCGCGGTGAGTTCCTCAACGGAGGTCGTGCACAGATTGGTTCGAAGGCAGAGCGAACCGCGTTCGGCGAAGGCCATGGCCGCTTCTTCGGCCTCATCCCCGAGGAGCGCGCGGAGTTCGCGCACGGCCCACGGAGCCATCCCGGAGCGGATCGCGATGTCATCGTCGGCTGACCCCTCCGGCCAGGCGGGAGGGTCGTCGGCGAGGCGGCGGAGCACGGCGTTGGCGAACCCGCGTTCGCGGGGGGACGCCAGGTTCACGGTCTCCATGACCGCCGCGTGCGGCGCAACCCCACCGAACAGGAGCTGGAAGGCCCCGAGCCGGAGCACGTCCCTGACGTTCGAGGTCATACGGCTCACCGACCGCGAAGCCCGCTGGTCGATCGCCCAATCGAGCGAGCGGAGGTGGCGGATCGTGCCGTAGGCCATGTCCGCGGCGAAGGCCCGGTCGCGTTGATCAAGCGTCGACCTTGCCAGGGACCCCGGGATCACGAGGTTGGAGTACCCGCCCTCGTCGATCACCCGTCGAACGGCGTCCAGGGCGATCGCCCGGGCGTTCTGCGGGACGGGGGGCCGCGACTTCTGACGCCCGGCGGGGCCGGGTGGACGCCCGCCGGTCCGCGGCTTGCGCGGGGCTGCCGGAGTCATCTGAGCGATTCGCCGGGTTGGATCCGGGCTCCGCGGGCCCAGTCGGCCCCGCTCATGCGTCTCCTGCCCGAGGGGGCGACCAGGGTCAACCGAACCGAGCCCTCTCCCGCGGCGATGACGGGGCCTTGGGTGTCCACGGTCACGACGGTACCGGGTTCGGCCGGCACGCCGCCCGGCGGGAGCTGGGAAGGCTGGGCCTGGAGCACCTTCAAGACTTCGCCGCGGAATCGCGTGCTCGCTCCCGGGTCCGGTGAGAGAGCGCGGACACGGGCGGCGACGGACTGGGCGGACCTCTTCCAGTCGATGATCCGGTCGCGGGCACCCAGCTTGGGTGCGTGGGTGGCGCCTTCCTGGGGTTGGGCCGCGGGCTTCAGCGTTCCCGACCCGTACGGCGGGAGCGTCCGCAGTAGGAGTGCAGCCCCGACCTGGGCGAGCCGCGTTCCGAGTGACCCGGCGTCGTCGGACGGCCGGATGCCCTCGACGGACGTGGCGAGGATCGGGCCGGTGTCCAGGCCTCGGTCGATCTGCATGACGGTGACCCCGGTTCGCGGATCGCCCTCCAAGATGGCGTGCTGGACGGGCGAGGCTCCTCGCCAGCGCGGCAGGAGCGAGAAGTGGACGTTCACCGCCCCCAGCGGCGCGAGGCCGAGGACCTCGGGCGAGAGGAGCTCGCCGTAGGCAACCACGACGAGCACGTCCGGCGCGGCGTTCCTGATCGCATCGAACCCCTCTCCTCCCCGGACCCCGTCGGTTTCAAGGACGGGTACCCCGAGACGACGTCCGGCCTCCGCCACGGCGGTCGGGGTCAGCCGGGATCCGCGGCCCGCCGGGCGAGGTGGGTTGGTGATCACCAGCGCCACCTCGGACCCCGGATCCCTGGCCAGGGCTTCGAGTGAAGGAACCGACCACGGGTCGTTGCCCAGGAAGACCAGACGCATCCCGCGAGGATACCGGTGGCGCCCTGGGCGGGGGCCGGCTACTCGACCTCGCCGCGAAGGAACCCACGCTTCTTGCGCGGTTCCTCCAACCCAAGTTCGAACCGCCGGAGATCGGCGAGCACCGACCGGCGGCCCTGTTCGTCCAGACGGTCGATGTAGAGCATGCCGTCCAGGTGATCGGTCTCGTGCTGGAAGATCCTGGCGAGAAGGCCCTCGGCCGGGAGCTCGTACCACGCACCGTCAAGATCCTGACCGCGGCACACGACCGTGGCCGAGCGCGGCGTCGGATGGAAGGGTCCCGGGATGGAGAGGCAGCCTTCGTCTTCGATGATCTCGCCCTCCCGGCCGGTCACCTCGGGGTTCGCCATGAACAGCGGGCCGCCGGCGCCGTCATCGAAGACGAAGAGGCGTTTCGACAATCCCACCTGCGGCGCCGCGAGACCGACCCCGGGTGCGTCGTACATGGTTTCGAGCATGTCCTGCGCGAGCCGCTTCAGCGCGTCGTCGAAGACGGTGACGGGGTGGCATGGGGTCTTCAGCACAGGGTCGCCGAGGGTGCGGATGGGCATGAGCATGTGGACCAGATCCTCCGCGTCCCTACAGATGGGGTTCGGCTTCCACCCGTTCGACGACACCCGCGACGGCGAGTTCACGGACCTGCCGGCCGAACGCGGCCACCTGGCCGGGCTGCAACGAGAGCAAGCATACCGTCCGCTCGCCACCCACCGAGATCAGGAAGGTGATGGGATCGACGATGCCCCGCAACCGCTCCGGGAGCTCGGCGGTGCCGGCCACGCGGAAGACCGGAGCTCCCACCGGGAAGCCCGCCTCGCGGCGCCGGACCGCCTCGTCCGCGTGGAAGCGATCGGGGTTGCCCCTGACCATCGCCTGCACCGCCGGGTCGTTGGCGCGCGTGGCCTGAACGATCGCGCGGCCCGATGGGCGCGCCCAGCCGATGGCCTCCATCCACGTGGTGAGTGCCCGCTCGCGCGCAGCGAGGCCCGGACGCCGCTCGGCAAGATCGGCGTCGAGGATCGCCACCAGATCAAGCCCGCCGGGGCCCAGGTCCCGGACGTCGTCGGGCCCGCCGACGATGATCTCTCCTTCCGATGGGAGACGCGGGGTCTCCCCGTTCCGAAGCCGGTGCACCGGAACCGAGGCGGCGCGCCCGGCCCATCCTTCGACCCGCTCGGCCCCGCCGGCGCGCAGGCCGAAGTCCTGTGCACCGCAGTTCGCACATCGGCCCGGGGCCTCGCACACCAGACACGCGATGATCCCCTCCTCCGAACGCAGCCCTCCGCCGCACACCGCGCACGCGGCAGGCTGCCCGCAAGCCCGGCACACCGCCGCGATGCCCGCCCCGGGGACCGGCGCGTACACGAAGCCCCGCCGGACCACGCCGAGCGCGCGGACCAGGCGCGGTGCCCGGCCCTCGGGACCGGGCTTCACCACCTCGACCGGGGGCCAGCGACGGTCAGGCGGTGCAACCTCATGGAGTGCGAGCGCGGCCGCGTCCGAGGAAGGGCAGATCGCTGACAGGAGCCCGACCGCGCCGGTGAGGTGGGCGCGAGCGAGCGCCACGTCGCGCACGTGGTAGTAGGGCGCCCGATCCTCCCGATGCGCGGGGTGAGACTCGCGAGACACAGCGATGAGCCCGAGGTTCGAGATCGGCGCGAACACCGCCGGACGGGTTCCCACGACGACGTCGTGCTCACCGCGTTGGATGGAGAGCCACAACCGATACCGCAGCCGAGGTGAGCCCCCGAGGAACACGGCGACGCGTGAACCGAATGCGGCCGAGAGTGCGGCGGCCGTGGCCGGGACCGGTTCGGCTTCCGGAACGATGACTAGGGCCGTCCGTTCGGCAGCCAGACACCGCGCGACCGCTTCGACGATGGCCACCACTTCATCCTCGGGAGCCGGGCGCAGCAGGAATGCGCCGGGTTCGCCCCGGTCGATGGCTCTCAGAAGATCGGACCCTTTCTGATAGGTGTCCAGGACCGACGCGACATCGGCCGTGTCCGTTCGCAGCACGGGTGCCGGGGTCGTCGTCTCTTCGCCGGCGGTTCGCGGTGGGGTCATCCGGCCCAACACGGCCGCGAGTGGGGCCACATACCGTTCGCCGATCCACCGCGCGAGCGCCAGCCCATCAGCATCGAAGAAGCGGACCGGCGAGACCACCTTCTTCACCGAAAGCGTTCGCTTGCCCAGTTCCTCCGCTGGACCCAGGATCCAGCCACGCGTGAGCTTGCCATTGAAGGGCACCTGCACCAGGGAACCGAGGCCGGCCTCCAGTTCGGGGGCCAGCAGGTAGGTGAAGGAACGATCCAGCGAGAGGAGCGGCCTGTCCACGCAGACCGCGACGGGACCGTTCAGGCTATCCGACGGCGCGGCGAAGATCGTCGACGCGGTCGGTCGCCTCCCAGGGGAACTCCTTGCGTCCGAAGTGCCCGTAGGCGGCCGTCTCCCGATAGATGGGGCGCCGCAGGTCCAGGTCCCGGATGATGGCCGCGGGGCGGAAGTCGAACACCTGCCGTAACGCCTCCTCGAGCTTCGCCGGATCGACCTGCTCCGTGCCGAACGTCTCCACGAGGATCGAGACCGGATGCGCCGTACCGATCGCGTAGGCGATCTGCAGCTGACACGTGTCGGCGAGCCCCGCGGCGACGATGTTCTTCGCGGCATACCGGGCCATGTAGGCACCCGAGCGATCTACCTTCGTGGGGTCCTTGCCACTGAAGGCGCCACCGCCGTGCGGCGCGTACCCGCCGTAGGTGTCCACGATGATCTTCCGCCCGGTGAGTCCGGTGTCGGCCTTCGGTCCACCGATCTCGAACCTTCCCGTCGGATTCACCAGGACGCGAACGGTCGTGGCATCGAGCTCACCGAACTCGCGAAGGACCGGGTCGATGACCTCCGCTTCGATGTCGGGGCGCAGCAGGGTGTCGACGTCGACCTCCTCCCGGTGCTGAACCGAGATGAGCACCGTGTCCACACGGACGGGTTTGCCATCGCGGTACTCGATAGACACCTGGCTCTTCCCGTCGGGCCGCAGATACGGCACGACGCCCGCTTTGCGGACGTCGGCGAGGCGCCGGCTGAGCCGGTGGGCCATGGCGATGGGAAGCGGCATGAGCTCTTCTGTCTCGCGGCACGCGAACCCGAACATCATCCCCTGGTCTCCCGCCCCAAGGGCATCCAGACCGTCGTGCGAATGCTCGGTCCGTTCCTCCAGCGCGTGATCGACACCTACCGCGATATCGGCCGACTGCTCCTGGATGGACGTGACGACCCCGCAGGTTTCCCCATCGAGCCCGAACTTCGCGTCCGTGTAGCCGATGTCCGTGGCGGTGGTGCGGACCACGGCCGGGATGTCCACATAGCCACGGGTGGTGATCTCGCCCGCCACGACCACGAGCCCCGTGGTGACGAGCGTCTCGCACGCGACACGGCTCATCGGATCCTCGGCGAGGAGCGCGTCCAAGATGGCGTCGCTGATCTGGTCGGCGAGCTTGTCCGGGTGGCCCTCGGTGACGGATTCAGACGAGAATAGATGGCGCTGGGTCATGATGGCGCGAGTGTATCCGCCGGGACCGACAGACGTCAGCGGATCTCGAACAGAGCGGCCACGCGGTCCAGCACAGCCTGGGCGAGGTCCCGTTTCGTCCACGGGCGCAGCGGCTCGTCCTCGCCGTCCGCGCTCAGGATGGCAGCTTCGTTCGTATCGGAGCCGAAGCCGGTGCCGCCCTGCCCGACCAGGTTCGCCACCACCAGATCCAGACCCTTCCGGCGGAGCTTCTCCCTGCCGGCTTCCTCTACGCCGGTCGTCTCGGCGGCGAACCCGACCAGCAGCTGACGCGTCCGCGTCCGGCCGAGTTCACTGAGGATGTCGGGCGTCGGCTCGAGGATGAGCTCCGGCATCCCGTCTTCCTTCTTGATCTTCCCGGGGGTGACCTTCTTCGGGCGGAAGTCCGCGACGGCGGCCGCCATGATGACGGCGTCCGCCTCCGGGAACGTCTCGAGGACGGCGTCGCGCATCTCCTGGGCCGTGGTTACGTTCACGGTCTGCACACCCGGCGGGGGCGAAACGGTGCCGGGCCCGAGCACGAAGATGACGTCGGCGCCGCGGGCTGCGGCCTCGGTGGCCAGGGCCACACCCATCTTTCCGCTGGAGCGGTTCCCGAGGAAGCGAACGGGATCGATCGGTTCGTGGGTCGGCCCGGCGGTGATGAGGATGCGGCGCCCCTCCAGGTCGCGCCGGCCGCCCGCGAGTTCGGTGGCGGCCGCGAAGATGGCCTCAGGCTCGGCGAGGCGCCCGACTCCCTCGTCGCCGTGCGCGAGCGACCCTGACTCGGGGCCGACGAAGCGGACGTCACGGCTCGCAAGGATCGACACGTTCCCGCGGGTGGCCGGGTGCTCCCACATCCCGGTGTGCATGGCCGGGGCGATCAGGATCGGGCACCGCGCCTCCAACAGTGTGGCGGTCAAGAGATCGTCGGCGATGCCGTGCGCCAGTTTCGCGATGATGTTCGCCGTGGCCGGGGCGACGATGGCCATGTCGGCTTCGTGCGCCATCCGGACGTGGAGCACCTCGCCGGGCTGCTCCCACAGGGAGACGTGCGCGGGGAAGCCGGTCAGGCCGGAGAACGTGTCCGCGCCGACGAACCTCGTGGCGGCGGCCGTGAGCACGGTTTGGACCTCTGCTCCGGCCTCGCCGAGCAGCCGGGCGAGATGCACCGATTTGTAGGCCGCGATGCCGCCGGTCACCCCCAAGAGGATGCGGCGACCTTCTAGCGGGCTACTCGGCCGCGGGCTCCTCGGTTCGCTCGTAGTCGATCTTCCCTTCCGCGATCTCCTGAAGGGCGATCGAGAGCGGCTTGTTCGTCAGGCCGCCGGTCTCGAGCAGCGGCGGAACGAACTCACCGCGACCCTCTCCGAGCTGGTTGTAGTAGGAGTTGATCTCACGGGCGCGCTTGGCCGCCAGGAGCACGAGCGTGTACTTGGAATCGACGGCTGCGAGCAGATCGTCGATCTTGGGTTCGATCATGGGGAGAACTCCCTTTGGTCAGGCGTCAGAGCCGCTGGTGGCGGGATGCCTCGATGATAGCAGCGACCTGCGACGACGCATGGACCAGGTCGTCGTTGACCACCACGTGATCGAACCAGGGCGCCTGATCCAGCTCCCACGCGGCCTTGGCCAGGCGCCGCTCGATCCTGTCCTCAGATTCCGTCCCTCGGCCGCGCAACCGCCGAGCCAGCTCGTCCATCGAGGGCGGAGCCAACAGGACGAGGAGTGCCTCAGGGTGGACCGTTCGAACCTCGCCCGCGCCCACCACATCGATCTCAAGGAGCACGTCCGTCCCCTCGTCCAGGTGCGATTCGACGTACTCCTTCGGCGTGCCGTAGCGGTTGTCAAAGACGTCGGCCCATTCCAGGAGCTCTCCGGCGTCGATCATCCGCTGGAAAGCCCGGTCGCTCACGAAGAAGTAGTCCTTCCCCGGCACCTCCCCGGCTCGAGGGGCCCGGGTGGTGGCGGAGATAGAAAGCGCTAACCCCTCCGGGTCTCGGGAACGGAGCTCCTTCACCAGGCTCCCCTTCCCGACCCCGGAGGGGCCGGCGATGACGATCAGACGCCCTCGGCGCTCGGCCAAGGGAGCGTTACTTCTTGAACTTCTCGAGGAGCATCTCGCGCTGTTTCGCGCCGAGACCACGAACGCGGCGGCTCGCCGAGATGTCGAGTTCTTCCATGATCTTCTGGGCGCGGACCTTGCCAACGCCGGGAAGAGATTCGAGGACGTTGGACACCTTCATCTTGCCGACGGTGTCATCACCCGCCCTGGACAAGACGTCTTTGAGGTTCTTCTTGCCGGACTTCAGTTCTCCCTTGAGTTCTGCGCGCTTCTTCCGCGCGACCGCTGCCTTGGCAAGAGCCTGCATGCGCTGTTCAGGGGTGAGGGTGGGTAGAGCCATGTCGCGCTCCTTCACTCGGAGGTCTGGTCGGGAACGCCGCGAGTATACGCACCACGCGCCGCCGTGAACAACGCGAGTTCGCAGGTCGCCAAGGGGACGGGCGTGGTACCGACAGGCGGCCTCAGCGGAGGTCGCGCAGGATCCCGCGAACCACGCCGACGGGATCGGCGGCATCGATGATCGGCCTGCCGACCACCAGGTAGTCGGCGCCGAGTTCGACGGCTTCGCGGGGGTGAAGGACACGGATCTGGTCGTGACCGTTCGCACCCTTCGGCCGGATGCCCGGCACGACCAAGCAGAACGCGTCTCCGCACGCGGCTCGCACGTCCTTGACGTCGGCCCCCGAAACCACGACACCGTCAAGGCCGGACGTCTTCGCTTCGAAGGCTAGCGACGCCGGGCTCGCGAGGTCTTCGCCGGACTGACTGCTCAGCACCGTCACCGCGATGACGAGCGGCATGGGAACGCCCGCGCTGTCGGCGCCACGCTTCGCGCCCTCGAGCGCCGCGCGCATCATCGCCTCACCGCCGAGCGCGTGCACGTTGAACATCGCCACGCCCAGGCGCGCGATGTTGGCCGAGGCTCTCTCCACGGTGTTGGGGATGTCGTGAAGCTTAGAGTCAACGAACACGGATGCGTGAGATACGATGCGCTGCACGGCCTCCGGCCCGCCGGCCCAGAACAGCTCTAGCCCCACCTTCAGCATCCCGACCTCCAGCGCGAGACGACTCGCCAGCTCGTCCGCAACCTCCACGTCGGAGACGTCAAGCGCCACGATCAACGGCAGATCGGGACGAGGGATCATCGGTGAGCTCCCTCCCCCGACGGATCGAACCCATCGGGAACTCGTAGCCGTCCACGGATGTCGTTCGGCGATGCCAGGCCCTTGCCTTTGAGGTACCGGGCAACTCCTTGCGCGATCTCGACCGGCGCGATGGGATCGACCAGCGCCGCAGTGCCAACCTGCACCGCCCACGCACCCGCAAGCAGCATCTCGACCGCGTCCTCGCCGGTGCGCACACCGCCGACGGCGATCACCGGCAGATCGGGCAGCGCGCGTGCCACATCGAACACCGCGCGCAGCGTGAGCGGCCGGAGCGCCGGACCCGACAGCCAGCCCGTGACCGAACCCAGATCGGGAGCGAGCGACGCCGCGTCGACGGCCAGGGCCCTGGGGGGCGAACAGAGCGTGAGGCCGGTGACGCCGGCGCGGGCCACGGCGGTCGCGACCTCCACCACGCCGGCGCCCACGGAGGGCAGCTTGGCGAACACCGGCACGCGTGACATGCGGGCGACCGCACCACAGACCTCCGCGGCGCGGTCGGCGCGGTCACCCAGGACCTCCCGGCCCAGTTCATCGTCGGGGCCCGACAGGTGGATCTCGATCGCGGAAACATCCGGGCGCCCCTGGAGGGTGCTCGTGAGCCGGACGAACTCCTCCATGGTGCTCCCACCGATGGAGACAACCACCGGAGCGCCGGCCCGCACCAACCGGGGCAGTTCCTCTTCGAGGAACGATCCTATGCCGGGGTTCTGCAAGCCGGTCTCCCAGACGATGCCCGAGGGCGATTCGGAGACGCGCGGGGTCGGGGTGCCCTTCCTGGCGACCAGCGTCACGGTCCGGCTGACGACCGCGCCCACCTTGTGGACGTCGACCAACCCCGTCCACTCACGGCCTGTACCCGCGCAGCCCGCTGCGACCATGACGGGGGTGGCGATGGTCATGCCGCCCAGCTCAACGCTGAGGCTCCGTCTTACCCCGGCCATTCGCGCACCACCGGCAATCCCTCGGGCGGGGTCGGGAGCATCTGAGGTTCCTCGGCCAGCCAACGGTCCCAGAGCACCCGGGCGGGATTGAACACAGGTCCGTCGACGCAGGCGCGCAGGTTGTCGTAGCCGGTGCCGTCCTTACGCGCGACCGGCACCACGCAGCTGAAGCAGAGCCCCAGCCCGCACCCGAACCGCTCTTCAACCGCAACCTGCGCGGGAAGGCGGCGTTCCCGGCAGAAGGCGGCGATCCGTTCAAGTGAGCGGGTGGGCGCCGCCGCGTAGACGACCTCCGTCCCGGTCTTCTCAACCATGGCAGGGAGCGCCTCCAGCACGGAGCCTCTCTCGCCCAGAGAACCATCCGCCGTCACGATGGTGATCGTTTGGGATAGGCGCTTGCCCTCGATCGGTTTGAAGACCGATGCGAAGGAGGCCGCCCCGATGATCATGTCCACGCGTTTGCCACGCGCGATCAGTTCCTGCGCTAGGAAGTAGATGGACGCCGCCCCGTGTCCTTCGGCGATGAGCAAGCAGTTCGTCAGCTTCTTCGGATAGGCGAACCCTTTCCCCAGGGGGCCGATCACGTCGAGGAACTCGTGCGCCTTCGCCTGCCCGAGCAACTGCGTCCCGGGGCCGTGGGGCTCGAAGCAGAACTCCACCGTCCCTGCCCATCCGCCGCGCCTGGAGGCCTGGTGGATCGCGAAGTTCCGCCGAAGGAGGAACTCCCGGCCCGCCGGCATGCGGACGCCGATGAACTGTCCCGGTCGCGCCCGTTCGGCGATCTCCGGCGCGACGATGGTCAGCGAGTGATACTCGCCCAGTCTCCGGGCGGACAGCACTTCCGCACGAACACGCTTCATCTACGCACCCTCGCCCGCCACGCGAACCGCTGCCTGATCGAATGTGAGCCGAGCCTGGCGAGGACCGGCGGCGGCATCGGCATGGTGTTCCTGGATCGACCGCGGCTCGGTGGGCCCGCCCAGCAGCGCCTCGATCCCCCGCACCGCAGCGAACACCCCCGGCAGCGTCGTGATGCACGGAACCCCGGCGGCAGCGGACGCGGTCCGGATGAAGTAGCCGTCGGTCCGCGCTCCCCGGCCGAACGGCGTGTTGATGACCAGATCGACCTCCCCGGATCTGATCCGTTCGGCCACGTTCGCGCCGCCCTCGCTCACCTTGGCCACGCGTTCCACCGGGATGCCGGCGCGCTGAAGCACGCCGGCTGTGCCGCCGGTGGCCAGCAGCCGGAAGCCCAGATCCGCGAGCCGCTTCGCGGGGAACACGATGGCGCGCTTGTCGCGATTGGCCACCGAGACGAAGGCGGTCCCACCGGTCGGCAGTCCCGCGCCACTGGAGATGAACGCCTTCGCCAGCGCCATCCCCGAGTCCGCATCGATCCCCATGACCTCACCCGTCGATCTCATCTCCGGTCCCAGGACCGTGTCCACCCCCGGGAAGCGGCCGAAGGGAAGGACCGCAGCCTTCACGCTGGTGTAGGGGAGCCGTCGGTAATGCTGCGGGTCAGCCGGCAGGACCCCTTCCGCTCCCAACTGCGCCAGCGGACGCCCTGCCAGCACCAACGTCGCCACGCGGGCCAGAGAGACCCCGATAACCTTGCTCACGAACGGCACCGTTCGGGACGCGCGCGGGTTCGCCTCGATCACCCAGATCTTCTCGTCCTTCACCGCGAGTTGCAGATTGAGGAGCCCCACCACGCCCAGGCGCCGGGCCAGCCGGCGGGTGATGTCTTCGATCAGGTCGAGTTCCTCGTCGGAGAGCGTGGCGGGCGGGATCTGACACGAGGAGTCGCCGGAGTGCACGCCCGCCTCTTCGATGTGCTCCATGACCGCGCCGATGAAGACGTCCCCGGCCTGGTCGCACACGGCATCGACGTCGACCTCGATGGCCCCTTCAAGGAAGCGGTCGATGAGCACCGGATGGTCTGGCGAGGCTTCGGCGGCCGAGCGTACGAATCGCTCCAGATCGTCGGCGTCGTACACGATCTCCATCGCCCGACCGCCGAGGACGTAGCTGGGCCGAACCACCACCGGGAACCCGATCCGCTCGGCGATGATGCGACCCTCTTCCAGCGTCCGCGCCTCACCGTGCAGCGGCGCTGGGATGTCGAGCTCAGCCAGGATCTCCGCGAACTTCCCGCGGTCCTCGGCGAGGTCGATGGCCTCGGGGCTCGTGCCCAGGATGACGAACCCTTCTTCACGGATGGTCTTGGCCAGGCGGAGCGGCGTCTGCCCGCCGAACTGCACGATGACACCGACGGGCTGTTCGGCGTGACAGACCGCCAGGACGTCCTCGGCGGTGAGCGGCTCGAAGTAGAGGCGGCTGGCGGTGTCGTAGTCGGTGGAAACGGTTTCCGGGTTCGAGTTCACCATGACTGATTCGAACCCCGCCTCCTCCAGCGCGAACGCCGCGTGGACGCACGCGTAGTCGAACTCGATGCCCTGGCCTATCCGGTTCGGACCGGCTCCGAGGATGAGCACCCGGGGCCGCGCAGCGGGCCGGACCTCGGAGTCGTCTTCATAGGTCGAGTAGTGGTACGGCGTGAGCGCGGGGAACTCCCCGGCGCACGTGTCGACCGTCTTGAACACCGGAGCGACGCCGAGGGCGTCGCGGTGCCGACGAACCGCGGCCTCCGTGGCGCCCGACAGGGACGCGATCCGTCCGTCCGAGAGACCCGCCCGCTTGGCACTGCGCAGTTCCGCGGCGCCCAGCGTGTGCAACGGACGGCCGTCCAGCAGCATGGCCTCTTCCACCACCTCGGCGATCTGATCGACGAACCACAGATCGATCTTCGAAGCGTTCGCGACCTGATCCACGGTGAACCCGGCCCGGAGCGCGGCCTCAACCAGGAAGAGCCGGCCCTCGGCGCCATCCGCGAGCCGCTCCAAGAGGGCGGCGGGGTCCGCATCGCCGGGCGCCGTCGCCCAGCCCAGGTCGAACCCGGTCTTCTCGATCCCGCGCCACGCCTTGCCGAGCGCTTCCTTGAACGTCCGGCCGATGGCCATGGTCTCGCCGACGGACTTCATCGTCGATGTGAGCCTGGGGTCTGCCTCTGGGAACTTCTCGAACGCGAACCTCGGGATCTTCACGACCGTGTAGTCGATCGAAGGTTCGAAGCTCGCCGGGGTTGCGCCCGTGATGTCGTTGGTGATCTCGTCCAGGTGATAACCGACCGCCAGGAGCGCCGCGATCTTCGCGATCGGGAACCCGGTCGCCTTGGACGCCAGCGCGCTCGAACGGGAGACCCGTGGGTTCATCTCGATCAGCACCTGACGCCCGGAGAGCGGGTCCACCGCGAACTGCACGTTCGAACCGCCCGTCTCCACGCCGATCGCGCGGATGCAGGCGATGGCCGCATCGCGCATCGCCTGGTACTCCCGGTCCGTCAGCGTCTGCGCCGGCGCCACCGTGATCGAGTCCCCCGTGTGCACCCCCAGTGGGTCCACGTTCTCGATCGAGCAGATGATGACGACGTTGTCCGCAGCATCGCGCATGACCTCCAGCTCGAACTCCTTCCACCCGGCGATCGACTCCTCCACCAGGATCTCGCCGACCGGGCTGATCTCGAGCGAACGGGAAGCCAGCGCCTCGAGTTCGCCGGGCGTTGCCGCGAACCCGGAGCCACCGCCTCCGAGCGTGAACGAGGGCCGGACGATGAGCGGGTATCCGATGGACACGCCGAGCGCCAGGGCGTCCTCCAGCGAACGCGCCACGCCGGCCCGCGGGACATCGAGCCCGGCAGCGAGCATCGCCTCCTTGAAACCGCTGCGGTCCTCGGCGCGGTGGATGGCGTCGAGCTTCGCACCGATGAGCTCGATCCCCAGACGGTCGAGGTCGCCCGACTCCGCCAGCGCGACGGCCACGTTGAGCCCGGTCTGACCGCCGACGGTCGGAAGGAGCGCATCGGGCCGTTCGCGCTCCAGGATCCGGAGCACGTGGTCGGGTTCGAGCGGCTCGATGTAGGTCCGATCGGCAAACTGGGGGTCGGTCATGATCGTGGCGGGGTTGGAGTTGACGAGCGCCACCTCGAAGCCCTCGTCCTTGAGCACCTTGCAGGCCTGGGTCCCCGAGTAGTCGAACTCGCACGCCTGCCCGATGACGATGGGCCCCGAACCGATGAGGACGATCTTATGCAGGTCGGTTCGCCGCGGCATCAGGCGCGCTCCATCAGGTCGCGGAAGTCCTGGAAGAGGTACCGGGAGTCGTGCGGACCCGGCGCCGCTTCCGGGTGGTACTGCACGCTGAACGCCGGTACGTCCAGGCAGCGGAGCCCCTCCAAAGTCTGGTCGTTCAGGTTCCAGTGGGTGAAGGCCACCTTCCCGAGGTCCGTGAGCGCCTCCCCCTCGGTGTTCTTCGCCCATCCGCCGGGGTCGACCGCGAAGCCGTGATTGTGGCTCGTGATCTCCACGGCACCGGTCTGCATGTGCTTCACCGGTTGATTCACGCCCCGATGACCGAACTTCATCTTGTAGGTGCGCCCACCGAGCGCGAGCCCGAGGAGCTGGTGCCCCAGACAGATGCCGAAGATCGGGACCTTGCCCAGGAGTTCGCGCGCGGCGGATACGCCGTAGGTGGTGGCGCTCGGGTCGCCGGGACCGTTGGAGAGGAACACCCCGTCGTAGTCGCCCGCGGCGATCGTTCCCGCAGGCGTCTCGGCCGGGTAGACCGTGCACTCGATCCCGTTCGCGGCGAGGAGCCGCAAGATGGTGCGCTTCATGCCGAAGTCGTAGGCCGCAACCCGGAACACGCGACCGAGCTCGGTGGAGGCCGCGCCGAACAGAGCCGCCGCTTCGAACGGCACGTCCACGCTCACCGCCTTGGCCAGGTCGGCCCCGGTCATCCCGGCGGAGGTTTGCGCCCGCGTGACCAAGGATCCAGGATCAAGGTCCCGGGTGCTCACGGCGGCGCGCATCGCGCCACGCTCGCGAAGCAGCAGCGTCAGCCTCCGCGTGTCGATCCCTTCGATGCCGACGACGCCGTCGGCGGCAAGATCGTGCTGCAGGGTTCCGCCGGCCCGCCACGAGGACGCCCTGCGACTGGCCTCACGAACCGCGAACCCGGCGACCTGGACCTTCGTGGATTCCGGATCCTCGCGGTTCATGCCGTAGTTGCCCTGATGCGGCGACGTCATGGCCACGATCTGTCCCGCGTAGGAAGGATCGGTCAGCACCTCCTGGTACCCGGCCATCCCCGTGTTGAAGACCGCCTCGCCGAACGTCTCGCCCTCGGCGCCGAACGCCGTTCCCGTGAACACCGAACCGTCTTCGAGCGCCAGGAGCGCCGTCGGTCCCCTCACCTCGTGGCCTTCCCGTCGGCAACCGTCAGGTCTCCCCGCAGCATGGTGTACCGAACCCGGCCGGTGAGCCGTTTCCCGAGGAACGCGCAGTTGCGAGCCTTCGACACGAACGGCGCCTCGACGAGCCACTCCTCGTTCGGGTCGAAGACGACCAGGTTGGCCGGGCGGCCGGCCTCGATTGGGCCGCCGTGACCTTCGGCGCCCAGGATCCGGGCCGGGGCGGACGTCATCGCCTCCAGCGCGCGCATCAGCGTCACATGGCCCGGCGCCACGGCGTGCGTCAGGACGGCGGCCAGTGCCGTCTCCAGCCCGATCGTCCCCGGAGGCGACAGATCGAACTCCGATTCCTTCTCCTCGACCGCGTGGGGAGCGTGATCGGTGGCGATCGCGTCGATGGTTCCGTCCGCAAGGCCCGCGGCCAGCGCCGCCCTGTCGTCCGCCGAACGGAGGGGGGGATGCATCTTGAAGTTCGAGTCGTAGGTGAGGAGGTCTTCGTCGGTGAACGTCAGGTGGTGCGGGGTGACCTCAGCCGTGATCCGTACGCCGTCCGCCTTGGCCTCTCCCACCAACGCCACTGCCCTGGCCGCCGAGAGGTGACAGATGTGGATGCGCCCTCCTGTGAGCCGGGCGACCGCGATGTCACGCGCCACCATGATCTCTTCGGCCTCCGCCGGACGGCCGGCCAGGCCCAAGCTGTAGGAGTTCACCCCTTCGTGCATCTGGCCGCGTTCGACCAGGGAGGGCTCTTCGCAGTGGTCGGCGATGACCACGCCGATCGGGAAGGCGCGCGCGTACGTCAGGGCGTTGCGCAGCATCCGGGCGGTGGGAACCGCGCGCCCGTCGTCGCTGAACACCCGGACCCCGGCAGCGACCATCTCGCCCATCTCGGCGAGCGACTCGCCCTCGAGCCCCTTGGTGACCGCGCCCACGGGGAAGACGTCGGCCAGGCCGGCCTGCGCCGCCTTCTCACGGATCTCCGCCACGATCGCGGCGTGATCGGTTACCGGGTCGGTGTTCGCCATGGAGCTCACCGCCGTGTACCCGCCCACGGCTGCGGCACGGGTACCGGTGGCGATGGTCTCCTTGTGTTCCTCACCTGGCTCGCGCAGGTGCGTGTGGAGGTCGACCAACCCCGGGGCGACGATCAAGCCGGCTGCGTCCAGAACCTCGGCGCCGTCGTCGGCGAGTCCCCGGCCGATCTCGGCGATGACGCCGCGGCCCACCAGCACGTCGGTCGTCTCATCGCGGCCGCTCGCCGGGTCCATCACCCGGGCTCCGCGGATCAGGATCTGGTCACTCATCCGCCGGCTCCCCTCCCCCGCCGCTGCCGCCCAGCAAGAGGTAGAGGAGCGACATCCTGATGGCGATCCCGTTCGTCACCTGTTCCTCGATCATGGAACTGGGCAGGTCCGCGACGTCCGAGTCGATCTCCACGCCGCGGTTCATCGGGCCCGGGTGCATGATCAACGCACCCTCCGGGAGCAGGCCGACCCGCCCCGTGGTCAGACCGAACAGCCGCGAGTATTCGCGAACGCTCGGGAAGTACTCGAGTCGCTGACGTTCCTTCTGCACCCGGAGCACGTAGCAGACATCCAGCTTGGGCAGGACGCTCTCGATGTCGTAGCTCTCCTGGACCCCCCAGGCCGAGGCGTCCGGCGGGATCAGCGTCGGCGGGCCGACGAGCGTGACCTCCGCCCCCATCTTCACCAGTCCGAAGCTCAAGGAGCGCGCGACGCGCGAATGCAGGACGTCGCCCAGGATGGCCACGCGGAGACCCTCGAGCCGGCCCAGCTTCTCGCGCATCGTGTAGAGGTCCAGCAGTGCCTGCGTCGGGTGCTCGTGGGTGCCGTCGCCGGCGTTGATGACCGATCCGCTGATCCACTTCGTCAGCTGGTGGGGCGACCCGCTGGACGAATGGCGGATCACCACGGCGTCGGCCCCCATGGCCTGGAGGGTGAGCGCGGTGTCCTTCAGCGACTCACCCTTTGAGACGCTGGAGCCGCTGGCGCTGAAATTGATGACATCGGCCGACAGGCGCTTGGCCGCCAACTCGAAGCTGATCCGGGTCCGGGTGGAGTTCTCGAGGAAGAAGTTCACGACCGTGCGGCCGCGGAGGGCAGGAACCTTCTTGATCACGCGGGTTCCGACCTCGCGGAAGGATTCGGCGGTGTCCAGGACCCGCAGGACGTCCTCGGCCGTGAGGTCATGCATCGACAGCAGGTGTTTGTTCATCGAACCTCCACGATGACGGCGTCCTCGCCGTCCATCTCCTGGACCAAGACGCGGACGTCGTCCTCGCGCTTGGTCGGCACGTTCTTGCCCACGAAGTCGGCGCGGATGGGCAACTCGCGATGGCCCCGGTCGACCAGGACCGCGAGCTGGATCTTGCGCGGGCGGCCGAAGTCCATGAGCGCATCCATGGCGGCCCGGATCGTCCTGCCGGTGAAGAGCACGTCGTCGACCAGGATGACGGTCTTGCCGCTGATATCGAACGGGATCCGCGTCTCGTGCACCTCGGGAGCCTCGGCGTTCAGGCCGATGTCGTCGCGGTAGAACGTGATGTCCAGGACTCCGATGGGAACCTGCGCCCCTTCGATCCGGGCTAGTTCCGCGGCCAGCCGCTCGGCGAGGGCGTCGCCCCGGTTGGCGATCCCCACCAGGACCAGGGATCCGGCCCCTTTGTCCCGCTCGAGGATCTCGTGCGAGATCCGGGTCAGAGCGCGGCGGACGTCGTCCGCGTCCAGCAGCCTCGGGGTCACGATCCCCCCCGGAAAACGACAACGCCCCCTCGAGCAGGCGAGAAGGCGCACCGGTTGTGGTTCATGTTCGACTCCCTTCCCGGCCTCGCGGGGCCGGACTTAAAGGGGAAGATTCCCGCAGCGAGCATAGCAGCCGCTTCCGGGCGGCTCCGGGCTCGGGGC
>JANXVR010000116.1 GCA_025351565.1 Actinomycetes bacterium
ACCCTCCGCCGATGTTCCCCTTGCGCGCGTTTGCTGCCGTCTCTTCGTTGGTTGCTGCCACGTCGGTGGTCGCATCTTGCGCGCAGGGGGCCACCGACGTGGGGCCGCTCGAGTCCGGCTCCGGCGGCGGGGGGAGGCGTCCGGTCCGCGAGCATCCTGATCGGGCAACGCATCCTCGCGCTGCGTGTCGAGGGGGTCGTTCATCGGTGCCTCGTCGTCGCCGGCGGTCGTGGACCGCGAACCCTGGCCCTGGCGTTGAGCCTGGCCCTGTCCGCCGCCCTTCCCGCGTCCGCGACCTCCCCGGCTCCGACGTCGAGGGGCGCCGGTCCCCTCGGCATCTGCGCCCTCGGTCTCCGTCGTGTTCGCCATGTCGCTCGAAGGGGCGGCTGGATCGATGGATGTCTCCGCTCCGGCCCGTGCGCGTGGGGGGCGCTGACGCTCGGGCTGCGGGGCGCGCTCGGCCCCCTCTGAGGTGGTTCGAGGTGCTCGTGTTCGGGGCGCCGATACTGGTCGTTCGCGGTCGTCCGCCTCGCCGGAGGACGTGGATACGTCGGTGCCGGAGTCCGGCGCGCTGGGGCCGCGGCCGCCACGGCCGCGCCCGCCCCGATGCCGCCGAGCCGCGGTGTCCGTCCCTTCCCCGGCGCCATCATCCGAGCGCTCATCGAACTCCGGGTCGGGCGGGGGTGGGATCGGCGCTCGCGCAACACGCCTGATCACCGCGGGCTCCTGGATACCGAACTTCGGCCCGGCGGGCCTGGGCCGCGCCGCCGCAGGAGCGGCCTCCGGGGTCTCGGACTTCTCCGAGGTCGTCGCGGGCGTGGTTGCCGCCGGCACGGTTGATGCTGGTGGTGCCGGTTCGGACGGTGTGAACGCCTGAACCTCTGTCTCCCGATCCATCAGGAGCTCTCCCTTCGCTCGAGGCGAGGGGGCCGACCGGGCTGGAGCGTATGGGTACGTGTGCGTCACCGGCTCTCGCCGGTCCGTGCGCCCGTGCTGTGGCGGTCCGCCCGCCGCGCACCGGTCGCGCGCGCGTTACCGCGCACCCGGAACGTCCTGACCCCGGCGCTCGCGTACCGTCCGTCCCGCTGCGTACGTTCGCACGCTCGCGGCGCGGTCGCGCGCCACCTCGACTTTCCTTCGATCCTGCCGGGGCGCCGCTTCGGAGGGCTGCGGCCTGGCAGGCACGTCTGCGAGAGAGGATAGCAGCCGAACGGCGCCCCCATTGCTATCCGGCGCATCTATCTCTCGACCTAGTCACCTGTGACCAGGGACGGAGTTCCTTGTCCCCCAACGGAAACGGCCCCACCGGCCGATAGGCATGCCGGGCGCTGACCCCGACACTGCCTCTATGGCCCAGAGGAGATCGACCGCCCTCACTTCACGCGTGCGCGTGCTCGTGGTGGACGACAATGCCGGGTTCCGCGATTCGCTTCAGACGCTCCTGGACACGGACGACCTTCTGGTCGTCGGCCAGGCCGCGAGCGGCCGGGACGCGATCACCATGGTTCGAACCACGGTGCCGGATGTGGTGCTCATGGACGTGCGGATGCCGGACATGGATGGGATCGAGACCACGCGGCGTCTGAAGGCTCTCGATCCACGGATCGGCGTTGTGGCGCTCACCGGTAACGACGACCAGCGGGCGGTCCGCGACATGCTCGTCGCCGGCGCGTCCGGATACGTCCTCAAGGACTCTCGAGGCGACGAGATCCTGAACGCTGTGCACGCCGCCGCAAGCGGAGGCGGCGTGATCTCACCGGAGGTCACTCCGTCCGTCATCGAGGAGCTGACCGAGGCGCTGGAGCGCGAACGTCGCCGGATCCGCCAGCTGGAGATCGCACAGGAAGCCCTCCTGGAACGGGCGGCCCGCAGGCACGAACTCGTCTCCCGGCTCGGGCACGAGCTCCGGACGCCGGTCACCGTGATCCTGGGCATGGCCCAGACCATGGGACATCCGAGCGCCACCGAGCCCGAGCGCATGGAGATGCGGGAACGCCTGATCGCCCGCGCCCAGGACCTGTCCCGCCTGGTCGAGCGGTTCGAAGCGGCGATGGAGGCCGGGATGACCGAATGGGCCGACGTGGTCGACGTTGCGCAAGCGGTCGCCGAAGATCACGACCGCGTGATCGTCGATGCCCCCGTCGCTCCGCTGATGGCCAGCCTCAACAGGCAAGCGGCGTGCCGGATCTTGGAGGAGCTGGTCGAGAACGCGGTCGCCTTCTCCCCCCCCGATCAGGCCGTGACGGTCCGCGTTTCGCTCCGTGGGAACTCTCCGGAGGTGCGGGTGTCGGACCGCGGGCCAGGCATCGACCCCGAACTCGTCGAGCGGATGTTCGCCCCCATGGAACAGGGAGAGGGGCTCAATACCAGGACGCACCAGGGGGCGGGTCTTGGACTGGCGCTCGCTCGGATGTCCGCCAGGGCCATGGACGGCGACGTGACGCTGGAGCGGACCGGCCCCGATGGTTCGGTCTTCCTGTGGACACTGGCTTTGGCCGGTTGACCCCTACTTGAATCGGCGCATGTGGATATTGAGCAGCAGCCCGATGCCGGCCAGGTTCGCGATGGTGGCTGTTCCGCCGTAGCTCACCATCGGGAGCGGGATCCCGGTGATCGGCATGATCCCGATCACCATCCCCACGTTCACGAACATCTGCACCGCGAACATCGACGCGACGGCGGCCGCCGCGTAGGTCCCGAACGGATCCTTCGCTAAGTAGCTGATCCGGATGGCTCGCCAGATGAGGATCGCGAACAGGATCAGAACCGTCATGGTGCCGAGGAACCCGAACTCCTCTCCCAGGACCGTGAAGATGAAGTCCGTGTACTGCTCCGGCACGAAGCTGAGGTTCGTCTGAGTTCCGTTGAGGTAGCCGGCGCCCGTCAAACCGCCGGCGCCCACCGTGATCTCGGCCTGCTGCTTGTTGTACAGCAGGTCGGGCGTGGCATGGGAGGGATCGAAGAACACGCGCAGCCGGGCGAGTTGGTAGTCCTTGATGATCCCCAGGTGCAGCACGAGCACGATGAGGATGACCGACACGGCCGCGATCGCGCCGAGATGCCGCCCCTTGGCGCCCGCCACGACCAGGACGCCCACGGTGATCGCCGTCAGGACGATCGTGGTGCCGATGTCCGGCTGCAGGAGGACCAAGACCATCGGGATGGCGGCCACCAGACACACCCGAAGTGTGTCGGACAGCAACGGCTCCCCTCCGCGAACCTCGGACAGGATGGCGGCGAGCATGACGCAGAGCGCGATCTTCGTGAACTCTGATGGCGTGAACTGGAACCCGGCGAACTGGAACCACCGCTGGGCACCCAGCGCCGTGGTGCCCACACCCGGGATCCGCACCAGGACCAGCATGATCAACGACGCCGCGTAGATGAACCCCGCGTAGACCTTGAAGAACCGGTAGTCCACCATCGCGATGAGGAGCAGCACCATGATGCCGAGCACTATCGCGGTGATCTGCTTCTTCACGAAGTACATGGGGTCGGTGCCGTTCGAGACCAGCTTCAGGTGGGTCGCGGAGTAGATGAGGAACAGCCCGACCACCGTGAGAACGCCGGCAACGACCAGGAGCACCGGATCCAGGTGGCGGATCGGCCTGCGTTCATCGGCGAATGCGCGCCCCGCCACCAGGTCCATCAGGGACCCGCTTTGATGGGATTGGTCTGCGGCAGGTGGAACAGCCCTTCCATGATGTGGCGAACGATGGGCGCGGCCGTGCTACCACCGAACCCTCCCTGTTCGACCATCGCAACCACCACGTACTTGGGGGCGCCGGCGGGTGCCATCCCGGCGAACCACGCGGTGTCTTGGAACGGCGGACGCTGAGCGGTACCCGTCTTGCCCGCGACGGCGATCGGGAACCCGGCGAACGCGGTCCCCGCCGTCCCGCCGGCGGTGGTCACGCCCGTCAGCGCTCCCCGGACGAACTGGATCTGCTGGGCGGTGAAAGGGATCGAGTGGCACTTGGGCGTCATGGTCTTCACGGTCTTGCCGTCGGGGGTTTCGATGTGGTCCGCCAGGTGGGGCCGGCAGAGCTTTCCCCCGTTCGCGATCGCGCTGTAGGCCGTGGCGAGCTGCAGCGGCGTCACCGCCACCGAGTCCTGGCCGATCGCCGTCAGGATCGAGTTCCCCGCCAGCCAGCCGTAGGGATAGACGCTCTTATGCTGGAGCGCGTAATCGAATCCCGGGAGCGTTCCCGCCGCTTCGAACGGCAGGTCGATCCCCGTCGGCGAACCGAACCCGAAGGGAAGCAGGTCGTTCGACAGGATGTCGGTCCCGGAGCCGGCGGCCCGGCTCTTGTCGAAGAAGCTCGCGCCGAATCCG
>JANXVR010000151.1 GCA_025351565.1 Actinomycetes bacterium
CAGTGCCGCCCGGCCGATCACCGCCCCCTCGGCGCCAGCCGCACGGAGCGCCTCCAGCTGATCCAGCCCGGCGATCCCTCCTGCGGCCAGTACCGGGCGCCCCGACCGAACCAGCCGTTTGACCAGGGGCACGTCGGGCCCTTGGAGTC
Source organism: Actinomycetes bacterium (assembly GCA_025351565.1). Lineage (GTDB taxonomy): Bacteria > Actinomycetota > UBA4738 > UBA4738 > HRBIN12 > JANXVR01. Next base: position 150 of record JANXVR010000151.1, read on the forward strand.
CTCCCACCCGGGAGACCGCGGTCACCAAGAAGCGCGCCGCGCCCGCAGCGGTGAGCCACCCCAGCGTCTCCGCCAGCTCCAGGTCGACCGGATCCGCCCCGCGGGAGCGGATGCGCCCGCCCTCGACCTCTATCCCCACCACCAGCCGCTCGCCGTGGGCGCCGACCAGGGCCGCCGCGGCGGCGTCGTCTCCCAGCGCCCCCGAGCCGAGCACGACTCGGGATGCGCCTGCGGCGAGCATCGCGTCCACCATCCGGGGCGCGCGGACGCCTCCGCTCGCCTGGACCTTGACACCCAGAGCGGACACGTCGTCGATGACGGACAGGTTGGCGGGACGGCCCGCGAAGGCCAGGTCCATGTCGACCACGTGGATCCAGCGCGCGCCGGCATCCACGTAGGCTCTGGCGGCAGCCAGCGGGTCTCCCCCGAACGCCGACGCCGGAACGGGCCCGTCGGCGGTGAAGACCGCCAGCCGTCCGTCGGCCACATCGATCGCCGGGATCACCTGGAACATGACGCCAGCCTAGCGGGCGGTAGCATCGCGGCCATGGACCTGCCCGTCTTCGCGCTGCACACCGTCGTGTTTCCGGGGCGGCAGGTGGGACTGCGTGTGTTCGAGGAGCGGTACCTGCGGATGCTGGTGGATGTCCTGCCTAACGGCCCCTTCGTCGTCGTCACGATCCGCAAGGGCCAGGAGGTCGGAGGCCCCGCCGAGCAGTACCGGGTCGGCGTTCGTGTGCGCATCCAGCATCACGAAGATCGGGAGGACGGTTCCTGCGCGCTGGAGGTGAAAGGAGAGGAGCGCGTGGCACTGGTCGCGCCACCTCCTCCGCGTCCTACGCTCCGTCCCCGGCGGCCCGCAGGCGGAGGTCAGTCCGAACTAGACGGTGACCGCCGGCGAGGGGTTCGCGCTGCGTTCGACGCGCGCGGCGTCGCCGCCGAGCAGCGAAGCCAGGTCGGCCACAAGGGTAGGGCCCGCGTCGACCCTGGCGGAACCGACCTTCATCGGGGTGACCGCCCCGTCCGAACCCACGACGCGGACACGGACGGGGGCCTCGCCCGGATGGGAGTCCAGGAGGTCGCGCAGCCGTTGCAGAACCGCGGGCGTGCACGCGGCGATCGGAAGATCCACGACCAGCGAGGTTGAGAGCGGCGCGAGACCGGCCTCGCCGAGCTTCGGCTCCTTCACCTCGGTGGCGCGGATCTGGAGTTCGCGACCCCGTAGATCGATCCGCCCCGCCACCAGAACGATGCGGTCTATCTCGATGAGCCCCGGCACCGCCTCATAGACGCTCGGGAACGCCAGGACCTCCACGCCGCCCGCCAGACCTTCGAGCCGGAACTGCGCGTAGGCTTCGCCGCGTTTCGTGTACTTGCGGGCGACGGCCCCGATGATCCCGCCCACCAGCACCAGATCGCCATCGCCCAGCGACACCAGGTCGACGATCTCGTGGGAACACTGCGTCGCCAGAGTCTCCTCCACCCCGAGCAACGGGTGATCCGTCACGAACTGCCCCAGCATCTCCTTCTCCGAACGAAGCAACGTCCGCTTGTCGAACTCCTCGCCCTCAAGGACCGATTCGTCGATCTTCTCCGCGTCGCCGTCCGCGCCACCGCCGCCGAACAGCGAGAACTGACCGGCGGCTTCTGCCTTGCGTTCGGATCCGATGGGGCCGGACACCTTGTCCTGGTTCTCGAAGAGCGGCCGTCGCGCGTAGCCGAGCGAGTCGAATGCCCCCGCCAGCACCAGCGACTCCAGTACGCGTTTCGTCAACACGCCAGGTTCGACCTTCCGGCAGAAATCGGCGAACGAGGTGAACGCCCCCTTTGCCGACCGGGCTTCGAGGATCTGCAGGACCGCGCCTTCACCGACGTTGCGAACGGCGGAGAGGCCGTAGCGGATGGCGGGCTCCTCACCCGGCGCGGGTGCGAAGTCCAGTTCGGATCCGTTCACGTCCGGAGGCAGCACGCGGATGTCCATGCCGCGACAGGCGTAGAGGTAGTAGGGCTTGCGATCCTTGTCGTCCTTGACCGATGTAAGGACAGAGGACATGTACTCGACCGGGTGATGCGCCATCAGGTACGCGGTCTGGTACGCGAGCAGTCCGTAGGCGCACGCGTGTGAGGCGTTGAATCCGTAGTCGGCGAAGGGCACGATCATCTCGAACATGTCGTCGGCAAGCCGCTTCGTGTAGCCACGTTCTTCCGCGCCCGCGACGAACCGTTCCTTGAACGGCATGAGGTAGCGAAGGTCCTTCTTGCCCATCGCCTTGCGCAGGATGTCGGCCTCTCCCATGGAGAACCCCGCGATCTGCACGGCCACCTGCATGACCTGTTCCTGGTAGATCATCACGCCGTAGGTCCCCTTGAGGAACGGCTCGAGGTCCTCGTGCGGATAGGTGACCTTGCGGCGTCCGTGCTTGCGCTCGGCGTATTCGGTGTGCAGCCCATTGTTGAGCGGGCCTGGGCGATAGAGCGCCACCAGGGCCATCATGTCCTCGAACCGGTCCGGCTCCAGGACCTTGATCAACTGGCGCATCCCGGCAGACTCCATCTGGAAGACCCCGGTGGTCTCGGCGCGCTGCAGCATCCGGTAGGTGTCCGGATCGTCCAGCGCCACGTGGTCGATGTCCAGGTCGACCCCTCGCTGGCGCAGATGCCGCAACGTGTCCTCGATGACGCTCAGGTTCCGCAGGCCGAGGAAGTCCATCTTCAGGAGCCCGAGGTCCTCCACCCCGTGCATGTCGAACTGGGTGACCACCCGCTTGGAGTCGTCGCGCGAGTCCTTCGACAGCTTCAACGGGAGGTAGTTCACGAGGGGTTTGTCGCCGATGACGACGCCCGCTGCATGGACCGAGTCTTCC
>JANXVR010000152.1 GCA_025351565.1 Actinomycetes bacterium
CCCGGCGCCGAACGCGTTCGGCTAGACCTGGCCCCTCCGCGGGATCACCAGGGCGTCGACCGCGACGCACCCGTCAGCCGACACGATCACGGGGTTCACATCCAGGGCGTCGAGCGACTCGCCCAGGTCGGCGGCTACCACCGACAGCCGTGACACCGTCCGGGCGAGCGAGGCCACGTCCGAGGGGCCGGATCCGCGGAGCCCGTCCAGCATCGGGCGCATCTGCAGACCGTCGATGAGCGCATGCGCGCGAGCTTCGTCCAGCGGTGGCAGCGCGAGCTTGCGGTCCCTCAGCAGCTCCGCCAGGATGCCGCCGGCAGCGACCACCACGAGCGGCCCGAAGGTCTGATCGCGGACGATCCCGAGCGCCACCTCCACGCCTGCCGGCGCCATCGCCGCGACCACCACCTGCGGGCCGAGGCGTTGGGCGATGTCCGCGTAGGCCTCGCGGACCGCACCCTCGTCCGCCAGTCCCAGCTTGACGCCACCCACGACGGACTTGTGCTGGACGCCGGGCGCGGCGGTCTTCATGGCCACCGGGTATCCGGCGGCGGCGGCGGCGAGCACCGCCGTCTCCACGTCCTCGGCCGCCTCGGTCCCGATCGTCGGGATCCCGTAGTCGGAGAGCAGACGAAGTCCCTCGAGTTCCGACATGGGGACGCCGGCGCCAAGGCGCGCGCGCCACGCGTCCCTCACGCCCGCGGGGACGGGCTCAGACGGCTGCGAGGGGGGACGCTCGCGGTGGTCGCGCGTCGCGATCAGGTGACGGAGGGCTCGCAGTCCGCTCGCGGTGCCCTCCAGGACCGGGATCCCCGCCTCCCGCAGGTGGGCTGCCTCGGCGGGCTGGATGGCGCTCGCGAGGTTGGACAAGACGCAGAAGGGTTTCGTGGTCGCCGACCAGGTGTCTTTCGCGACCTGCAGGTAGCCTTCGTCGTAGGGCTCACCTTGCTCCGTCAGGTCCACCAAGAAAACGAGGGCCGCGGTATCGGGATCATCGTGCAACGCCAGGAACGAATCGCGGAAGATCCGGTCGGAGTCGATACCGGTCCCCCACGCGTCCAGCGGGTTCGCTGCGAACACGCCGGGGTCCAGGCCATCCTGGATCCGGGTCCGCGTCGCTTCCGTGATCTGCGCCAACGGCACGCCGAGGTCGTGGGCTAGGTCGACGAACATCGCGCGCTCTCCGCCGGAGTCGCATAGGACGCCGAGACCGCGCCCGCCCGCAACTCGGCGCGGGCTGGACAGCGATTCGATCGTGTCCGCCATCTCGTCCAGCGTTTCCACGACCAGCACCCCATACGCGTCGAACAGCGCTTCGTACGCACCGAACTCCCCCGCGAGCGCGCCCGAGTGCGCGACGACCATGGCTTTCGACCCCTCGGTCCGCCCGACCTTCAGGGCGATCACCGGGATGTCCTGCGCGGCGGCGCGCTCCAGCTGGGCGCGGAACCCCGCCGGATCGCGAACGGCCTCCAGGAGGAGCGCAAGCACTCGCGTGGACTCCAGACCTAGCGCGTAGTCCATGTAGTCGGTCATCGTCGTGACGATCTCCTGCCCCGATGACACGATCAGATTGAACCTGAGCCCCCGGTCGTTGAACGCCATGGCCGCGAACGCCGATCCGGAGTGGCTGATGAAGGTCACCGGCCCGGGCCGCATGTAGCCGGGCGTGCCGAACCCCGTGGCTCGGAGGTTCGGCCCCATGTTGATGAACCCCATCCCGTTGCCGCCACAAAGCGCCATCCCATGCTCTCGCGCGATGGCGGTCAGGCGGTCGGTGAGCGGGGCGACCCCGGACGTGGCCTCCTCGAAGAGTGAGGAGAAGGTGACGGCGCTCCCCGCGCCGGCCTTCGCAGCGTCCAGGAGCGCCGCCTCGATGCGGGCGTTCGCCACGCCCAGGATCGCAAGGTCGACCGGCTGGGGGATGTCGGCGATGGACGGGAAGCAGGGGCGGCCGTCGATCTCCTGGTAGCCGGGGTTCACGGGATAGACCGCCCCCTCGTAACCGCCGCGATCGAGTTCCAACAGCATCTGGCGGCCCAGCGAGAACTCTTTCACCGAGGCGCCGACGACGGCAACGGACCGCGCCTCGAGCATCCGCTCAAGGCTGGTCCGGCCGGGGTGATCGTCCGGCGTCACTTACTTCTTGGTGATGGCTTTGTCCTTCTTCGCCATCTTGAAGGCCTGCCACCCGGGGATGCCGTTGACGCCGCCGCCGCCGTGCGTGGCGCACGAGCCGTGGTAGAGCCCCTTGATCGGCGTGCGGAAATCCGCGTAGCCGGGAGCCGGGCGCATGTGGAACAGCTGATCCACCGAGAGCTCGCCGTGGAAGATATTGCCGCCGATCAGGCCGAGGTCCTGCTCCATGTCGTAGGGCCCGATCACCTGACGGTCGATGACCGCGCCCTTGAAGTTCGGCGCCAGTTCGGTGTACCCGTCGATGATCCGGTCCGCGTAGGCCTCGAGCTCCTCGCGGTGTGGCTCCTTGTTCCAATCGTCGGGAACCCATTGCGTGAACATCGAGAAGACGTGCACCCCTTCCGGTGCCAGCTTCTTGTCCAGCGTGGTCGGGATGGTCCCGTCGACGAACGGTCGCGTGGCCGCTTTCCGGTCCATGTGCGCGTCCTGGAACGCGCGCTCGGCGTACTCCGGGCTGAAGCACAGCTCCACCGAACCGGTGTGGTGCGGCTGCTGCTCCTTGCCGGGCGCCGCGGTGAAGTCGGGGAGCTCGGAGAGCGCCACGTTCACCTTCACAACACCCGAGCGCGTCTTCCACCGCTCGATGTCCCAGACGAAGTCCGCCGGGAGCTCGTGGCGGTCCAGCAGTTCCAGGAACGCGATCTTGGGGTGGATCGTGGTGACTACGACCGGCGCGTGAAGTTCATCGCCGTTCTCCAGGACCACGCCCACCGTGCGCCCGTTGCGAACCAGGATCTTCTTCACGCGGGCGTTCGTGCGGATCTCGGCGCCGAAGCTCTCGGCGGACTTGCGGATGGAATCCGAGACGGCGCCCATCCCGCCCTGCTGGAACCCCCACGATCCAAGATGCCCGTCGCCGACGTCGCCGATCGAGTGGTGGAGCATCACGTAGGCGGTGCCGGGTTCATCCGGTCCGGCCCATGTGCCGATGACGCCGTTCACCGCGAGCATGCCCTTGATGGCATCGGACTCGAACCAGTCATTCAACAGATCCGTGACGCTCATCGTGAACAAGCGGGTGATATCACCGACGCCGCGCACCCCGAGCTTGCGCATCTTCCACGCGGTCTGCGCGCTGGCGAGCAGGTCTTTCACCGCCATCGAACCCGCCTTAGGCGGGACGGCCAGCAGGAGCGGGCCTAGGACGTCGGACACGCCCTTCATCCATCTCTCCCACTCTTCTAGCGCGTCGGCGTCCTTCTTGGAGAACTGGGCGATCGAGTCGTAGGACTTCTTCGCGTCGTCCGCGTAGACCGTGATGGCGCGCCCGTCCGGGAATGCCTGGAAGTACGGGCCGAACGGCGTGACGTCGTAGCCGTGTGCCTTGAGGTTCAGTTCTTTGATGATGGTCGGCGGCATGAGCGACATCACGTAGGAGTACGTCGTGACGTTGATCTCCGGGTGATCGGGGAACGGAGCGCTGGTGTCGGCCGCGCCGCCCGTCTTGTGCCGCGACTCCAGGATCACGGTCTTCGCGCCCTCCCGCGCGAAGTAGGCGCCGCTGGTCAAACCGTTGTGACCGCCGCCGATCACGATGGCGTCATAGGTGTTCGCCATGTTCGTTTCGTCCTTTCCTCGGGCGTGGAGCCAAGCCGGCGCCGCTGCGAACAGGTCCGGGCGGCGGCGGGTATCATGCCCAGGATTTGAATCGCCAGTCAACTTGGCCCGCAGTCGTCCAGTGTTTTGACTTCGCAGGTCAAGCCGGTACAGTTGCGCCGCATCCGGGGCGCGGTCCGGGTCAGGTTGGGGACGGAGTCGCCCGCTGTTTGTACGCCGTTCAGCTCTTGGAGGGTCGATGGCTTCGAAGACCAGGCAGCAGAAGGACCGCCACCAGGAGATCTTGGAGGCGGCGGCGCGTGTCATCACCGAACGGGGACTCGCCGAGACCCGGATCAGCGACATCGCCGACCGATGCGGTGTCTCCCCCGGTCTGATCCTCTACTACTTCGAATCGAAGGACCGGCTGCTCGTTGAGGCCCTGACGTTCGCCAACGACCAGTTCTACCTTCGCTTCTCCCGCGAGATGCGCCGCATGAAGACGGCGCGCGAGCAGCTGGACCGCCTGATCGAACTCTCCGTCCCCGGCCTCCTGCCCGAGTACGAACGCCTGGACGAGTGGGCGCTCTGGATCGAGATCTGGGTGCGGGCGCTCCGCGATCCGATGATGGCGAAGGAACGTGAGGTCCTGGACAGACGCTGGCGCCAGTCCATCGCCGACATCATCCGGTTCGGCCGGGAGACGGGGGAGTTCCCTGCCGGGTGGGACGCCGAGGAACTCGGCCTGCAGATCGGCGCGACCATCGACGGGCTGGCCATCCAGGTATTGATGAACGACACCGTGTTCTCGCCCACCCGCATGCAGCGCGTGAGCCTGGAAGTCGCCTCTCGCCTGATCGGTTTCGAACTGGAGCCAGCCGAGGCCTGAGCTCAGGCGTCCCAGCGAACCTGCAGTGCGGTCGGTCCGCGGTACTCCCATCCGGAGAAGACCGGCGGACGATCGGGGTCCAGGCGCAGGCCCGGGAGCCGTTCGAGCAACCGCCGCAGCCCCGTGCGCATCTGCACCCGGGCCAGCTGGTGCCCCACGCAGAAGTGACGGCCGAACCCGAAGGCGGCGCTCGCGTGCTTGGGGCGCAGGATATCGAAGACGTCGGCGGTCCGGCCCCAGATCTGCTCGTCGCGATTGGCCGAGGGCACCATGAGACCGACGTTCGCACCTTCCGGTATCCGGACCCCCGCGATGATCACGCCCGGCCCCGCGCCCCTGCTCTGCGTGCCGATCGGTGAGATCCAGCGGATCCCCTCGTCGACCGCCTTCCTGATCATCGCGCCGGGATCGGCCAGGACGGCGCTCAGTTGGTCGGGGTTGGACAGGAGCCCGATCACGGTGGTCCCCAGGCCGTGACCGGGCTCCTGCAGACCCCCGATCAGCGCGAGCTTCAGGGTCGGCATGAAGGCGGCCATGCGCTGGTCCACATCCCCCGTCTCCGCGTGGAGCATGTCCGACACCATCGTGCCGTCCGGATCGGCCAGCTGATCTTGGAACTGCGGACGGAGCCTCCGGTCGACTTCCCCGCCGGTGGCATCAGCCAGTCGCTGCTTCTCGGGATCGCCCTCGAAGTTCGACGTTCCGCTCGCGATCTCGTGGAACCACCGACGGAGCGTGGTGGCACCCAGACCGCGCAACCCGATCACCTCGGCGAGCGAGAGCACGGCCAGCGGCTCGCAGAACGACGACATCAGGTCGGCTTCTCCGTCCGCTGCGAAGACGTCGATCAGTTCGTCGCAAACGCGGGCGACGATCGACGCGGCCCGGGCCTCCACCTTGCTGGGCCGCAGCGTTCCCTCCATCGGGGCCCGGAGGCGTTCGTGCTCATCGCCGTCGACCGTGACCACGCTCGCGCCACCGAGCGTGCGGTCCAGCGGCGAACCGGGCATGGAGGCGGGGAACCGCGCCGGGTCCTCGGCGCCCGCGACCACGTCCGCCCAGCGCGTGACCAGCCACAGGTCGACGGCGGGCACGTAGCACGCCGGGGCGTCACGCCGAAGACGCGCGTAGATGGGGTAGGGGTCCGCCTCGAGTTCATCGACCGTGATGGCGTCCCCGACCGCCGCGCCGATCATGGGCTCAGTTCATCCTTGGGAGACGGGGCTCCACACAGCGAGCCATTGCGGATCCTCGGCAGCGGTGAGCGTGCGGTAGTTGAACAGTCGCGCCAAGTCGGTCGACGTGGGGAATACCAACGGGCTGTGGGCGACGTTCGTGAGGTACTTCTGTTGAGCCGGGTCGGTGGCCGCGGCGGCGTCCGCCAGGATGACGTCGGCAGCGGCGGGTACCGGGGACACGTAGTTGATCCATTCGACCATCATCGCCATGATGCGCGGCTGGTAGATGTAGTCCATGTACGTGATGGCGTCGACCGGGTGCTGCGCGTGCGGCGGGATCGTCATGCTGTCCGTCCAGATGACGCCGCCTTCGCTCGGGATCGTGAACTGCAGGCCGTTCGAAGCCCCCGACAGGTTGGATTGGAAGATGTCTCCGGACCACGCCATGGTCACAGCCGTGTCACCGTTGGAGAGCGAGTTGATGTAGCCGGAGCCCGGGAAGAACTGGCGGACGATGCCGTCGTCTCGGGCCTTCGTGATGGTGGCGGCGGCGGCCGCCCAATCGCTCGGTGTGGACTTCTCCGGGTCCACCCCGATCCCCAGAAGGGCCAGCGATGGCATGTCGAGCGTGTCGCCGAACATCCCCACCTTCCCCTTGAAGGCCGGGTCGAACAGGTCCTTGATGCTGGTGATCGTCGGGTTGGCGGGCCGGAGCTGCGCAACCTGCGCGGGGTCCCATCCGAGCCCGGTGATCCCCGACATGTAGGCGATGGACACGTTGTTCCCGGGGTCGTACGAGGGATCCTTCACGGCCGAGCTCGCGTACTTGTCGAAGTTCGGGAAGCGGTCGCGGGGAAGATCGACGAAGTATCCCTGGCGGTTCATGGTGTCGAACACGCGGCCGTTGGTGATGACCATGATGTCGTACCCAGTGTCCCCGCCTTGTTGCAGGGTGGGCTGGATCTTCCCGTAGAAGGTCTCGGGACTCTCGATCACCTCTTGGTAGTTGACCTTGATCCCTGTCTCTTTGGTGAAGAGATCGAGCGAGGGGTGGGTGATCTGCCCGGTTACGGGATCCTTCGCCTTGTCCATGTAAAGGGTCCAGTTGGCGAAGTTCAGCTGGCCGGCCGGCGGTCCATCGAACATGCTGAGGGCAGTGCTGGCCGCCGACGCGCTGGACTGCGGGGTGCTGGAGCTACCGCACGCGGCGAGGATCGCGCTCAGACTGAGCGCGCCAGCGCCGACGCCGGCGTAACGGAACAGATCGCGGCGGCCGATGCGCTGTTGCGTCAAACCGCGAAGGAGCACTGGGTCGGTCGGATCGAACGGCTGCGCCATCATCTGGATCTCCTCCGTGGTCAGTCGAGCGGGAACGTCGGCATATGCGCGCCCAATGACACACCGACCGTCTTCAGTTCGGTGTAGGCGTCCATCCCGTGCATGCTGAGCTCACGACCGAATCCCGAGGCCTTCATGCCGCCGAACGGCGACTCGTTGAACAGGAACTCGCTCGTGTTGATCCACACACCACCGGCCCGGATATCGTGCGCCGCACGGTGTCCTGTGGTGAGGTCCGCAGTCCACACCGTCGCGGCCAGGCCGAACGGGGTGTCGTTCGCCTTGGTGATGCCGTCGTCGTAGTCGGAGAACCGGCCGATGCAGGCGACGGGCCCGAATATCTCCTCTCTGGCGATCCGCATCGAGTTGTCGACGCCCGTGAACGCCGTGGGTGCGTAGAACAGGCCTGGTCCTTCGCCCACGCGGGCGCCGCCGCACGCGAGCGTGGCCCCCTCCTTCTGGCCGATCTCGACGTAGTACTCGATCTTCTCCAGCTGACGCGAAGACGTGATGGCGCCGTAGTGGTTGTCCGGGTCCGTGGGATCCCCGACGTGGATCTTCTTCGCCTGCTCGACGAATCGTGCGACGAACTCATCGTAGGCCGCGTCCTGGACGAAGATCCGCGAACGCGCGTCACACACCTGGCCGCTGTTCGCGTAGATGAGGAAGAGTGAACCGTCCACGGCCTGCGTGATGTCGGCGTCGGCGAACACCAGGTTGGGCGATTTGCCGCCCAGCTCCAGCGTGATGCGCTTCAGGGTGTCGGCAGCCGTTCGCATGATGGTCTGACCCGTGGTGGTCTCACCGGTGACGGAGATCTTGTCCACCCCCGGGTGCACCACCAGGTGATTGCCGGCCACCGAGCCCGGGCCCGAGACGACATTGAACACGCCCGCAGGGAAGCCGGCCTCTTCCACCAGATCGGCCAGCATGAGCGCGGTGACCGGCGTCTCGCTCGCCGGCTTCACGATCACGGTGCAACCGGCCGCTAGCGCCGGGGCGATCTTCCACGCGGCGATCGCCAAGGGGAAGTTCCAGGGAACGATCAGTCCGCACACCCCCACCGGCTCGCGCCGCGTGTAGAGCAGGTAGTCCGCCGGCCCCGGGATGGTCGAGCCCAGGTACTTCGTTGCCGCGCCCGCGTAGTAGTCGAAGCAGGCCACGGTTCCATGCATGTCGAAGTCGGCATCGAAGAGCGTCTTGCCGTTGTGCGCCGTCTCCGCCGCCGCGAACTCGTCGATCCGCGACTCCAGGAGCCGCGCGAGGCGGCCGAGCATCGCCGCCCGGTCGGGAGCGGCCACGCGGCGCCACTCCCCTTCCAGCGCGCGGCGGGCCGCCGCCACTGCCAGATCGACGTCCTCCACCCCACCCTTGGGAACCGACGCGTACACCTGGCCCGTGGCGGGGTTCACCACATCGAAGCGCTCACCCGAACGCGACGGCACGCGGGTCCCATCGATGTACATGTCGAGCATCAGGGTCATGGCTGGCTCCTTCGGTTCAGGCGGAGATCGCCTGGAGAACATCGTGGGTGACTTCGAGGGTTCTGTCGATGTCTTCGTCCGTGTGGGCGGCGGAGATGGACCATTCCTCGAACCACGCGCTCCCCATGGGGATCACGCCCTTGTTCAGCATCGAGAACCAGTACTCGTCCCACAGGGCTGCGTCGCACCGGGCGGCCTCGCGGAAGTTCGTGGGCTCCTCGGGGTGGAAGAGGATGCCACCGAGCGTCGTCACCTGCGTGACGCACGCGGGGATGCCCAGGTCGGCGATGATCTTCCGCTGGCCGTCTGCCAGCTTCGTGCCCAGCCTGGTCATCTCCTCGTACCGCTCGGTGGTCATGACCTTGGTCAGGCACGCCAGGCCGGCCGCCATCCCGAGCGGGTTCGCGTTGTACGTGCCGAAGTGGACCATGGGTCCGAGCGGGGTGACCATCTCCATCAGCTCTCGCTTGCCGCCGAACGCGCCGACCGGCACGCCGCCCCCGATGGCCTTCGCGAGCGTGACCAGGTCGGGCTTGATCCCGTAGAGCTGCGTGGCGCCGCCCTCTGCGATCCTGCAGCCGACCTTGACCTCGTCGAAGATCAGGACCGAGCCCTTCTCGGTGGTCAGCGCGCGCACCGCCTCCAGGTAGCCGGGCTGGGGCGGGATCACGCCCCCGTTGGTCATGGCGGGTTCGATGATGACGCCGGCGACGTCACCGTCCAGCCGATCGAACGCGGCGCGCATGTGCTCGATGTCGTTGAACTGCACGACGGTGGTGTAGTCGGTCGAGGAGGGGAGCAAACCGGCGGAGTCGGCCGTCGAGGCCGGCGCATCGCCAGGACCCCAGGCGTCCTTCGGTGCGCCTCCGGTGGACACCAACAGATCGTCGGTCCCGCCGTGGTAGGAACCTTCGATCTTCACGATGTGCTTGCGGCCGGTGGCGGCGCGCGCCAGACGGATCGCCGTTTGCGTGCACTCCACACCCGACTGCGTGAACCGGATCATGTCGATCACGCCGGGATAGCGGCGCATGATCTCCTCGGCCAGGTCACCCGCGAGCGTCGTGGGCATGCCGTAGAGGGTCCCGTGATCGGCCTGCTTCTTGATGGCTTCGGCGATGACCGGGTTCGCGTGCCCGGCCACCATGGCCGCGTAGCAGAGCGAGTAGTCGATGTACTCGTTGCCGTCCAGGTCCCAGACGCGCGAACCCTTCGAATCACCGATGTAGATGGGGTATGGCGGCTTGAACTGGATGGCGCTGCCGACCCCGCCCGGGATCAGCGCGGCCGCGTGCTCCCATGCCGCTTTGCACTTGGGGGTGCGACGCTCGAACTCCTGGACTGCCTGCGTCATCTCTGGCCTCCTGGTGGGATCGCGTGGATCGCCGCGCCGGGGTCCGACGCTGGCGATTCTGCTGCCCGGCTCTCGCGCCGCGCAAGGTCCTCTCGCGAGACGAGAGGGCGATTCATGTGGGATCGCCTCCAGCTCCGCGCCGGACACACTCGAGAACCCGCTCGGGCGTGATCGGCAGGGTAACGGGGCGGGCGCCGACCGCGTCGGCGATGGCACTGGAGATCACGGCGAGCGGAGGGCCGATCGGCGGTTCGCCGATGCCTCGGGCGCCGAAGGGGCCCAGCCCCTCGCCCGACTCCAGCACGACGATCTCGATGTCCGGCACATCCATCGCGGTGGGGATGAGGTACTGGAAGAAGCCGCCCGTGAGGTTCACACCGTCTTGTACGACGATCTCCTCCAGCAGAGCCTGCCCCAACCCCTGCACCGCCGCCCCGGCGATCTGGCCTTCTACGCTGAGTGGGTTGATGGCGCGGCCCACGTCGTGGCTTGCGATATACCGCAGGACCTTGATCTCACCGGTGTCCAGGTCGACCTCGACGTCGGCCAGGTGCGTACCGAACGTGAAATCGGGGAACAACCGTTCGCCCTCGAGCTCGCGGGTGACTTCCTTGCCCTTGGGACCGAAGAACGTCCCGAGCGCCTCGACGGGGATGTTCCGGCGGCGGCAGATCTGGAGCGCGGCGGGCACCGAGGTGGTGTGCCCCGGTCCGGTTACGCCGTCCGGGGTAAGCGACAGCGCTTCGACCGGTTGCCCTGTTTCGGCCGCAACGGCGCCGAGGATCTGGTCGCGCAGGAGCACAGCGGCCTCATAGGTCGCGTTGCCCGACATCAGGAGTTGCCGGGTGGCCGTCGTGGTTCCGGCCAGCGGGTTCAGAGCGGAGTCACCGAAGTGGACGCTGATCCGGTCCATGTCCACGCCCAGCACCTCGGATGAGATCTGCGCGAGCGAACTGGCCTGCCCGCCCCCGATATCGGGCACCGCGCACCGGACGGTGAGCGAGCCGTCCATCTGGAAGCCGATCCACGCCGCGGCCGAGTCGTTCAGCCACACCAGTCGCCCGTAGGACTGGATGTTCGAGGCGATCGCGCGCCCGATCGCGGTTCGCGGCCGCGTTGGCGCGGGCTTGTCACCGGCACGTTCGCGGACCGCATCGATGGTCTGGGCCAGCTGGACCTCGGTGATGATCTCCTGGCCGACGGGAAGCCGGTCGCCCCGCTGCAAGGCGTTCTTCTTGCGAACCTCCCCCGGGTCCAGGTTGAGCCGCTTCGCGAGTTCGTCCATCTGGGATTCGTAGCCCAGGACGACCTGCATGCCGCCGAACCCACGGAACGCCGAGGTGGGAGGGTTGTTCGTGTAGGCGGTCTTGGCGCGGATCCGTGCGCTCGGCGTGCGGTAGGGGCCGCAGGCGTGCACCGACGAGTAGAGGAGCACGAGCGCTGACAGGTACGCGTAGGCCCCCGCGTCCGAGATGATCTCGATGTCCTGGGCCAGGATCGTTCCGTCGCTCGCGGCGGCGGTCCGGTAGCGCATGGTGTTGCGGTGGCGCTTGGCGCGGGCCAGGAGCGACTCGTTCCGCGTCCATTGCATCCGAACGGGCCGGCGTGTGTGCATGGTCGCGAGGGCAAGGTACGGCTCGACGGTCATGTCCTCCTTGCCGCCGAACCCGCCGCCGACATAGGGGGCGATGACCCTGACCTTCGAGTCCGGAACGCCCAGGATCTTCGCGATGTCGCGGTAGTGCTCGACCACCTGGGTGGCCACACGAAGGTTCAGCACGCCGTCGTCGTCCAGCCACGACACGCCAGCCTCCGGCTCAAGATACGCGTGATCGACGAACTGGGTCCGGTATTCGCCCTCGACGATCACGTCCGCGCGCGCGAAGGCCCCGTCCACGTCGCCGCAGTCGATGTCCCACTCTGCCAACAGGTTGCCGCTCTCGTGGACGGCGTAGGCGCCGTCGGCAAGCGCGGTGTCGGGGTCGGCGATGACCGGCAGGTCCTCGTACTCGACCTCGACCGCCTCACACGCCGCCGCAAGAGCGTCCTCGTACTCGGCGATCACCAGCGCCACGGGTTCGCCGTGGAACCGGACGCGTTCGGTGGCCAGGATCTGCATCCGTGCCTTCAGCGCTCCGACGGCGATTGTCTGCCCGGGAACGTCGACGCTGATCTCGTTGTTCGGGACGTCTTCGCCCAGAAGCACGGCGATCACGCCGGGAAGGGCGCGTGCGGCCGCGGTGTCGCGACGCGTGATCCGCGCGGACGGGACCTGCGCGCGGACCAGTCGCGCATGGAACATCCCCTCGTAGGCCAGGTCGCCGGCGTAGCGCGTCGACCCGGCGATCTTCTCGGCTGCGTCGTGACGAGAAAGGGGCTTGCCGACGATGCGAAGCTCATCGGCCTTCGAACGGCGGATCTCGCTGTTCACCGTGCGGCTCCTTGCGCGTCCTCGATGGCATCCACGATGGGCTGGTAGCCGGTGCACCGGCAGAGGTTGCCGTGCAGCTCCTCACGGATCTCATCGCGCGTGCGTACGCGGCCG
>JANXVR010000082.1 GCA_025351565.1 Actinomycetes bacterium
GCGAGAAGTTCTGGGTGTGGCTCTCGATCGCGCAGGTGCTCGCCGGGTCGCAGGCGCTCATCGGGCTGGTGCTCCTGGCTCTGGGGAAGCGCCCGGACGTCTGGCTCCACTACGTCTACGGCTTCGGGCCCATCGTCGTCCTGGTGATCGCGCACAGTCTGGCCCGCGACCTGAACCGAACCGAACCCGGCGAGCGCCCGCTGGCCACGTGGGTTCCGTTCGCGGCGGCGGCGTTCATCTGCTTCGGGTTGACCCTGCGGGCGCTCATGACGGGGCTCGGGCGCGCCTGACGGCCCGCGCTCTAACTAAAGCCGGGTAGTCGGGGAGCCGACAACCTTCACCATGCAGCGTGTCGTCCCCTGCGACATCGCCGGGCGTCTCACCGAGGCTCGAACCCGGATGGCCGCGCAGCTCATGCGACTGGACCCGTTCACGTTCTGGATCCTGCCGCGTGACGGCGCGGGCGACTTCATGGTCGTGGGTACGACGGGCGCGTTCCTGGTCGCAGCGGAGGTGGCGACCGGCACCGCGGACGTACACCGGGGCCGGCTGCGGGTGGACGGCGCCTCGCTCAACGGCCATCGACGGCTCCGCGCCCAGGCCAAACAGTTGGAGTCCATCCTGTCGAAGGCGACGGTCCCGGTTCGCGTTGAACCGGTGATCTGCCTCACGCATGCGGCCGCCGGCGCTCCTCGCGCCGACCGCAAGATCCGCGTGGTTCAGGTACGCGATCTGGCGAAGGAGATCGCGGATCGCCCACACACCCTGCCGCGCCTTCGCGCTCAACGGGTGGCCAGGGCACTGGGCATGCGCCTGGACGGCGATGAGAAGCGGTTCTTCTTCGGAGTGGCTCGCTAGCCCTCGGGTTCACATCCCATCGTAGAGTGGCGGGCATGAGGCGATCGGTGAAGGTCATCGGGTGGGTGTTCGCGTTCTCCGCGAGCTTCGCCGTCGGCGCCGTCATCGCCGCGCACTCCGATCCCTTCCCGCCGGGAGTGACCGACCCCGGCGCCGCGGTGACGTCTACGACCCCTCCTCCTACTCCTGCAGGAACCACGCTGACGGGGACCCTCGATCTGCGAACGGTGCACACCCTCTACGTCGGGGGAGCTTGCCGGACGAACTGGCGCGGCACCCTCCCGTTGCAGGTGGACTCGACGGGCACGGTGACCGGCACGGGGACCCTCGACCTGCTGGGAGGACTCCACTGCGATTTTCCGGTCGTCCAGGTGCAGGCGAAGACGATCACTGTGAGCGTCGCAGGGTCGGTGAAGGGACAACGGGTCTCGCTGACGCTCACCGATACCGGCCGCGACCCCAAGGCCTCCAGTGACTTCGGCGGGCTGGCCCACACCGTGGAGTTCCTCAAGCTGTCGGTTGCCACGGGGGGTTCGCAGCAGGTGCACGCGTATCGATCCGACGGGGACCGGGGCGGCTACACCGCTGCCGGGACCTTCACCGTCGGCTAGTCGTTCAGCAGGTCCGAGTGTTCGCCCAGCGTCGGCGGTGGCCGGCGGATGGGAAGGGTTTGCCCGTCCAGCCGGATCGGATCGGCCACCTGCCGCAGCGGGCCGCGAACCGGGTCGGCGATCTCCTGGAGCAGGGCGGCGCCCTCAGGTGAGGCGAACACCTCGTCCATGGCGCGGATCGGCGAACATGGAACCCCTGCCTCGGCCAACCCGGTGAGCCACACATCTGCGGGCTCCGTCGCGAACACGTCCGCCAGGAGCGGCACCAGGGCCGAGCGGTTCTGCACGCGTGCCTCGTTCGTCGCGAAGCGTTCGTCGGTGGCCCAACCGGGGTGCCCGACGGCGTCGCAGGTCCGGGCGAACAGCCGGTCGTTCCCGGCTGCCAGCACGAACGCACGATCGGCGGCATGGAAGACTTGGTAGGGCACGATGTTCGGGTGCTGCGACCCCATCGCGGCGGGCACCAGGCCGCCCACCAGGTAATTGGCGGCCTGGTTGACCATGGCGGCCACGCTGGCGTCGAAGAGCGAGACGCTCACGTGCCGGCCGACCCCCGCGACGTCGCGCTCCCGCAGGGCGGCCAGGATGCCGATCCCCGCGTACAGCCCCGTGATCACATCCAAGAGCGCCACGCCGGTCTTCGTCGGTTCGCCCCCCGGCTCGCCCGTGATGCTCATCAGGCCGGACAGCGCCTGGACGATGATGTCGTAGCCGGGGCGGTCCGCCGTCTCCGCCGCGTCTTCGCCGAACGCCGTCACGGAGCACGTGACCAGGCGGGGGTTGGCCGCGCGGAGTTCGTCCAGCCCGAGGCCCAACTCGCGCATGAGACCCGGCCGGAAGTTCTCGATGATAACATCGGCGCCGGCGCACAGCCGGCGGACCGCGGCCACCCCTTCCGGATCCTTCAGGTCGACCACCACGGAGCGCTTGTTGCGGTTCAGCGAGAGGAAGTACGCGGCGTCGTCCCCGGCGAACGGCGGACCCCACGCCCGCGTGTCGTCACCGTGGCCGGGCCGTTCCACCTTGATGATGTCCGCGCCCAGATCGCCCAGGACCATCGTGGCGAGCGGGCCGGCGAGGACGCGGGATAGGTCGATGACCCGGACGCCCGCGAGCGGCGCCGGTGATGGGGTTGTATCCACATGCTCCGGCATGGCCGGAGAGCCTATCGGTTCAGGGGTAGCCGCCACGGCCGAGTTCCGCCATGATGGCGCCATGAACGACGAGAGTCTGGGCCGGGCGAACGCGTTCCTGGCTGCGGTGGCCTCGCGCACGGAGGTCGGCGCGGTCATGGGAGCCACCCCGGCTGAGATCGGCCGGGAGCTGGGGCTTCCCGACCCGCTCTCTACCGCGCGGGCGGTCCGCGCCCTCATCGCGCGCAGGCGGCTCCAGCCGGCGCAGGGTTCCTATCGTCTGCTGGACGCGCGTCCCCTCGATCCGGGCGAGCGCGAACTCATCGCGCGCAAACCCCGCGGCGCTCGCCGCGGCCCTCGGCCCTCCGGCGCGGACGGCAGCGCGGGTGCGGGCGACGGCGGCCAGAGCTACTCCGACTTCGGCCGCGCCGCGGTGGACAAGCTCATCGAACTCGGACGGGAGAACGCGACGCTGCGGGCCTCGCTCAAGGCTGCGCGCGAAGAGGCGCGTACGGCGCGCGAGGCCCGCGTCGAATCCGACCGGCGGGCCGACAACGCTTCTCACAAGCTCCACGAACTCGAAGCCCGCGCAGAGATGGCCGAATCGAACCTGCGAACCATGCTCGCCGCCGCGCGCGGACGCGAGGTGCGTGCCGACAGCCCCGTGGGGGATTCGGAGATGGCCGCCATCCTGGGCGTGCTCAGGGGCGAACCCTCCGCCGACGAGGAGCCGGGCGCGGGGGAGTAGCACGGCCAGCCGCGTGAGCGGCTAGCGGATCTGGCCGATGTCGGCCGCGTGGCACGCGGCGAAGTGCGTGGGATCCAACGGCTTGAGCGCCAGGTCCTGACCGCGACACTTTTCCTCGATCCCGAGTTCCTTCGCGCGTCCGCTCGCCACGAGGGGACAACGCGTGTGGAACCGACACCCTTCCGGGATGCGAGTTGGATCGGGGGTCTCGCCCTTGAGGATCGGACGTTCCAATCCGCCTGCCTCCGGGACGACATCCAGGAGGGCTTGCGTGTACGGGTGCTTCGGGCGCAGGAGCACGTCCTCGGCGGGTCCGATCTCAACGATGCGTCCTAGGTACATGACGGCCACGCGGTCGGCGATGGTCCACGCGAGGCCCAGGTCGTGCGTGACCACTAGGATCGTCAGTCCCAGCCGGTCTCGAAGGTCCATCAGCAGTGCCAAGATCTCGCCGCGAACCGACGCGTCCAGGTTCGAAACTGGTTCGTCGGCAACGATCATGTCGGGCTCCAGGGCGAGGGCTCCGGCGATCACGACGCGTTGGCGCTGGCCGCCGGAGAGTTCGTGGGGGTAGTTCAGGAAGAAGCGCTCGGGCGGGCGGAGGCCCGCGTTCGAGAGCGCCTTGGCGACCTGTTCGCGTTCGTCGCCCTTGACCTTGTGGATACGCAAACCCTCGGCGACGGACTCGTAGATGGTCTGGCGTGGGTTGAGCGCCCCGGTCGGATCCTGGAATACCATCTGGACGCGGCGCCGGTAGGCGCGTAGGTCCTTCCAGATGGGCTCTCCCTTGTAAAGGATCGTGCCTTGTTGCGGGCGTTCCAGCCCCATGATGGCGCGGGCGGTTGTGGTCTTCCCACATCCGGACTCTCCGGCCAGGGCCAGGATCTCTCCTCGCTGCATCTGCAGGCTCACACCGTCTACGGCGCGCGCGATGGTGGCCTTCTTCCCGAACAGCCCGGCGCCCAGGCCCACGCGCCCGGCGAACTGCACGTGGATGTCCTCGATGTCCAGGATCGGCCCGTTCCCGCTGTCGGAGGCCCCGATCGGCGTTGCGGAGCTCATCCGTTCTCCTTTGGCAGGTCGGGAGCGGACGGCGTGGCCATCTGCGCAGCGGCGAGCGCCCCCTCCACCAGGAGGCAGGCCGCGCGGCGCCCGGGCGAGACATCGAAGAGATGGGGATCGACCGTCGAACACGGCTCGAAGACGGACGGGCACCGCGGGTGGAACGTACACCCGCCGGGAAGGTCGCCCGGATACGGCGGATCGCCCGGTAACCCGGAGGGGTGCTTGCGGAACCGCGCGTCGCCGATCTCGGGGAAGGCCGCCGCAAGCGCCTTCGTGTAGGGATGTGCGGAGGCCTTGAACACCTCTTCCGCGGAGCCAGTTTCGATGATCCTGCCCGCGTACATGATCGCCAGCTTGTCGCACGTTTCCACGAGCACGGACAGGTCATGGGTGATGAAGATCATCGCCAGGCCCAGTTCCTTCTGGAGTTCCTTCAGCAGACGAAGCACCTGCGCCTGCACCATCACGTCCAACGCGGTCGTGGGTTCGTCGGCGATGATGAAGCTGGGGCTGCACGCGAGCGCCATGGCGATCATGACGCGCTGTCGCTGGCCGCCCGAGAGCTCGTGTGGGTAGTCCATGAGGCGTCGCGAAGGCAGACCGACCTGTTCCAGCAACTCCCCCGCGCGCACCCGCGCTTCCCGCTCCCCGGCCTGGCCGTGCAGGATGATCGGCTCCGCGATCTGATCTCCGATCCGCTGGACGGGGTTGAGGGCGTGCATCGCGCCTTGGAAGATGATCGACGCCTCACTCCACCGCACCGCACGGAGCCGTCCGGGCGTCATCGCGAGCACGTCTTCTCCGTCCAGCAGGACCTCGCCGGTGACGGCCGTGCCGCCGGGGAGGAGGCGAAGGAGCGCCCCGGCGATGGTGGACTTGCCGCACCCGGACTCGCCCGCCAGGCCGAGCACCTCGCCTCGTTCGAGTTCCAGGTCGATCCCGCGAACCGCGGGCACATCCCCCGCCTGGGTCTTGTACGTGACCGTGAGGTCCTTGACGCTCAGCAGGCTCATCGGGTCCTCAGCTTCGGGTTGAGGATGTCGTCAAGTGCGTAGCCGATCATGGTGAACGCGAGCACCAGCAGCACGATCGCCGTCCCCGGCGCCACGATCCACCACCAGTAGCCCGAGTACGCCGCGCCGTGATCGAAGGCCCCTTCGAGGATGGTGCCCCACGACACGTTGTTGATGGGGTCGGGCCCAAGGCTTAGGAACGAGAGCACCGCTTCGGAGAGGATCGCGACGGCCACGATGAGGATGGTGTTGGCGAAGATGAGCGGTCCCACGTTGGGCAGGATATGCCGGGTCATCATGTGCCAGTCCCCCGCGCCGAGCGCGCGCGCCCGTTCGACGTAGGTCCGGGTCTTCACCGACAGGACTTGGGCGCGGATGACACGCGCGGTGCTCGGCCACGAGGTGACACCGATGACGAAGATGACGGTATAGAGCGACGGTTTCAGGATGATCGACAAGACGATCGCCAACGGAAGGAACGGGATCACCAGGAACCAGTCCGTGAGGCGCATGAGGATGATCTCGGTCCACCCACCGTAGTAGCCGGCGATCAGCCCAAGTCCGGCGCCGATGACCACCGTGATAACAGTGGCTGCGAGTCCGACGATGAGCGAGATCCGCGTCCCCCAGATCGTGAGCGACAAGACGGAACGAGCCTGAGTGTCCGTGCCGAACCAGAACTTGCCGGACGGCGGCTGGATGGGCAGGTTGCTTGGATGACAGAGGGGAGAGAGATCGCAACGGCTCGCCATGAGTGGTCCGAAGATGGCGATGAGCACGAAGAAGATGAGGACCCCCAGGCCGATCATGCCCATCGGGTTGCGGCGGAACTGGTTCCAGATCCGAAAGAACGATTCCTTCCGTCTGCGGCGGGCTATGGCCTTGGGAGTGGGCGCTGAGATCGCGGACATCAGGCGGCCCTCACTCGCGGATCGAGATAGGAGTAAAGGAGGTCGGCAACCACGTTCGAGACGATAACGGCTGCGGAGAACACCAGGAACAATCCTTGCAGCAGGGCGTAGTCGCGGTTCTTGATCGCATCGAAGGTCAGTCGTCCGAGACCCGGCCAGGAGAAGATCTCCTCGATGACGATGGCACCACCCAGGACGTACCCCAGCGACAAGATCGTGATCGTCATCGTCGGGAGAAGCGCGTTCGGGACCGCGTGACGTCGCCGCACCAGTTTCTCCCGGACGCCTTTCGCCCGCGCCGTTGCGATGAAGTCCTCGGTGAGAACCTCCATGAGCGAGCTCCGCATGATGATCGAATACTCGGCCAGATACGAGACGGTGAGGACGAAGAACGGCAGCGCCAGATGCTTGCCGATGTCGAGCCACAACGTGAGTCCGTGGAGGTCGGTCGCGGCAGACTGCATCCCGCCCGACGGGAAGATGTTCCAGGTGACCGAGAAGAGCATGATCATCAGGAGACCGAACCAGAACTCCGGCATGGCGTAGAGCACCAGCGTGACCCCGAGCATGGACTTGTCGAACTTCGACCCGCGGCGCCAGCCCTGCACGATGCCGATGTACACCCCCAGGATGATCGACGCGATAGTCGATGTGCCGATCAAGAGCAGCGTCGGCCAGACGCGAACGCCGATCTCGGTGGTCACGGCGGTGCCACCGAGCGTGAAGCCCATGTGCCCGGTGACCGTCTCCGTGACGTAGTGCAGGAACTGCTGCGGGAGCGGCAGGTCCAGCCCGAGAACGTGGTTCTCTTCCTTGATGGCCGCCGCGGTCATCGCCCCGTGTCCCCTGGATTGCAGTTCCACGGGATTGCCCAGCCCGCGGAAGAGGAAGAAGTTGAAGGCCAGGACGAAGGCGAGGGTGAGCAGCGCCTGCAGGATCTTGCTGATCAAGTACCTGCGCGTGCTCACCCTCGCCCGGTCCCCTTCTTCTCTCTAGTCAGTTATCGAACTGCGGTCAGGCTTGGTTCTCGTCGTCGCGCCGGCCTCGCGAGACCACCACGATCGCGACGATCGCGATGATCGCCACCCCCAATGCGATCCAGATCCATGACTTGATGCCACCGGATCCGCTCGAGGTGCCTCCACCCGTGCCCCCCGTCCCGCCGGAAGACGCCAGACGGATCGAGATGAACGAGAACGGGCCGTAGGTGGCCAGAGCGTCACCTCGGTTGTTCCCCGGCTGCGACACGAACCCCGTGAACTTCGATCCCCACGCCTCCAGCACCTGGTCGTTCCACAGCATGATGTAGGGCTCGTCCCGGTAGAGGATGGCCTGCATCTGGTGGACGATGTCGACCCGCTGCGTCGGATCGGTGACCGAGTGCTGCTGGTCGTTGAGGGTGTCGTACGCGGGGTTGCAGTAGTAGCTGTCCGAGTTCAGGTATGTGCCGTCACCCGGCGGGCGCTGCGCGCAGCTGAAGACGTCCAGGATGTAGTTCGGGTCGGGGTTCGGGTACCAACCCCACTCGAACAGGTCGTAGTTGCCATCCAGGATGACGTTCCCCAGCTTCCCGCTGGTGATCGTCTGGGGTTCGATCTTGATCCCGATCTGACCCAGCCAGTCAGCCACGTAGGGCACGATGTCCTGCGAAGGCTGGTCCGAGGAACGGCTGAAGAACCGGAAATCGAGCGTCTTGCCCGTGGCCGGGTCCACCCGCAGGTTGGTGGCGCTCGGCGGTGCGCTCGGATCCGTCAGCTTGTAGCCGCCGGCCTCGAGCATGTCGTTGGCCGCCTGGATGTTCCAGGACAGGTCGGGGTCGTTCGGCCCCGGTGTCCAGGCGCCGGTGGTGGCGTCGGGCTGGACCGGCGAGATGCCCGGCGTCCCGTACCCCAGCAGCACCTTTTGAACCAAGAGGTTGCTGTCCACCGCTCTTCGGATGGCCTGCCGAACCACGACATCGGTCAGTGCCTTCGCACCGTCCCCGTGCGGCTTGAACCCTGTTGCCGGGTCTGGAGCTTGGTAGGCCGAGCCGGTATTGATGCCGATCTCGCCGAAGCTTGGGACTTGCGCACCTCGGGTGTTCAAACCTTGACCCTTCAGCGTGTTCAGGATGTTCGCGCTGGTGAAGTAGGCGAAGTCGATCTCACCACTCTTCAGGGCAGCCGCCTCGGCGTCCTGGTTCCCGAAGATCCGGTAGACGACCTTGTCGACGTGTGGGGTCAGACCCGCAGCGGTGCCCCAGTAATTCGGGTTCCGTTCGAGCGAGACGAACTCACCCTTCTTGTACTCCTGCATGATGAACGGGCCACTCCCGACCGCGCCGCCGGTGGTGGGATCCTGTCCGATGACAGGGTCCTGCTTCGCGGCCTTGTACGCGGTCTGATCGGCCGTCGAGCCGGAGGGGCATGAGCAGTCGTACTTGTCCCAGATGTGCTGGGGAAGGATGTACTCGTACATGAACACGCTCTTGCCTGAGTACAGAGACGTCGGCTTGGTGCTGGTGATAACCACCGTGGTGGCGTCGGTGGCCGTCGCCTTGTCCATGAGCACCAGGTCGGACGAGTAGTTCGAGGTGTTGTGCGTCTTGTAGTAGTTCAGGGTCCACGCCACGTCGTTCGCGGTGAACGCCTGTCCGTCGGACCACTTCATGTTGGGACGCAGGTGGTACGTGAACGACATGCTGTCCGAGCTGATGTCCACACTCGTGGTGATCGAGTGCTGGAAGTCGGGCGAGAAATCGCTCGGCGAGAAGTTGATAAGCAGGTCGTAGTTCATCGCCCACAGCACGTAGTCCGTTCCCAGGTAGCCGACCAGCGGGTTCAACGAGCTTGGCTCGGTGACGTCGGCGTACGTGAACGTCGTCGGCCCGGCGGAGCTGCTCGGTGAACCCGAGCTGCTCTGGGCGATCGCTGAGCCCATGAAACTTGTGGTGATCACGACCATCGCCGCGATCATCGCGAGTCCGGTTCCTCTGAGCCGGCTCGCCATAGTCCCTCCCATCATGCGGTGCCCCCTTCTCCCGTTCCCTTGCCCAGTCTTACGCAAGTGCTTCCACACCCGACTGCTCGATCACGAGCGTTCCGCCGTCCGCGTCAAGCGTGGCTTGCACGCCCAGCGGGATGGTTGCCAGGTGCTTCCCATGGCCGAGAGGGAGTTTGTATAGCACGGGTACTCCCAGTTGGCCTAGGTTCATCTCCAGGACATCCTCGATGGATCTGGTCCTGGGTGCCTCCGGGCGCTCCTCCCGCCAGTCGCAGTTCTTCAGCTCACCGACCACCGCGCCGGCGATCCCGTCGAGCTTCCCGGCCAGCCGGAGCTGGTTCAGATGGACGTCGATCACGTACGGCGGTTCGTCGACCTCCTCGAACAGGAGGATGGCGCCGGTGAAGTCGGGCTCCCACGGTGTCCCGATCAGATGCACGAACGTGAAGAGATTCCCGCCCACGATGGGCGCGGTCACCTTGCCCGGCACGATCGTTCGTACGTAGGGGTCGTCCGGATCGCGCGGCACTTCGCCGGCACCGCCGGTGGTGAAGGCATCCAGCGCAGAATTCCACGTGAAGTCCGTTCGGTCCGGTATGCCCATCGAACCGAACCCGGGGCCGTGGAACGTCGCGAGGCCGGAGCGCTGCCGCAGGGCGATGTGCAGGTTCGTGATGTCGCTGTAGCCCATCAGGGCCTTGGGGTTCGCGGCAATCGTCTCGTAGTCAAGGAACGGGAGAAGTTGGATGCAGCCGGTTCCTCCCCACAGGACCTGGATCACGTCGACCTCTGGATCGGCGAACAACCCGTTCAGGTCCTCAGCGCGTTTCTCGGGGGGGCCCGCGACGTAGTCGTCCTTGGCCCATGTTCCGTCGACGATCTTCACCCTATACCCCTTGGACTCCCACCATTCCTTGGGGCGCAGGATGTCTGAGGCGTTGAAGTAGGGGCCCGACGGCGCGCAGACGCCGACCGTGCCGCCGCTGGGCAGCGGGCGTCCGAAACGAGTGGCGGCGATCTGGGTCACGGGATCCTTCACAGGTCGGAGAGGTCGATCTCTTCGTAGGGGTTCTGACACGGGTTACCTTTGGCAACCCACAGGCGCTTCCCGCCGACGTCCGCCACCATCGAGAAGAGACAGGCGCTGGCCTCGTCACCTTCGGCGGGGTCCGGATGCAGGCAGATGGCCTGCGGGGCCGCGTCGTGATCTCGCATGACGTCCATGAGTTCCTCTGGCGTCTGGGGGTTGCGTTCGGTCAGGAGGGTCTTGAGGCGGGCGAGCCGTGCCTTGCTGCCGTCGGAAGCCGGCGGTGCGAGTTCCGCAAGGTCGCTCTGGTAGTGGTTGGTGTGCGGGCCGGGCCCGTCCAGCACGCGGTGCTGCTTGCCCGAGGTCTCCACGATGAACGCGTCGTCGGCGAGTACACACACATATCCATACCCGCCGGCTCGCGTTGGCATGGAAACACGCGCGACGGCGTCGTTCTTGTCACGAGCCTCCAGCGAACTGCGCGAAACGAACACGCGAGGCGCGCCGACGCCGTCGTCACTCGCCATGAGCGAACCGACCCCTTGCGCCACTCGGTGGGCGTTGATCCCCACCGCCGGGAGACAACCGACGATGGTGGGCGAGGCGATGGCCGCCCTGCCGTCGGCAGGGATGTCGATGATCACGGCGATGTTGCCGCTGTCGCCCGCCAGCCAGTGTTCGTTGTGAGACAGGAGCGTGGTGGTGGGCGTTCGGACCGACACGCTGGAGCACCGTTCGGGCGCGGGCGCCTTCGTGTAGCCCTCCTTCCGTTGGAGGAAAAGGAGTTTGCCCTCGGGGGACTCCAGCAACGGTTCGAGCTCCTCGAAGGCGTTGATGGCGAAGAGCTCCATCACAGGCACGAGGGCGCCGATGGACATCCCCTTGAGCACGGCCATCGACTCCGGGTAGGCGGTCTCGGCCGCCATGACGTAGGGCGTCAGAAGATCCTGGAGCTTATCCGAGGACACGCCGCGCCGTCCCAGGTATCGGTGATAGAAGTCGATGGAGGCCTGGATCAGGTCGGCGAGTTCCTTCCCGATCTGCATGCCTCGCGCCAGCCCGTCCCCTTGGGCTCGAACAACGCGGATCCCCGTCACGCCGTCACCGTGGGTCGAAGGGTACGCCTTCGGCGAGCGGGGGGCAGCACGGGGCCGCGATGGCCCATTGGGGCGCGTTCGGTCCGGTCTGTTGGCCCTAACACCGTACGGATGTCCTCCCGAGGTCGGTTCCTGCCGAATGACGTCCGCTGCATCCGGCGCGATGGCGGAGATTATTCAGTACCTGCGTCGGATGCGCTAGTCCCTTTTCACGCCTCCCGGGTCACGGGTTCCCAGCGCCCCGCAGGCGCGCCAGGACGCAGAGGGAGTTGAACAGCGCCTGTTGCGCAGGATCGGCGAGCGCGGTGTCCTCCGGATGCCACTGGACGCCGATCATCCAAGAGCCGGAGTCCGGGTCGCTCGCGCGTTCTACGGCTTCCACCAGCCCATCGGGGCTTCGGCCCGCCGCGATGAGCCCGTCGCCTACCTGCTCGACGCCCTGGTGGTGGTGGGACGAACACGCAAGGCTCGGGTGGCCGGCCGCCGCGCGAACCCGCGTCCCGGCGGCCAGCTCGACCGGATGCAGGGTGCTGGTGCCGTCGGCCGGTACGCCGTGGGGGAGGAGCCCGGGAACGCCGGGCAGGTGCTGGGTGAGCGTCCCGCCGAACGCGACGTTCATGACCTGCATGCCCCGACAGATGCAGAGCGTGGGGATCGCCAGCTCCTCGGCCGCGCGGACCAGCGCGATCTCCTGGTCGTCGCGGGCGGGCTCGGCGCCGTAGTTGTGCTCGAGGTCGGGTTCGGCGTTGTAGCGCGCGGGATCGACATCGCCGCCTCCGATCAGCAATAGCCCATCGAAGGGTTCCAGGAGATCGGCGGCCCCGGAGGGCTCACCCGGCGGGATGATCGCGGTTCTGGCCCCGGCCCGCCTGAGCGCGTCCACGTAGGGGGCCGGAACGCCGAATCCGCCCTTGCCCCAGCGAGACACGCGGCCCGGCCGCAATTCGTAGGCCACGACCGCGATGAGCGGGAGGTAGCCCTGGGTGCTGGTCACGGATGCGGGTCTTTCGCCACCTCGGCGAACCGGCGGAAGAGCTCCCGTCCCTTGATCTGGTGGGCGGCGAGGTCTTCGCCGGCCTCGGCCCGGATGGTCTCAGCAGACTTGCCCCAGTCGCGTTCAAGCGCGGCCGGGTCCTCGCTCTGGAGCCATGAATCGATCTCGTCGGCGTCGATCTCGAAATGGAACTGGGTCGCCCATGTGACGTCGTTCACGCGGCACGCCTCGAGCGGCACGCGGTCGCCGGTTGCCAGCACGCTTGCCCCGTCGGGGAGCTCGAACGTGTCTTTGTGCCACTGGAAGACGCGGTCGCCGGTGACGTAGTGGCCCAGGAGCCGGTCGCCGGATGCGGCCGCGGTCATCGTCACGGGCTCGAAGCCGATCTCGCGTGCGGGGGCTTCGGGCACGGACTTGCCGAGCGCCCGCGCCAGGACCTGCGCCCCGAGACAGATCCCCAGGTAGGGAACGCCCCGGTCCACGGCCTCCTTCGTCAGCTCCCGGATATGCCCCAAGAACGGGTGCCGCTCGGTCTCATCGACGTTGTAGGAAGACCCGAACATCACAACGGCGCTCACCCGGTCCAGATCCGGCCGTTCGCCGTCGCCGATCGCGTCCCACGTGAGGATCGATGCGCCGGCATCGCCGAAGGCGTCCATGGCAACGCCGAAGGTCTCCATGGCGTCGTTGCGGACCAGCAGGATGGGCTTCACGCCGGCGAGTCTACGGCGGCCGGGTCAGCCGCGTTCGAAGTAGCGCTGCAGCTCCCAGTCGGTGACGACCAGGTTGTCGAAGTTGATCTGCTCCTGCTCGGCGGTGTTGAGCAGATGCCCGTAGACGAAGTCGCCGAAGATCTCGCGCGCGATGGTGCTGGCGCGGAACGTGTCGATCGCCTCATGGAGGCTGGAGGGCACGCGTGGCACGTCCTTCGCCTCGTATGCGTTGCCCTCGAACTTGTCCGTCGGCTCGATCTTGTTGCGGATGCCCCACATCCCCGCGCCGATCGTGGCGGCGAATGCCAGGTAGGGGTTCGCGTCCGCGCCGGGGATCCGGCACTCCACGCGGAAGCCCTTGTGTTCGCCGACCGTGCGGAACCCGCACGTGCGGTTGTCGCCGCTCCACACGATGGCTGTCGGTGCCCACGACCCCAGTTGGTACCGCTTGTAGCTGTTCACGAACGGGGCGTACATCCAGGCCATCTCGCGCGCGCTGGCGAGCAGGCCGCCCAGGTACCAACGGAACTCGTCGGTCATGTGGCCGGGCTTGGCGTCGTCGAAGGTTCGCGACTGCTTGCCGTCGGCGCTCCAGATGCTC
>JANXVR010000157.1 GCA_025351565.1 Actinomycetes bacterium
TCCTAGAACGTCCCAGCGGCGTTGCAGACCTCGCCGGTCACCGTGTTCGTCGAACTCACCGTGATGGAGTCGGCGCCCGCCTGGTTCGGCGCGAACCGCGTGGCGCTCCAAGACCCATCCGCCCGGGTGGTCTTCGAGGAGCGACCGAACACCGTCCCGTTGTCCTTGAACACCGAGGTCCAGACCTGCCCGGCCGCTGGCGTCTGCACTTCCATGTCCGACTCGATACGGCCGACGTCCCACTTCAGCGTCAAGGTCCAGGTACTCGCCCCCGAGCACGCTCCGCCCGCCACCTTCGCCCGGGTCTGTGCGGAAGCCGGCAGCGCAAGCGCCACCACCGATGCAACGGCCACTACGACCCCCAAGGCCCGTCCGATCCTCTTCGAGCTATCCGCCCAGCGCCACCGCGTTGATGAGGTTGGAGTCGCGGAGCTTACGCAGTGCCTCGCGTTCGATCAACCGGACACGCTCGCCGGAGAGGCCAAGCACCTTGCCAGTCTCGCGAAGGCTGAGCGGCTGACCGTTCTCCAAGCCATAGCGCAGGGCCACCACATGGCGCTCCCGCTCGTCCAGCACGCGGTCGACGGCGTCGCCGATCTCCTCACGGAGCAGCGCGTCCTCGACCTCGTTGAACGCGGCGTCGGAGTCCACTTCCTCGATTAGATCGCCCAGTTCCGTGTCCTCGCCGACAGGTGACTGCAGGGACAACGGCTCGCGCCGGCCCATCTCGGTCAGGTCGTCGATCTCCCCCACGGTGGTGTCCAGGGCCTTGGCAAGCTCCTCGCGGCTGGGTTCACGGCCCATGGACTGCGCGAACTGGAACCGCGTGCGGTTCAGCTTGCGCAGCCGGTCGTGGATGTGAACGGGCAGCCGGATGGACCGGGAACGATCCGCGATGGCGCGGGTGATGCCCTGGCGGATCCACCAGGTGGCATACGTCGAGAACTTGAACCCACGCCGCCAGTCGAACAGCTCGACGGCACGCATGAGGCCGATGTTGCCTTCCTGGATGAGATCCAGGAGCGGGAGGCCCTGGCCCTGATACTTACGGGCCACGGACACCACGAGCCGGAGGTTCGCCATGATGAACCGTTGGCGGGCAGCCTCAGACTTGCGAACGTCGGCACGGGCTTTGGCGATGCTCTTCTCAGACCGAAGGCGGCCCGCTCGAAGGCGTTCTTCGCCTTCCTTGCCCGCTTCGATGGTCATAGCGAGCTCGACCTCTTCCTCCTTGGTGAGCAGCGGCTCACGGGCCGCCGCCTCAAGGTAAAGTCGCAGGTCGTCAGCGTCGTCGGTCCCTAGGGGGCGCGCTGGCTCTGGCACTAGATATCACTCTCCTCCTCGAGGCCGTCCAGCCGCGGGGCAGCCTTCTCGGTCCTCGGGAACTCGGGTTCCGGTAGTAGCGGCATGGATCCCAGGCACGCTGTGGGACGCGTCTTGGCAGCCGTTGCTACGTATGGTATGGGGTCTAGGCAGTGTTTGTAAAGCTCAGAGCGTGTAAAGGTCTTGTGAAGACCGCGCCTAAACGGTACAACGCCAGTCACTCTTCTTTCACCTCTCCTCCCGACAACGCCGGGGCCGCCGTGAGTCTTCCCGCCGGCTCGATCCGAACGAGGGTTTGACTTCTGCCCCCGTTTCCGGCCACCATCCGGGGGTTCTCCACGCATGGCGCGGCGCTTCCCCCCGCGCTCTCCTCGAAGGGAGCGTCATGCATCGTCGATATATCGCCACCCTGGCGGCCCTTGTGGTCGTCCTCGGCGGCGTCGCATCCGCTATCTCCCCGGCCCAGCTCGCGGCCGGTGGGCGCGGGCACCACAGCACCTCCGACACCGCCGGAGCTAAAGCGGAAGCCGGGGTCCGCAACCTCCGAGAGCACGCACGGGTCGGAAAGACCCGGATCC
Organism: Actinomycetes bacterium; assembly: GCA_025351565.1. Taxonomy (GTDB): domain Bacteria; phylum Actinomycetota; class UBA4738; order UBA4738; family HRBIN12; genus JANXVR01. Next base: position 1,902 of record JANXVR010000157.1, read on the forward strand.
GTCCGAGTGGCTTCGCCCCGGCCGCCGGCTGGCAGTCCGAACAGGTCTGGAACGCCGGCAAGAACGACTGGGAACCGTCCATCGCCACCGACCCAACCCCGGGTTCTGGCTGGGTCTACCAGGCCACGACCCGCTACGGCGGCACGAAGGCGTGCTCGTCCTGCCCCGGGACGGCGATCATCGTCCGCTCCTCGAGCGACGGTGGGGTCACCTGGGGCGCCGACCGGTTCATCTGCGCATGCAAGAACGTGAAAGCGCAGAACGACCCGGTCCTGGCCGTCTCGAACACCGGCGTGGTCTACGCCGTATGGATGAACGACTACAACCCAGGGGTCGTGTTCTCGAAGTCCGGCGATCACGGGGTCACGTGGACGGCCCCGATCGCGGTCAAAGGCAGTGGACTGAGCTTCACGGACAAGCCCTGGATGGCGATCAGTCCCGACGGCAAGGACGTCTACGTGGCGTTCAACTCATCCGACAGCTACGTCGTGGCCTCCCACAACTACGGGGCATCGTTCGGCGCCCGCATCAAGACGAACGCCGACACCAGGTACTACTTCGCCGAGGGCGGCGCGGTAGCTCCGAACGGGAACGTGTACTTCGCGGAGAGCGCCGAGAACCAGAGCGCCACCGGCACGGTTCAGATCGTCCTGGTGAAGTCGGTGAACGCCGGCGCCTCGTGGACCCAGACCGTCGTCGACACCAGCCAACAGCAGCCGGCGTGCACCGTTCCCTCCTGCGGAGCCGACTTCTTCGCGCCGTCGGCGTCACTGGACGTGGACTCGGCCGGCACGATCCTCATGGCCTACTCGGCGAACACGACGGCCCTGGCGAACAAGACGCTCTACGTCACCACCTCCGCCGATGCCGGGGCCTCGTGGAGCCCCCGCACCGACATCGGCCAGAACACCGGCGACAACGGCTTCCCGTCCGTCGAGTCCGGCACCAGCGCGGGCGACTTCCGCGTGGCGTGGCAGGACAGCCGGAACGGGGCAACCGCCTGGAACACCTGGTACCGGCGAACGACGACCGGCGGCTCGACCTGGGCCGGGCAGGTCAAGCTCTCCGACGCCACGGGCGGTGCCACCTACAAGACCGCGAACGGGTACGCCTTCCCCTACGGCGACTATTTCGACCTCGCGGTGAGTTCGAGCGGGCAGAACTTCGTCATCTGGGGCGAAGGTCCGAACTACGTTGGACCGGGAGGGACCTGGTTCACCCGCGGCGCCTAGCAGCAGCGCGACCACGAGCACCGGACCCTTTCGGGTCCGGTGCTCGCTGCGTTCCCGGCCTGGGTAGGCTGGACCCGTGACGGGCGACCTCCACATCCCGGAATTGCGCACCGTCGATCTGGGCGGGGAGGTGGCCTATCGCGAGTGGGAAGGGCCGCCCGAGACCACGTTCGTGATGGTCCACGGACTCGGTGGGTCTCACCTATCGTGGCTCCAAGTGGGGCCGGGGCTCGCGGGACAAGGGCGCGTGCTTGCGCTGGACCTGCCCGGATTCGGCCGGTCGCCCCGCGCCGGTCGCGGGTCAGGGCTCATGGACCTTCGGCGAACCCTTTCGACGTTCATCGGTGAGAAGGCGACAGGCACGGTGATCGTCTGCGGGAACTCGATGGGCGGCGCCCTGGCGATCTTGCAAGCGGCCGTTGAACCCGACTCCGTGGGGGGCATCGTCCTTTCCGGATCGGTGTTCCCGTGGGCCAAGGGCGGCCTGCCGCATCCCGCGGTGCTCGCCACCTTCGCGTTGTACGACTCCGCCGGCCTGGGGGAACGGTTCGTCGCGGCGCGCGCAGCCGCGATCGACCCCGCCCGGGCGGTACACCTGAGTTTCCGGATCATCGCGGCCGACGTGCGGACGATCCCAGAGCAGATCATCCGACTCCATATCGCCCTGGCTCGGGAACGCCAACCCGACCCCGATGCGGTGCCGACGTTCCTGGAAGCTGCCCGTTCGCTGATCCGGCTGGGGAAGCGGCCCGCGGTGGTCGCTCGGGCGATGGACGGGGTGGCGTGTCCGGTGCTGGTGCTGCATGGACGGCGCGACCGGCTGGTCCCGGCCGCGTTCGCCGAAGCGGAGCTGCGTAGCCGGCCGGCCTGGCGGGGGCGGTTCTTCCCCGACCTCGGGCACGTGCCGCAGATGGAGGCCCCAGGGCGATGGATCACCGAGGTGGCCGACTGGAACGCCGGCCTCAGGCGGGAGAGCTAGGCCCGATCACAGGTTCGGTTCCTGGAGCTGCGTGGTGCGAACCAGGCTTGCCATGACCGCGCCGGTCAGGATCAAGGCGCCTCCGACCGCCGTGCTCACGGTGATCGATTGATGTAGGACGATCCAAGCCAAGATCGCCACTGCGAAAGGCTCCATCATGCCGATGATGGAGTTCCGGAGGGCGCCCACCCGCCGCAGACCGGCCAGCATCGCCGCGAACGCGGCGGCCGAGAACACGGCCATCCCAAGGATGTGGAGCCAGTCGTGGACTCCGCTGGGGACCACGGTGGTGCGGAACACCACCGCGTAGATGAGGTTGCCCAGGGCGGCGCCGCCCGAGAGCCAGGCGGCGGCGGTGAGCGGGTCGGTCCGCTTCACCGTACGGTCGGCGGCCACCAGGTAAGAGGCGTACACCAGCGAACATGCAACCGCCAGCACTATGCCCATCGGCTCCACCTCGACCTTCCCGCCTCCCACCACCACGACAACGCTTCCGACCAGGGCCAGGCCGAGAGCGGTCAACAGCCGGCCCGCGGGCACGCGCCGATCCATCGCGATCGTTGCGAGCATCACCCATACCGGGTAGGTGTAGAAGAGCAACGTGACCGCCCCGGCCTTCCCGTGGCTGAGCGCGGCGAAGTAGAGCGCGGACTCTGTGGCGTATCCGACCGTCCCCGCCAAGATCACGGCTCGGCGCTCGCCTCGTACGGGAAGCAGGGGCCGGCCCATCAGCACCACCCCGACGAACAGCAGGATCGATGCCAGCGAGAACCGGATCGACAACATCACGAACGGACGTCCCCCCGTACGCACGGTGGCCGCGAAGATCACGACGACCGAGAACAGGAGCGCCATGGCAACGGAGTAGCCGGATCCGAGCAACTGCTCGCCACGGCCCGGGGCCGGCGGCGTGGAGATCTCGGGTGCAGGTTTCGTCATCGTTCGTTCCTTGCGGGGTTCAGAGAGCGTACGCTCATGGCCGCACGATGACCGGGGAGGGCTCGCTGCTGTGGTAGAGATCGAGGTAACGCGCGCAGACGTCGAACAGTTCATGTCGCGGTTCAACGTTCGCGTGGCCGAGGACGACACGGCTACCGAGCACGTGGTCACCCTTTCAGGCGCAGACTACGAGCGGTTGGGGAAGGGATTCCGCTCCCCGGAAGCCTTCGTGCGGGAGTCCTTCGCGTTCCTGCTCGAGCGCGAACCGAAGGAGCAGATCATGACGTCGTTCGACGTCAGTCAGATAAGAACCTTCTTCCCCCAGTTCGAGTTGGACATCGCCCATCGCGCGGGCGGTTGACCGCTACTCCGCCACCAGGTCGTCCTGCGGCGCGAACTGATCTTTGATCCTGCGGGACCAGGCGCCGATCACTGCCGTCAGACCCAGGAACACCGCACCCGACCCCATGAGGATGATGCGCGTTCTTCCCGGGCTTCCCTCGACCCAGATGAAGCTGAGGATGAACGCCGGCACGATGAACCCAAGGTTGTAGGCGATATCGAACAGTGCGAACGCCCGGCCGCGGAAGTCGTCGGGGATGGCCTGCTGCATGATCGTGTCCGCCGAGATCTTCCCCAGGAAGAAGGCGAAGAACCCGACGAACAGCATCCCCGCGAAGCCCAGGACGGATACGAGCCCGCCGAACACGATGGTTCCTGCGCCTAGAAGGAACATCGACCCCATCAACAGCCGGATCGGAGGGACCCTGTCCTTCCATTTCTGCGCCAGTACCAGCCCGAGTGCGCCGCCGACCAGGCCACCGAGCCCTGACAGCGCGAGCGAGAGCGAATCGGCCGAGGAGCCCTGCACCAAGTTCTTGGCATACAGCCCGAACACGAACAGCCCGAAGCCCCAGAACTGATAGCGCAGCATCTGGAAGGACGAGAGGCCCAGGGCGGCGGCCGGACGGGAGGCAACCTCCTTCAGCCCGTCGGTCACCGTCTTGACCACGCGCGAGGCCTCGTGCATGAAGGTGGTGTCGTGCTCGGCCGCCTGTTCATGGCGCATCCGAAGAGACATGAACGCGATAACCACGAACGTCCCCGCACCGATGATCACGCCGGCCCATGAGCCGACGATCCCCGCGAACACCCCGCCGAACCCGATCCCCAGGACCTGGAAGAGCGCGCCGCCGGCCTGCGACAACGCGTTCCCCTGAAGGAGGTCCTTGCCCGACAGCACGTCGGGGATGGCGGCAGACTTGACGGCCAGGACGACGCGAACCACCGACTGTGCGGCGAGCAATCCGATGACGAGCCCAGCCGTGGCGAACGCGTTGTTCTCGGTGGTGCCCTTGCCGAGCGGCAACATGACGCCGATCGCGATGGCGCCGACGACCACCGACGTGATGATGTTCGACCACCACACCACCCTGCGCCGCGCGAACCGGTCGATGAACACCCCCACGAACGGTGATATCAGGGTGTACGGAACGTAGAGCGCAAGCACGACCTTCAGCAGGTAGCCCGCCGACGGCACGTTCTGGACGTCGAACCCCTTCTGCCCCCCGAACACCAGGGCCTTGCCGATCGCGCCCTGCACCACACCCTGGCCGGTCTGGGCCAGGAACTGGACGCCCATGAGCGTCGCGTAGTCGGGGTTGGAGAACTGGGAGAACAACTTGTTGAAGAAGTTGCCGAAGCTGCTGAGCTTCGTCGTGACGGGCTGCTTCGCCACGCGGAGCACGGCGCCCAGACCAACGGCCAGCGCAACCACGACCCATGCCTTGGCAGACGTCAGCGATCCACGCCACACAGCGAGGACGAACACACCGCTGAGCACGCTCATCGTGAAGGACATCGCCGGGATCAGCGCCAGTCTGCTCGGGGTGTCCTCGATCTCGAAGAACGGCGCCGCCAGGAGTCCGGGGAGGACGAACAACAGGAACATCCCCAGGATCACCTGGAGAAGGTGCAGCGGGTCGGAGAACCGCCCCGGCGGGTTCGCGAACGCCTCGGCCTTCGTGGCCGCGGCGGCTTTCGCCTGGTCGATGACGGTGGACGATGGGGTCCACACGGGGAACGCCGTGCTCGCGGGGTGCGTGATCACCGTCACGTCGGGGCCGATGGTCTGGCCGATCGAGCCCGGGTAGGCCCTGTCACCGGACCCCCCGTACCACTGCCCGACCACGAACACGACGGGCGGCTGCGGGTAGTCCTTCATGCGCTGCTGGAGTTCGTACCAGTACTTGTACGAGATGGTCGTGTAGCCGCAACGGGTCGGCGGCGCGGGGAGCTTCGTTCCCGCGTCCTTCGCTGCCGTCTGCTCGGCAGGCGTCTTCGGCACCGGGCACGCGGGGTTGTCGTTGACCCCGATCGTCGGCTGACCCTGCAACAGGTTCTGAAGGGTGCCCAGGTAGGTGGCCTGATAGTCGATGGAGGTCGCCGGAAGACCCGTGCGGAAGACATTGGTGTACGTCTTGGCCCAGCCGTAGGCGGTGTTCGTGCCGGTGGCCGGGTCGTTCGTGTCGCCGTAGTTCATCACGAGGATGATCGGGCGCCCGCCCGCGGCCGTGGCGACCTGATTGATGGCGGCGAGCGACGTGCGGGCCGACTGATTCGCCCATTGCGGCTGCGCCTTCCAGTACGTGAGCCCCTGGGAGAACATCCAGCCTACGGACGCCAGGACCAGCAGCGCGGCAACGACCGCGGGAAGGCGGAGCGAGCCGCGGCGATCGATCAGCCAGCGAACCAGGAAGTAGGTGCCGAGGCCAACGAGCGCAACGGGGGCCGCGCTCGCGTTCATGAAACGGTAGTACGGAACCGGCGTCTTCGACACGAGGAAGGTCAGCGCCCCGACGAACGGCAGCATCCACCAGATCGCCGAGATCTCGTGTTCGATGGCGGGCTTCTTCTCGCGACGGCACCAGAGGATCACTCCCCCGACGCCGGCCAGGATGAGCGGCACCGAGATGAGCGGGTGCATCGACTTGACCCAGTCGGAGAGCCGCGCTTGGAAGAACGCCTTCGTGTAGGGCGGCGGCGCGGCGGCGTCCTTGAGGTTGCCGGCCACGCCCCAGATGCCGGCGACCCAGGTCACCAGGCCGATGATCATCCCGAAACCGATCGACATCAGCATGGGGCCGTCGCGTTTCAGCGCCTCGCCGAAGTGGAACCGGCTGGTTAGGACGTGCCAGCCGAACACCGCCATGAGCGACATGCCGAACAGCACGCAGGTCGTGGGGTGCAGATAGGCAGCCGTCAATCCGAGTAAGAAGAGGGCGGCGCGGGCGCCCCACGACTCTCGGGCTTGGGTGATGAACGCCAGCATCACGCACAGCACGAAGAGCATCGTCAGGTCGTCCAGGTAGCCGATGTACGGGGTGGTGAGGAGCATCGCGACCCCGGCGAACATCGCGATGAGCACGAGGATGGGATCCTTGCGCGAACGGTACCCCGCCGCGCCGAGTGCCAATCCGGCGAGGACCGGCACCAACACCATGAGGAACCCGCTGAACGAGTACTGGTCGATGCCGGCCACGCGCTGCATGAGCGCACCGGTGAGGGGCGTCGCCACGCGGTAGCCACCCGCGAAGACCGAGTCCGGGCCCCACTCCTTCGCGATGTCGCCGGGGGTGGCGCCCACGATGAGGTTGGAGCGCCACGTGTACCACGCTGGGTCGCGCGTGGGGGCGGACATCGTGGGGTCCTTGATGAGGGACCAGCCCAGGATGAGGGCGAGCAGCACGCCGAAGCCCACGATCACCCACCATCTGCTGAGGGG
>JANXVR010000150.1 GCA_025351565.1 Actinomycetes bacterium
CCCGTTCCGGACCCGCTGAACCCGCGGGTCCTCGATCCCTTCGATCCCTACCCCCCCGGAACTCGCCAGGACGTAGCGGAACCGATAGTCGACGCCGTCGGGAGAGTCGAACACGAGCACATCGGACACATAATCCAAGAACCGCGGACCTTCGTCAGGATTGCGCCGGTACCCTTCTCGAACCCCGCGAGCGAAGAGGTGGTAGGTGCCGTCGTGGACCAGCAGGCCGGCGTTGAAGATGGGGGCATACCCCGGGGCGGATCCCGCCTCAACCACGGGCCGGTCGAGCAACCGTGTCGCGCGGACGGATATGAGTGCGGGCATATACATGCTGAGTCCTGGTCGGCGAGGATACTGGACAGATCCGCTCACTCTTTGATTTCGGCGGAATATCTGCGGTCTTGAGCGAAGGGAAGGTGAAGACACCGGTGGATGAGGAACAGCAGGAACCGTTCGTTCGGTTCGAAGGGAACCCGATCATCACGCCCGCGCATGCCGGGCCGAAGGTGAACGCGATCTTCAACCCGGGAGCAACTCTGTTCCAGGGAGAAACGCTGCTCTTGGCCCGGACCGAAGACCGGTCGGGGATGTCCAACCTGATCGTTGCGCGGAGCGCGGACGGGCTGACCGGCTGGACCGTGGAACCGCGACGCGGACTCCGGGCGGACCCCGACCGGTTCGAGGAGCGCTGGGGGGTCGAGGATCCGCGCATCACCCTCATCGACGACACCTACTACGTGGTCTATACGGGGTATTCGGAAGGAGGTGCCCTGATCTGCCTTGCCACCACGAAGGACTTCAACACCTTCGAACGTCACGGCGTCCTGATGCCCCCGGAGGACAAGGACGCGGCGTTGTTCCCCGTCCATTTCGAGGGGCGGTGGGCGCTCCTGCACCGCCCCGTGTCGATGCAGCCCGGCCTCTCCGCGCACGTGTGGCTCTCGTGGAGTCCCGATCTCCGGTACTGGGGGGACGCGCGGATCGTGCTCCACGCCCGGCGGGGCGGCGCGTGGGACGCCAACAAGGTGGGATTGGGGCCGCCGCCGCTGAAGACGGACGTGGGCTGGTTGGTGTGTTACCACGGTGTCCGGGTCACCGCCTCCGGGTCTATCTATCGAGCGGGCCTGGCTCTGCTCGACCTCGAGGACCCGTGCACGGTCCTGGCGCGCACCGACAACTGGGTGTTCGGACCGCAAGCGCCTTACGAACGAACCGGCGACGTTCCCGGCGTGGTCTTCCCGACGGGATGGGTCCTCGGCCAGGACGGCGACACCCTGCGCATCTACTACGGGGCGGCGGACACCGTGATCGGCGTCGCGACCGCCAGCCTCCGGCGACTCCTCCGGCTGGTCGAGCCCGCGGACCCCGATTGACCTGCCTTGACTTAGTCCGGGGACTTAGTCCATAGTGGCACGATGGCGACGGCGGAAGAACTCCAACACCTGGACCTGGTCAACGTCCACGAGGCCAAGACCCACCTGTCAAGGCTCCTGGAGCGCGTGGAGCGGGGCGAGGAGATCGTCATCGCGCGCGCGGGCAAACCGGTGGCCAAGCTGGTCCCCATCGACGACCCCGGCTGGAAGCGCCCCCTGGGACGGGACAAAGGGAAGATCTGGATGTCAGAGGACTTCGATGACCCGCTCCCCTGGCAAGTGTTCCCGGGTTTCCCGTACGAATGAGAGTGCTTCTGGACACACATACGGCCTTGTGGCTAGCGGCGTCCGACGATCGCCTGCCTGCAGGGGTTACGGCACTCATGCAGGACCCGGCGACGCGGCCCATCCTCAGCATCGCCTCGACGTGGGAGATGACGATCAAAGTGCTTGCCGGGAGGCTCCACCTCCCTCAAGAGCCGCCCGAGTACATCGACAGCCTCGTGCGCGACTTCCGATTCGACACCTTGCCGATCGAACAGCGACACGTGGACGCCCTCTGCGAACTTCCACATATCCACAGAGATCCGTTCGATCGTATCTTGATCGCACAGGCTCTGGCGGACGACCTGGAATTGGTGACGGGGGACCAGCGCCTCCGCGCCTATCCGATCAAGACCATCTGGTAGCCGCCGCCCGCCCGCGGTCATGCGTCTGCCGGCAAGTAGGATTCGTCCCAAAGGAAGTGGGTAGCTCATGGAGCGGATCAGCCATTGGATCGGCGGCAAACTCGTAACCGGGGAGTCCGGCAGAAACGGCCCGGTGTTCAACCCGGCAACCGGACTCCAGACCCACGAAGTGGACTTCGCCTCCGTGGGGGAGGTTGACTCGGCCATCCAGGCAGCGCGAGAGGCGTTCCCCGGCTGGCGGAAGACCTCGCTGTCCAAGCGTTCGGACATCTTGTTCCGCATCCGCGAACTGATCGATGCGAATCGAAAGGAGATCGGCACCCTCATCACGCAGCAGCACGGCAAGGTCTTGAGCGACGCCATCGGCGAGGTCGCGCGCGGCCAGGAGAACATCGAGTTCGCCACAGGGGTGCCCAACCTCCTCAAAGGCGGCTTCAGCGAACAGGTCAGCACCGGCGTCGACACGTACTCCATCCGTCAGCCTTTGGGCGTGGTCGCAGGGATCACGCCGTTCAACTTCCCGGCGATGGTGCCCATGTGGATGTTCGCCAATGCCATCGCATGCGGGAACACGTTCATCTTGAAGCCGTCGGAGAAGGATCCCGGGGCGTCCATGCTCATCGCCGAGTTGCTGAAGGAGGCGGGTCTTCCCGACGGCGTCTTCAGCGTGGTGAACGGCGACAAGGTCGTGGTCGACCGCGTGCTCGAACATGCGGATGTGAAGGCGGTCTCGTTCGTCGGGTCAACGCCGGTCGCGCGCTACATCTATGAGACCGGCACGCGGAACGGTAAGCGCGTGCAAGCGCTCGGCGGCGCGAAGAACCACATGATCGTGCTGCCCGACGCCGACATCGACATGGCGGCCGACGCGGCGGTGAGCGCGGCCTACGGTTCGGCCGGGGAACGCTGCATGGCCATCTCGGTGGTGGTCGCCGTTGGAGATGCCGGTGACCGGATCGTCGGCGCCATCAAGGACCGGTTGCCGGACATCAAGGTCGGCAACGGGATGGAGCCGGAGTCCGAGATGGGACCCCTGGTCACCGCGCAGCATCGCGACAAGGTCGCGGGCTATCTTGAAGGTGCCGCAGCTCAAGGTGCCACGCTGGTCCAGGACGGCCGCGAACACGGCCTCTACCGTGAGGCCGACGGGTTCTTCCTCGGTGTGTCGCTCATCGATCACGTGACCACGGCGATGGACTGCTACCGCGACGAGATCTTCGGTCCCGTGCTCTGTGTGATGCGCGCGGGCACCTACGCCGAGGCGCTCGAGCTCATCAACAGCAACCCGTACGGCAACGGAACCGCGATCTTCACGCGCGACGGCGGCGCGGCTCGTCAGTTCCAGTTCGACGTGAACGCCGGGATGGTGGGCGTGAACGTGCCCATCCCGGTCCCGGTCGGCTACTACTCGTTCGGCGGGTGGAAGGACTCGCTGTTCGGGGACACCCACATGTACGGGCCCGACGGCATCCACTTCTACACGAAACAGAAGGTGGTCACCGCGCGCTGGCCCGACCCGGGCACAAGCCAGGTCGACCTCGGCTTCCCGAGGACCCGCTGATGGCGACCCGCGAGGAGCTTGCGCAAGCGGAGCGGGACGCCTGGCAAGCGTTCATGGAGGTTGCGTCCCGGGTGCCGCAGGACCGGCGCGACGACCGGACGGTCGTGCCCGGTTGGTCGGCGAAGGACCTGGTCTGGCACAACGCCTACTGGGCCATGTTCGGTGCCGAGGAATCGGCGCGACAGGCTGGCGCGTCGTTCGTCGATCCGTTCGCGGGGGGCGGCGACGACGACACGGACCGCGAGAACGCCGAGCAGGTCGAGTCCGGCCGCGCACTCACCTGGGATGAGGTTCTGGTCCGAGCCGAGCAACAGCGCGCCCGCGTCCACGAGCTTTGGTCGTCTCTGGACGAGGTCAGCGACGAGGCGGCGGCCTTCTTCGCCGAGGAGTCGTTCATCCACTACGACGAGCACCGCGAAGAGATCGAACGGTTCCTGGAGGGCTGATGGACGACAAGGAGAAACAGACCATGACCGAAGCCGCCGCCTGGGAGGCGTTCGAGGCGGCGGTGCTCGCCGTGCCTCGCGACCGGCTGGAGGAAGCGTCGCTTCCGGGTGGCTGGTCGGTGAAGGACGTCCTCTGGCATGTCGCCCACTGGTGGGAGGACTGTGCCGACACCCTGGAACTCCTGCACACCGGCACGTTCGGCGAATGGGACGGGGACACCGATGCGGAGAACGTTCGTGTGCTCGCGGATGGCCGGACCATGACGCTGGAAGACGTTGAGCTTCGTTCGGCCAAGATCCGCGAGCGGATGCTGCGTGCGTGGGATGCCCTGACCACCGACGATCCCCGTGCTGCGGAGAACTTCGCGGCCGAAACCACCGAGCACTACGAGGAACACCTGGAGCAGATCCGAGCGCTCTCCGAACGCTGAAGGCGGACCGACCCTCAGTCCGGCGCCGAGTCGTAGAACATGGTGAGTCGACTGATCCGGCCGTCGGCCGTGAACTCCACGAAGTCGGTGCCGGTATACGTTTCCGAGGAGTCGGCTACCGCGACCCACCTCGTTCGCAGGCGGCCGCCGAGCGCCTCGGGGTCGGAGGTGAGGCTGATCTTGAGACCCGGCATCTCCTCGTAGGATCTGGTGATGTAGTCGCTGAGCGCCTCCCGTCCGACCAAGCCGCCGGGGATCTCTGGGTCGACGAACACGCCGTCGTCGGCCCATGAACCTTCGAGCAGCTCGAGGCGTTTGTCGACGTCCGGTTCGCTCCACGCCTGGGTGTACTTAGCGTTCGCTTCCCCTGGCGTGATCGACACGGCGCCGTCCTTCATCCACCGGGCCCGTCGTTCCTATCACTCGATGTCGGTTGGTGCAAACCGCTAGGAGACTTCGCCGGTCCGTCCCATGTCGGCGTAGCTGAACGTGCCCTTCGCGATCCGCAGGCCAACGAACGAATCCACCTCGCTCACGCCGGGAACGCGCCGGATCTCCACCTGCATGAGCCGCAGCAGGTCCTCCCCGTTCTTCGCGACCACCTCGACCAAGACGTCGTAGTTGCCGGTGCATTCGATGACGTAGACGGCCTCGGGGATGGCGCAGATGGCCTCGACCGCACGCGGCACGCTGGCACCGGTGATGCGCACGGCCAGATAGGCGAAGAGCAGCCCCAACTGGTGCGGCGAGGTGTCCGTGACGAACCGGATCGCCTTGAGCCGCTGCATCCGGGTGACGCGGGCGCGGATCGTCGCCTCCGAGACCCCGAGGTCTTTGGCCACCGTGGTGAAGGGCCGTCGTCCGTCCTCGGCCAGGGCATCGATGATCTGGAGATCCAGTTCGTCGAACGAGCGTCGTTGTGGCATCGGACCACGATTCTCGCAGATGTTGTGCCTAAGCGCCTCGATATCCGGGTCAACCGGTGCGGTTATCGGGTTCACACGCCCCGTCCGCAGCCGTAGCATTGGGAGCTTCAACTGCCGACGGAGGAAGCTCGCTCATGCAGACCGATCCGTACAACGTGAACATCCGCGACGATTCTGGACCCTGGACCCCCCGGCCAACCCTCGGCGGCGACGACTACCGCAGTCTCGAGGTCTTCGACCGGGAGCGGGAGAAGATCTGGTGGGGCGACTGGATCACCGTCGGCCGTGCCGAGGAGGTTGCCAACCCCGGCGACTTCGTCACCAAGGATGTCGCGGGTGAGTCCATCTTCATCACCCGCAACGAGGACGGCGAACTCCGCGCCTTCTACAACGTCTGCAGTCACCGCGGCACCAAGTTCCTGGACGACGACAGCAAGGGCAACGTTCGTAAGGCCTTCAAGTGTCCCTATCACGCCTGGACCTACGACCTGAACGGAGACCTCATCGGCAGCCCCAACGTCACCGAGGATGAGTACTTCGACCGGTCGCAGTATCCGCTCCACAAGATCGCCGTCGACAGCTACGCCGGGTTCCTGTTTGTCAACATGACGAAGGACGAGCCCCGTCCCCTCTTGGAGGCGCTCACGGACGGCGCCGAGTCCATCACTGCGTTCGAGCGGTTCAAGATGGAGGAGATGTCGGTCGGCGTTCGCCTGGTCTACAACGTGAAGGCGAACTGGAAGATCATCGTCGAGAACTTCAACGAGTGCCTCCACTGCCCGCAGATCCACCCTGAGCTGGTCCAGGTGATCCCGCTGTTCCGGTTCGGTGAGGTGTGGGACGAGGAGATCCGCGACGACGGCAACATCATGATCGAGGGTGCCACCAGCTTCACCAAGACCGGCCAGTCCGAACTGCCGAAGTTCCCGAACCTGCTGCCCGAGGACTACCAGATGTACTACGGCAGCTATGAGTTCCCGAACCTGATGCTGAACATCCACCCGGATGCGGTCATGTACTACATCGGATTCCCCAAGGGCCCGAACGAGACGCTGGTCATCAGCGAGTTCCTCTTCCGCCCAGAGACCATCGCCGATCCTGAGCTGTTCAAGCCCGAGCCGGTGGTCGAGTTCTGGGACCTCATCAGCCTGCAGGACTGGGACGTCGTGGAACGCGCCCAGACCGGCGTGGGGTCACGCGCGTTCACGCGGGGCGTCTATCCGCGCCAGGACCGGTTCCTCTACTGGTTCAACGAGGAATGGCGCCAGAAGATGGGTCGCCCGCTCGAGGGCTAGGGCGTATACCCTTCGCCCGTCATGACGGCCATCCCGGAACACCTGGCGAACCCCGACATGTCGGTTGCCCGTTTCGGCGGCGGAGCCGGGGACCTGCCCGCGCGCGCCCGGGTCGTGGTGATCGGCGCCGGGATCATCGGGTCCAGCGTCGCTTACCACCTGTCGAAGCTGGGGTGGACCGACGTCGTGGTGCTGGAACGGCATGCGTTGACCTCGGGAACCTCCTGGCACGCGGCCGGTCTGGTCAGCCAGGTTCGCGGCTCCCACGCGATGACGGCGCTCGCACGCCTCAACGTCCCGCTTTATTCCTCCCTCGAAGCCGAGACCGGGATCCCGACAGGCTTCAGGCAGGTGGGATCGCTCTCCGCCGTTCGGACCGAGGCACGGATGACCGAGACGCTCTACGGCGTAACGCTGGCCCATGATGCCGGCATCCCCATGGAGCTACTCACGCAGGCGCAGGTGAAGGAGTATTGGCCGGCGGCCTCGGTCGATGACCTTGTCGGCGGTGCCATCACGCCCAACGACGGCACGGTGAACCCGGGCGACGCGACGCTCGCGATGGCGAAGGGTGCGCACGACCGCGGCGTGGCGTTCTTCGAAGGCCTGACCGTGACCGGGTTCACCAGCGCCGCCGGCGCGGTCACCGGCGTGATCACCGACAAGGGAACCGTGGAGTGCGAGTACGTGGTGCTGGCCTCGGGCCTGTGGTCGAGCGAGCTGGGCCGCCTGGCCGGCGTGCCGCTCAGCCTCTACCCGGCCGAGCACGTGTGGGTCATGACCGATCCCTCACCGAACGCCGACGAGAAGCTGCCGTTCCTGCGCGATCTGGACGGCTACCTCTACATCCGCCACTACAACGGCCGGTTCGTGGTCGGGGCATTCGAACCCAAGGGCAAGCCGATCGCGCCCGGGGCGCTGGGGGAGGACTTCGCATTCGGGGAGTTCGGGGCCGACTGGGATCACTTCGCGCCGGTGCTTGCGAAGGCGCGCGAACGCCTGCCCGAACTCAACGACCTCGGCTTCCACCACTACCTGCGCGGGCCCGAGTCCTTCACCCCCGACGTGAACTTCAACCTGGGGGAATCGCCCGAGTTGCGCGGGTTCTTCGTGGCGGCGGGGTTCAATTCGCAGGGGATCATCTACGCGCCCGGCGCCGGCACCGCGCTCGCCGAATGGATGGTCTCGGGGGCGTCCACCTACGACCTGACCGAAGTCGATCCGTCAAGGACCGGAGGGTGGGCCAACAACCGGGCATGGCTCCACGAACGCACCGCGGAATCGCTCGGTCGGCTCTACGCGATGCACTGGCCCCACCTGCAACCGTCCACCGCACGCGGCCCCCGGCGGACACCGCTGTGGTCGCAACTCGACGCAGCCGGCGCCGTGTTCGGTGAAGCGGCCGGCTGGGAGCGCGCGAACTGGTTCGCCCCGGCGGGCGCCAAGCGCGCGTACGCCTACAGCTTCGGCAAGCAGAACTGGTTCGAGCCCGTGGAGACGGAGTGCCGCGCCGCGCGTCAGTCGGCCGCGCTCTTCGATCTGTCCACCTACGCGAAGTTCATGGTGCAGGGCCCGGCCGCGCTGGACTGGCTCCAACGGCTCAGCGCCTCCGACGTGGACGTGCCGGCCGGCCGGGTCGTCTACACCACGTGGTGCAACGAACGCGGCGGCGTGGAGATGGACCCCACCGTGACGCGGCTCGGCGAGGATCGATTCCTGGTCGCGGCGCCCACCGCGTGGCAACGGCGCACGGAATGGTTGCTCCGCCGGGACGCGCCGGCG
>JANXVR010000155.1 GCA_025351565.1 Actinomycetes bacterium
CTTGTTCTGCACTACGGCGCGACAGGTTGCCGCGAACCACCGCTCTGGCCGGGAACTGGATGCCTACATCCTGCCGGCGGCGACGATCCGCTGGAGGAACTGCTGGGTTCGCTCCTCACGGGGAGACGTGAAGATCTGATCGGGCGGCCCCTCCTCCAGGATGACGCCCTGGTCCAGGAAGCAGACGCGCGTGGCGATGTCCTTCGCGAACCCCATCTCGTGGGTGGCCAGGAGCATGGTCATCCCACCGGCGGCGAGCTCGCGGATCACGTCGAGCACCTCGGCGACCAGCTCCGGGTCCAGGGCGCTCGTGACCTCGTCGAGCAGCATGATGTCGGGGTTCATCGCGAGCGCGCGCATGATCGCGACCCGCTGCTGCTGCCCCCCGGAGAGCCGGTCCGGATAGTCGTCCGCCCGATCCGTCAACGCGAAGCGCTCCAGCAGTTCGCGGGCCTCGGCCTCGGCGCGGGCCTTCGGGGTCCCGAGAACCTCCTGGGGTGCCAGCGTGATGTTCCGCAGCACCGTCATATGTGGGAACAGGTTGAACGACTGGAATACGATGCCGACCTTCCGCCGCACGGCGTTCTCGTCGATGCCCGCCCCCGTGATCTCGTCGCCGCCGATGAAGATGCGTCCGGCGTCGACCGGTTCGAGGACGTTGATACAACGCAGCATCGTCGACTTCCCCGACCCGGAGGCGCCGATCAGGCAGATGACCTCGTGCTCCTGCACTTCGAGGTTGATCCCGTTGAGCACATGGTTGTCGCCGAAGCTCTTCCGGACTCCCTCCAGACGGACAGCTTCGCTCATCGAACGCCACCTGCCTCCCGGGTCGCACGTTGCTTCGCCAACAACCGGTCTGTGAACCGAGCCATCGGGATCGTCAGCAGGATGAAGAGGATGGACGCCACCGTGTAGCTGGAGAAGTTGAACTGGTAGGAGGAGTAGATGCCAGACGCTCGCACGACCTCGATAGCGCCCAGGACCGAGACAAGCGCGGTGTCCTTCTGCAATGAGATGAAGTCGTTAAGGAGGGGCGGAACGACCCGCCTCACCGCTTGAGGTATCACAACGAATCGAAGGCTCTGCCATCGCGACAGGCCGAGCGACCGCGCAGCCGCGATCTGGCTGGGGTGCACCGATTCGATACCGGCACGGTAGACCTCCGCCACGTAGGCCGAGTACGACAGGACCAACGCCACAGTGCCGTAGACGACGGGGCTCTGGTTCGACAGGCCCGGGATGCCCAGGGATGGGAAGCCAAACCCCAGCATGAAGATGACGAGAAGCGTAGGAACACCGCGGAAGAAGTCCGTGTAGACGATCGCGACGAGCCGGAACGGCAAGAACACGGGACCGGGGATCTGACGGATGACAGCGATGACGAGGGCCAGGGTCAGGATCAATGGCTCCGCGATCAAGAAGATCTTCACGTTGACCAGGAATTCACGCCAGATGGCCGGTTCGGCGTGTCGAGGATCGCCCAAGAAGGACTGCTTCATCGCATGCCAGTTCAAGAACTCCTTCTGGAACGCTTTGAACCCCGGGGCCAGATAGAGAACCAGCCCGACTACGACGACGAAGATCACGGTGCTAGTCGTCGAGACAAGGACGGCCCGGCGCCCACCAAACAGCTTGGACCCGCGGGCGAACCCCCCATCAGGAACTCCCGCCGGTCCCGACCGCGGTTGCGTTCCTTCGCCAAGGTCGGGCGGTCCGCCGTAGCTCATGCCGGCACTCCCGCCGGTCTTACTTGATCACCGGGTAGGCCGCGTAGCTCTGCAGCCACGTGTCTTGCAGCTGCTGGATCGTACCGTTGGTGGCGAGTGTCGCGAGCGCCTGATCCACGCAGGTGACCAGAGGGTTCCCCTTCTGGAACAGCAGACCGAACTGCTCACCCGCCGGCGCGAACCGGCCGACGACGGTCCCGTTCTTGACCTGATACTGGAAGTAGTCGGCCGTCGGAAGGTCCGTGACCACGCCGTCGATCTGGCCCGCGTTCAGCGAGGACTTCGCCTCGTTCAGCGTGTCGAACACCGCCGGCTGCTGCGTAGGGTTGATCATCGTCGCGATGAACTGCAGGCTCGTGCTCCCGATCTGGTCGCCGAGCTTGTAAGGCTTCAGAGCGGCGATCGTGGTCGCATTCGCGATCGGCGTGCCCTTGACGGCGACGAGGGCTTGCGCATCGTCGTAGTAGCCGGTGCTGAAAGAGACGACCTGAGAGCGCTCCGGTGTGATCGAGATCTCGTTGATGTCGAAATCGAAGTCCTTTGGTCCCGGCGCGTAGCTCTTGTTGAACGGCTCGACCACCCACGTGACCTCGGACCGACTGAAGCCGAGCTGGCTCGCTACCGCG
>JANXVR010000273.1 GCA_025351565.1 Actinomycetes bacterium
TCGATGCCCGACATCCCACCCTTGAACACGATGTCCATGAGCACCACGTCGGGCAGATGCTCGGCGCAGATCAGGATGGCTTCTTCGGCCGTGTGCACGGGGTCCGCGATCATGGTGAGGTCGGGGTCCAGGCCGACCACCATCGCCAGGGCGTCGGTCAGCACCTTGTGGTCGTCGCAGATCAGCAACGTGACCTTGCGGGTGTCTCCACTCACGCGGTTCCCTCCATCGGCCCCTCCAACGGGAGCAGGATCGAGAGCATGGTACCCCCGCTGGCGCGCTCCGAGACTCGGACGTCACCTCCGTGGGCTCGGGCGATGCCGCGAGCGATGAAGAGTCCGAGGCCCGTCCCCGCAGCGTCCTCGTACCCTGCCGGCCGCCACGGGGCGAACTTCTGGAACACGATCTCGTGCTGGTCCGGCGGGATCCCCGGGCCGGCATCGATGACGTCGATCGCGGCGTTGGCCTTGTCGGCAACCCGGACCACGATCCGGATGGCTGCCTGGGGCGGCGAATACGTGGCTGCGTTCAGGATGATCTGGCGGAGGGCCTCGCCCAGCCACTTCCTATCCACAGTGACGGTCGCCGCCGGTTCCGGGGCGTCGAAGGTCAGGTGATGCGCCCCGGGTTCGAAGCCGTCCAGCACGTCTCGAACCACCACCGCCAGGTCCGTCGGATGCCTGTCGAACAACAACGTGCCCGCATCAACCTTCATCCCGAGGGACGTCTGATCCACGGTGACCAGGAGCCTGCGCGACTCCTGTTCGATGAGCGAGAGGAACTCCCGGCGCTCGTCGTCGGAGAGCCGGTCGTAGTGGGTGAGCGTGGTGCCGGCGAGCCCTCTGATGGTGGCCACCGGCCCCTTCACCTCGTGCCCCAGCATGCTCGCGATCTCGGCGCGCCCGCCCATCACCGCCCGCGCGCGGTCGGTGGCGCGCCGCATCCGGGACGTGTCGACGCGCTGATCGACCAGCAACGACGCGAACGCCAGCGCGGCGACGAGAACCGGCCACACGTCGACCCACTCGAACCACCCCGTTGCGAACGTGGACCTCCGCGCGGTCGACAACAGTCCCAACGCACCGACGAACGCGGCGGCGGCGAGTATGGCGCTCCCGCCGCGCCGCTGCCGGAGGAGCCGGACGCCCGCGACGCCGAGCGCAACGAACGCTAGCACGGCGAGTACCCAGCCAGGCCCGCCGACCGACGCATGGCCGTAGAGGGTCGGGTAGCCGGCCTGGATCCCTATGCTGGGTACCTGGAAATTCGGATGCGTGACGATCGCGAAGACATCGATCAACGCGGTTAGAACGGATGCGACTCCCACGACGAGGACCGGTCGGATCGCCCGTCGGCCGCGGCGATCCCACCACGGACGGGTCAGCACGAGGCTCAACCCGGCGATCAACCAGCCCCCGAGCCAGGCCGTCGCAGGTCCCCGCGAGTCCAACTCCCATCCGAACGGTCCCGCGCTGAGATTCAGTCGCGGCCACCACACGCCGAGGATCGCCTCGTTTACCGCAAGCGTCAGGAACGCGACGGACACGAACAGCGTTGCGGGATCCTTCGAGCCTCGGTAGCGAACGCTGGCCAGCGCAAAGACTGCGAGCGCCAATATGGAGAACGCAGTTGCAACTGCTTGCTGGGCCGGAGGATCGAAGCGCAGTCCGAACACTCCGCGAGCCTATCCGAGCGATGCGCGGCTACTGGTAGCTGTGGTCCTCGTCCGGGAACGCGCCGGTCTCGACATCCGAGACGAACCTGGTCACAGCGTCGGTCATCACGCTCCGAAGATCCGCGTACTTCTTCGCGAGCTTCGGTACGTCCTCGTTGATCCCGAGCAGGTCGTTGATGACCAGGACCTGTGCGTCCGTGTTCGGGCCGGCACCGATCCCGATGGTCGGGATGTGGAGTTCGGCGGTGACCTGTGCTCCGACTTCGGAGGGCACGCCCTCGATCACGAGCGCGAACGCGCCGGACTTCTCTAGATTCAGCGATTGGTCCAGAAGCTTGCGAGCGGCCTCTTCGCCGCGGCCCTGGATCCGGTACCCGCCCATCCCGTGGACGGATTGCGGCGTGAGGCCGAT
>JANXVR010000074.1 GCA_025351565.1 Actinomycetes bacterium
CGTCGTCGATGCGGTTGGTTCCGTCAACGACGGAAAATTCGGTGTGCAGACGCAGGTGGACAAACATGGCTGCATTGTAGGAAATCGCCCCCGCCTGATCGCCTCATTTTTGGGCGATTCGGGTTTATTTTTTTCTGTGCACCAGATCCCGGCCAAGCCGCCGGCTGTCTCCGGGGCTGAGGTTCAGCCCCGCAGCTTGGCAGCCAGTTCGGCCACGCGCTGGCCCAGAGCGCGGTCTGGATCGCGGCGGCGACGGCCACGCCCACCACCAGGAACCGACCCATGAAGATGAAGTCCCCGGCGATGTGTCCGGCGAACCCGGACCAGCGGGATTCCTCCGGCGGGTGGTCATCGGCGTCCAGATCGGTCGTCCCCTTGCGCAGAACGTCCTCCGGGCGGCGCGCGCCGATGACCCACCCGACGGCGACCGCCACCATGAACCCCAGGGTGAACCGTCCGAGCACGACCACCCAGAAGTCCGGCCGTCCGTGATAGGCGACGATGGTCGAGGCGATGACGATCGGGTTGAGGATCGGCGCCGCCAACATGAACGTGACGGCCGCTCCCGGCGCCAGGCCACGCCGCAGCAGCCGCCGCGCGACCGGGACCGAGCCGCATTCGCAGATGGGGAAGGCCATGCCTGCGATCGCGGCGCATGGAAGCTGGAGCACCGTGGGGAGCTTCCCGATCCTCTCGAACGCGCCGGGGGAACGAAGACCTCGATGATCGCCGAGGCCACCGCCCCGATCAGCACGAACGGGATCGCCTCGAGCAGGATCGCCCCGAAGACGATGAAGAAGTTTTGGATCCAGGCGATCCGCTCGGGCCGGCCGAGGCGGAGCACGAACGCCAGACCGAGCAGGATCACGACCGCGATGAACAGCGCGTTTGCCGTGACGGGGCGCGTCCCCGAGGCCGGTCCGTCCTGGACGCTGCCGGCCACGCCGCCGGCCACGCCCCCGGCCGCCGCCGGTGCTCTCCGCAGGCTCATCAGCAGTACTTCCCGAACGCCACGGCGAATCCGGGGAACGTGCTGTCGAACAGCGGCACCCCTCCGGGTCCGCGGAGCGCGGCCATCGCCGCGGAGACGTTGGCCGTCGAGAGGCTCCGACTCGTCATCACCTGGTTGTTGAGGAAGAGCCCGCCGCCCCCGACGCCCGTCACCAGCCCCGGCGCGCCGAGTGCCGCATCGATCCGCGCCGCGATCTCGGCTCCGGTAACGGCCGGCCCCGCCGCGCCCCCGGCCGTCCCCGCGGGCGAGCTCATCGAACCCGTTCCCGCCACGACCACGGTCAGGGAACCACCGGTGGCGGCGTCCGCGGCGCGAACGAGCAAGGCGGTTTCCCGGTCGGTTTGCCCGGGAGCCCCGCCGAGGACAACCCCCAGGATGTCCGTGGTCCCGTCCGCCCCGAACCCTTGCTGCAACATCGAGCGCTCCGCTGCCAGTGGATCGGCGCCGAACCGCAGGTCCACGGGACCGTGGCCGACGAACCAGTTACCGCCGATCAGGCCCCGGTCGGTGCTGGTGGGCGCGATGAGGCCGATCGAGGCGGACGGCTGCGCCTGACTCCAATCGTCCGCGAGCGTCGCGATGATCGACCGCGGAGCGCCCGCGCCCCATGCCGGTACGACCGTTCCGCCGGGGCCAACGAGGAGCGAACCGGTGATCCCGTGCTGGTGCGGCGTTCCGCCGGTTCCGATGGTGGTGAGCGTCGACGCCGGGTCCAGCGGGACCGACCCGGTGGTGCCACTGAGCGTTCCTGCCCCCGATCCGAGCGCCGAGCGCAACCACGGCGTTCGTGACAGGTGTCCCGACAAGCCGGAGGAGCCGACCCCGGCCCACGCGATGATCAAGATCAACGCCGGACGTGCCACCCGAGCCACCCCGGGGATGGCTACGCCCGCCCTGATCTCCGGATGGGACCGCGTGAATCCCATGATCGCGGCGAGCGTCGGCGCCACCTGGTCCAGGCCGGTGCCTGACGGCAGCCGGCCGGGTCTGACCCCCGTCCCGGCGAAGACGATCGGCACCGAGGTGTCGGGCGGTGGAGAGACCGCGGGCCAGGTAAGACGGGCCGAGGTCGGGCCCGTGCCGCCGGTCACGGCGCCCTGCTGCGTGGGGACCGCCAGCACAACCGGCGAACGGCCGTCAACGTACCCTGCTGCGATCTCCGTCTTCAGCGCTGCCGGGAGCGGGCAGAACGGCACCGGGGGCGCCGCCGCGGCGGCCGCGGGGCAGC
>JANXVR010000111.1 GCA_025351565.1 Actinomycetes bacterium
GTCGTGAATCCCCGAAGTGACCCATTCGGATTTCGTGTCGGGGGATGTATCTGCGGTCGGACGGGTGAGATCTGCCCACGCGATCACAACTCCTGCACCCCGCTTTGGCCGGACTCCTCAACTCCGCCGGGAGTGAAGAGCTCTTCCGCGAGCCGACTGACCGCGCGCCCCGCGCGGCCGCGTTCCGGCAACAGCCGGCCCGCCGCCTGGGCTCGCGCGGCCGCCGGATCCGCCGGAACGACGGCGATAGGCTGCGCACTGAACGCGCGCGCAACGTCGCCGGGAACTAACTCCGTCCGGCCCGCGCGGTTGAGCACGAAGTCGAGCGGAACGGACGGTGCGGCGTCTAGGAACCGTGCCGCCGCCCTGAACGTTCGCACATCCGGCGTCAAGATCTCGAGCACACGATCCATAGCGACCAACACGTCCGGCCGGCGGTCGGCGCCCGCGTCCACCACCACGACATCCACGAGCCCAGCAGCGACCGCGATCAGCCGTCGCCATGCCGCAACGTCCTGCGACGCGGGATCGGGCGGAGGGGCCAGCAACGCCCGGAACCCGGCCGGATGCGGCCACAGCGCGTTAACCAGGTGCCCCGAGGTCAGTTCGTCGCCCATGCGAAGGAGCACGGCGGCGGTGTGCACGCCTTCTTCCGGCGCACCGATGGACGGGCCGACATCAGCTCCGACGGGATCCGCGTCGATCACCACGACCGAACGGCCTCGCCGGGCCAACGCCCCCGCGAGGTTGGTTGCGAGGAACGTCACTCCGGCCCCACCCCGCGCGGCGTGCACCCCGATGACCTGGCCACGATCACCGCCGGTTTCGGACACCGGCCGGATAGATGCGACGGCTACACCCAGGGCATCGCGATCCACCGGCCACACGAAATACCCCTTGGCCCCCACCGACAATGCCGTCCGAAGCGACCCGACCGATTCCCTGGTGTCCAGGGCGACCACGACGTGTCGCCCGGCCGGGAGCCCGCCGCACAAGGACGGCTGCGCCAGGACCACATCCGGTTCGAGCTGGCGGACCGCTTCAGCCAGTTGCCGGTCGTCATCGGCCGAGGCCACGACCCGCGCCCGGCCGCCTCGGTCCAGGAGATGCATCACCTCCTCGGCAACCTCGCCGCTCTCCATCCCGAGGACAACCCGCGCTCCTTCTTCCATCGACGCACCTTTCGCGTTCCCTGGGAGAGGAGACTGCGACCGAACCGTACCCTTTGGCTCCGACACGCCGGCGAACCGAGCGTCAGGGCTTGCGGACCTTCCAGATGTGGTCGCCGGGGAAGTCGCGCGCCCAGTCGTGCGTCGCGTATGTGGTGTAGGTGCTCGTCGCATCCGGGCCTGGACGGAGTTCGATCAGGTCTTCGACAACCAGACCGGCGCCGCGGAACACGCGGATCCAGTCCCCGTAGCCCAGATGCCATTCGACCGACGTGCCGGACTCTTCCACGTACTCGGACCGGCCCAACTCGAAGTAGGGACGATGCAACGCGCGGTCGGGCGGCGAATCGTCATCGGGCCAGCACACGGCGACCCACGGCGTCGCGATGTTGAACACCAGCACCCCGCCCGGCCGGAGCACCCGGGCGCTCTCGGGGATGGTAACCCGTGGGTCGGTGAAGGACGTCGCGCCGTGATCACACACCACCAGGTCGAAGGATCCGTCCCCGAACGGGAGTTCCTCCGCGCTCCCCCGCACCAGCGGGAACCGTTCGCCGGTCTCCGCGACGTTCGCCCGCGCGGCGGCCAGCTGGTTCGCGGAGAAGTCCAGCCCGATCACGTTCGCTCCGCGCTTGACCAGGTTGATGCCGAACTGACCGGCGCCGCAGCCCAGCTCCAGCGTGCGGAGTCCCGTGACGTCGCCGAGCGCGTTGATCTGGTCCTCGGGGACGGCCCACGTGCCCCAGACAACGCCGTCCCAGTGATTCAGCTGCGAGGCGTTACGCGCCTGATACTCGGCGCTGTCGGCCTCCCAACTCACGAGGTTCACGCGAACATCGTCCCGGCTCATGGCAGGAGGCTACAGCGACGGCGCGCGCGAACGCCGCCGGACCGACCCGCCACCCGCGAACCCGAGGCCCGCTGCCAGAACCACAACCCCCCACGCCGACGCGGTCGCGGCCGGACTCGGATCCAGGCCCGGTGGCGCCGGCTGACACAGCACGTCCGCCCGGCGGCGAAGCGTCGCCTGCTCCGCCGCGTTCGCCGGGGTCCCGGTCAGGTTCTGCAACTCGTAGGGGTCGGCGCTGAGGTTGTAGAGCTCCTGTTCGCCGGTGGCGTAGCGCACGTACTTCCAGCCCTGGGTGCGGACGCCGCAGAACGTTGGCACGGGGTTGGTGCCCTCCATGTGCTCCAGCAGGAAGTCGTGGCGCCAGGGCGCCGTGGGATCTCGAAGGAGCGGGAGCATACTCGCCCCGTCGGTTGCCGGGTGGGCGACGCCGGTCAGATCGGCGATGGTCGGAGCGATGTCGGCGTTCAGCACCAGGTTGTGGTCCGTGCTCGCCGTGCCGCCCGTCACCGGGTCGTAGCGGATCACCAGCGGTACGCGGAGGCTCTCGTCGTAGGGAACCTCCTTCTTGACCCAGCGGTGTTCGCCCCAGGACAGGCCGTTGTCCGAAGTGAAGATGATCATCGTGTTCTGCAGGCGGCCGGTGTCGCGGTAGGCCTGAAGGAGCGCGGCGATCTGGTCGTCCACCGAGAGCAGCGTTCGGTACTGGTTCTGGCGGAAGGACTGGTTGGCCTGGAGGGCCGCGGCGTCCATCGGCGGGCGGGCGCGGACGTACCCCGGTTTGTCCGAAACGTCGGCCTCGTTCATGTTCGGCGGTTTCCAGGCCGGGAGATCGCCGAACGCGTTGGCGTACCGCGGTTCGGGGATGGCCGGGGCGTGCGGCGCCTCCGGAGCGAACTCCAGGAAGAGCGGCTGCGTTGTGGGCGCCGAGCGGACGTAGGCGGTCGCGTCGTTCCCGAGCACGGTGGTGGAGTAGTCCGAGGGCGCCGAGCCGTGATCGGTGAGCACCCCGTTGGTGGTCAGGCGGTAGTCGTAGAACCCGGCATGGACGAACGCTTCCCATTGATCCCATCCCGGTGGGATGTAGCCCTGGTTCGCGTCGCCCTGGTAGGCATCGATGTACTTGCCGAACAGCGCAGTTCGGTAGCCTCCGTCATGGAGCCAGGTGGCAAGCGTTGACGTGTCGCGGAACGACTGGAACGCCCCGAACGGGGGCTCGTTCCGGTAGACACCGGTGGTGTGGGAGAAGTTTCCGGTGAAGATCGAGGCACGGCTGGGACAGCACAGCGAGTTCGTGGTGAACATCTGGTCGAACGTCACGCCGCGGCCGGCCAGCTCGCGCTGAACGGTGGGCATCGACCAGAGGGTGTCCCAGCGCTGGTCGTCGGTGACGATCAGCAGGATGTTGGGCGCGGTAGCGGGGGCCTTCATCGTGGAGGTTGTCGAGGTCCATGCCGTGGCCGCTGGGCTCCCGACCACGACGGCTGCCGCGAAGCAGACCAGACCTCGGCGGAAGGGGTGCATGGCGTCAGCTTGGCCGCCGGGGCGCTCTTACGCAACGAGCGTTAGCGTGTCGGACCCTTGGTCTAGGTTGGCGTCATGGCACAGGTCACCTCACTCGACACCTACCGCGAACGCCGGAACCCGTTGGCGGCGGCGATGGCCCGGCTTGACGGGGCCGTCGGGCGCCTGGACCCGCTGGTGCGCGGGCGCCCGGGCGCGCTCGGCCCTCGCGTTGAGCGTGAGCTCGCTGCCATCGCGCGCGAGGTCGGGCTCGGGCGGCCGCAGGAAGCCGCCGATCGAGCCGAGCGGTTGGCCGACCTCCTCGAACACCCGGCGGCCATCGGCTGGGGGC
>JANXVR010000132.1 GCA_025351565.1 Actinomycetes bacterium
CCCCCTCGAGCAGGCGAGGAGGCGCACCGGTTGTGGTTCATGTTCGACTCCCTTCCCGGCCTCGCGGGGCCGGACTTAAAGGGGAAGATTCCCGCAGCGAGCATAGCAGCCGCTTCCGGGCGGCTCCGGGCTCGGGGCGGAGCCGCCCACCCGGTCGTACACTGATGGCTCACCCAACGACGAAGGCGGTTCGGGCATGGAGTGGGGAGTCGTAGCGGCAGTGGCGGCGGGTGTCGCGATCCTGTTCGGGGTCAAGCGGCTGCCGGAGATGGCGCGGAACATCGGACGCGCGCAGGGCGAATTCAAGAAGGGCCTGAAGGAGGGCGCCATCCCGGACGAGGAACCGGAGGCTGCCGCCGAGAAGCCTGCTCCCCCCGCGGATGCCGCCGAAGCCTAGGCAGGCGTAGGCCGCTGGGCGCCCGGGACTTCTCGGGCGATCTTGCCCAGCACGCCGTTCACGAAGCGCTTCGACTCGTCCGCTGACAGATCCGCCGCGGCCTCCACCGCTTCGCTGATTGCAACCGACGCCGGTACGTCCGGGCTGTGCAGCAGCTCGAACACGGCGAGCCGCAGGATCGTCCGATCCACCGCGGCCATGCGCGCTACGGTCCAGCCCTCGGCGTGCTCCTCCAACAGGAGGTCGACCTCGGGTTGGAACCGCTCGACCCCCTCGACCAACTCCCTAGCGAACGGGGAGATGGTCCTGCCGGCTCCCTCCCACGACGCCAGAACGTCCACCGGGACGGCGTCGGTGATGTCGGCCTGATAGAGGACGTCCAGAGCCTGGCGGCGAGCCTCGCGCCGGCCGGTCACGCCTTCACGCGCTCGATGTAGTCGCCCGTCCGGGTGTCGACCTTGACCTTCTCGCCCTCTTCGACGAAGAGCGGGACGTTGACCACCGCCCCCGTTTCCAAGGTGGCAGGCTTGAACGCTCCCGTCCGGGTGTCCCCTTTCACGCCGGGATCACACTGCGTGATGGTCAGGACCATGGAAGCCGGGAGTTCCAGCGTGATCGGCACACCGTCGTGGAGAGCGACCTGCGCCTCTCCGCCCTCGGTCAGGTAGTTGGCGGCATCGCCCATGACCGTGGGCGGCACGTGGATCTGGTCGTAGGTCGCCAGATCCATGAATACGAAGTCCTGGCCGTCTCCGTAGAGGAATTGCATGGCCTTGCGTTCGACGATGGCCTGGGTGACCTTGATGCCGGCGTTGAAGGTCCGTTCGATGACCGCCCCGGTCTTCACGTTGCGGAGCTTGGTTCGAACGAACGCCCCGCCCTTGCCCGGCTTCACGTGCTGAAACTCGATGACCTGGAACAACGTGCCGTCCATGTCCAGCGTCATGCCGTTCTTCAGATCGTTCGTGGAAACGCTCACCTGGTTCTCCTACAGCTCGATGAGTTCTCGGGTGGACGAGCCGAGCACGCGGCAACCGTCCGCTGTCACCTCAACCGAATCCTCGATGCGAACCCCGCCGAGACCGGGGATGTAGATACCTGGCTCCACGGTGACCACGGCGCCAACGGGCAGCACGTCGTCTCCGTCCTTGACCAGGCTGGGGCCCTCGTGGATCTCCAGACCCACGCCGTGCCCGAGCGAGTGGCTGAAGTATTCACCGTAGCCGGCAGCGTCGATCACGGCCCGGCTGAGTGCGTCGACCGAGCCACCCGTGACGCCCGCCTTCACCGCGTCGATGCCTGCCTGCTGGGACGTCCGGACGACGTCGTGGATCTTCTTGAGCTCGGCTGCGGGCTGGCCGAAGGCGACCGTTCGGGTCATGTCGGCGTGGTAGCCGGCGGAGAGCGCCCCGAAGTCGATCTTGATGACGTCGCCTTCCTCCAGGACCCGGTGGGTGGGCTCGTGGTGTGGCTCGGCGGCGTTCTCCCCGAAGGCCACGATGGAATCGAAGGAGAGCCCGTCGGCGCCCGCCTGGCGCATGAGCTGCTCCAGTTCAAGCGCAACCTGCCGTTCGGTCATCCCGACGGCCAGGTACTCAAGGACGGCGTCGAACCCGCCGTCGGTGGCGTCCTGTGCCCGCTGGAGTGATGCGAGCTCCTCGGCGTCCTTGACCCACCGCAACCGCTCGACCTCCTCCTCTACGGGAACCAGTTCGATACCTGGGAGCTTCTGGGTGAGCTTGTTCAACAAGGCAACCGTGACGTCGTGCGCCTCGAACCCCAGGCGGGACACGCCCAGCCGCGCGCACTGCTCCGCGAGCGAACCGCCGAACCCGTTCGGGTAGGTGATCCGCTCGATACCGCCGACCTCGTGACGCGACTGTTCCGTGTAGCGGCCGTCGGTGAAGAACACTGCCTCGGCCGGGGCAACCAGCACCTGTCCGTTGGAACCCGTGAATCCCGACAGGTACCTGACGTTCGGCAGACGGGTGACCACGATCGCGTGGACGCTCAGATCGGTGCAACGGCTGGCCAGGCCAGTCCTTCTCAGCTGGTGATCCACTGCATCGCCTCCAGGGCCAGATGATAGCCACCGGCTCCGACGCCGGTGATGGTCGCGCGGCACACTTCCGACACCACGGAATGCCGCCGGAACTCCTCGCGCGCGTAGATGTTCGACATGTGAACCTCGATCACGGGAAGCTCACACGATTCCACCGCGTCCCGCAGAGCGTAGGAGTAGTGACTGAGCGCCCCGGGGTTGATGACCAGGGCCTCCGCGCCGTCCTGGCTTGCGGCCAACACCCACCCGATGAGGTCGCCCTCGTGGTCGGACTGCTTCCACTCGGCGGCATGCCCGAGGTCGCGAGCGCGCGTGTTGACCGACGCCATGATCTCCGGCAAGGTTTCTGAGCCGTAGACATCCGGATCGCGCCTGCCCAGGGCCCCCAGGTTCGGGCCGAACAGGAATAGCACCTTCATGACGCCCCCATCTCTTCCAAGATCCTGCGGACCTGCTCCTGCGGCACATCTTCCACGACGACGGGGTTCCCGACCTCCTCCAGGAGCACGAACCGAACCCCCCCGTGGTACTTCTTGTCCAGCCCGAATGCCGCCATCACCCGATCGGCGGGCGGGAGAGCCCCCTCGGTGTCCAGGCCGAGAGACCGGAACAGCCGCGCCGATCGCGCGGCCAGGCCGGGTGACGCCAGGCCCCGCGCCTCGGCGAGCTTCGCGGCGAAGACCATGCCGATCGTGATGGCTTCGCCGTGAGAGCGTCCCTGGAAGGCTTCCAGCCGCTCCAGCGCATGTCCGAGGGTGTGCCCGTAGTTGAGGACGAGCCGGGCCCCCGTGTCGCGTTCGTCCTGGGCCACGGTACGTGCCTTCGCCGCGACGCAGCGGGCGACCAGGTCCTCCATGGCCTCGGGCTGGGTGGTCAGCACCGGGCCGGGGTCGCGCTCCAGCCCGGCGAGGAGCTCAAGGTCCAAGGTCAAGGCGTACTTGGCCACCTCGGCCAGCCCGCTCCGGTAGTCGCGATCCGGCAGTGTCCGGAGAATCTCGACGTCCGCCAGCACCAGGCGAGGCTGTGCGAACGTCCCCACCAGGTTCTTGCCTTCGGGCAGGTTCACTGCGGTCTTCCCGCCGATGGCCGCGTCGACCTGCGCGGTCAGCGTGGTCGGCACCTGGATGAACGGCATCCCGCGCATGTACGTCGAGCCGACGAACCCCGCCAGGTCCCCGACCGCGCCACCGCCGAGCGCCACCACCAGGTCGTCGCGATGGGCTTCCTGCGTGGCGAGTTGGTGCAGCAGCGTTCCGTAGACCGGCAGGGTCTTCGCGTCCTCCCCTTGCGGCACCGTGAGCAGCACCGGCGCTAAGCCACGCTCGCTCAAGCCGATGGCCAGCGGTTCGAACCAGCGCTCCGACACCGAACGGTCTGCCACGACGAAGGCCGTCACGGCGTGAGGCAGCTCCGGCAGGTGCTCGGCGAGCTCACCGATCACACCGGGTCCGATCACCACGTCGTAGGACCGCCCGGGGATGGGGACGGTTACACGGACCAACGGAGCTCCTCGACGATGGCCTCCGCCACCTGGCCGGGAGTTCCGCTGCCGTCCACCACGTGCGCCGCGAACTCACGGTAGAGCGGACCGCGGGCCGCCAACAGCTTCTCCAGGTCGCCCGTCTCACGGACCAGTGGCCTATCCGCGGCCGGACGAACACGCCCCTCGAGTTGTTGCAGAGGGACGTCCAGGTAGACCGCGACCCCGGTGTTCCGCAGCGCGATCCGGTTCGCTTGTTCCAGCACGACCCCGCCGCCGCACGCCACGACCGCCGGATCGTTGGTGCTCGCCTTGACCAAGGTTTGCGCCTCCAGAGCCCGGAACGCGGCCTCCCCGTCCTGCGCGAAGATCTGAGCCACGGTCTTGCCGGCCTCTCGTTCGATCAGATCGTCCAGGTCGATGAAGGGCACACCCAGCATGCCGGCGAGCTCCTTGCCTACCACCGACTTCCCCGCCCCCGGCATGCCGACCAGGTACACGATCACGGCAACCCCTCCACGTAGTGCTCCAGGTTGCGCCGCGTTTCCGGCAGAGAATCCCCGCCGAACTTCTCCAACACCGCGTTCGCCAACTCGAACGCCACCACCGCTTCTCCTACAACGCCGCCCGCCGGAACCGCGCACGCGTCGGTCCGCTGCTTGATGGCCACGTCGGCCTTCCCACTGGCGAGGTCGACCGTGGCCAGGGGCTTCGGGACGCTCGAGAACGGCTTCATCGCCGCGCGGATACGGATGGGCTGCCCGGTGCTCATGCCTCCTTCGATCCCCCCGGCGCGGGTGCTGGCACGCGCGAGGCGGCCCGAGGAGATCACGATCTCATCGTGGGCCTTAGACCCGGGCCGCCCGGCGGATGCGAAGCCGTCGCCGACCTCCACGCCTTTCACGGACTGGATGCTCATGAGGGCCAGGGCGAGCCGCGCGTCGAGCTTGCGGTCGTAGTGCACGTAGGAGCCCAGACCCGGCGGCGCACCGAAGGCCACCACCTCGAACACCCCGCCCACCGTGTCGCGCGCCTTCCGCGTTCGGTCGATCTCGGCAACCATCTCGGCCGACGCCCCGGCGTCGACGCACCGCACCGCAGACGCGTCCACAACCCGGCGATCCTGCGGACCGGAAAGGCGCGCCCTGGCCGGCGCCTTCACCTTGCCGATCTGGACCACGTGGGAGAGCACCTGGACGCCCAGCTCGGCCAGGAATGCCTTGCAGAGGTAGCCCAGGCTCACCCG
>JANXVR010000176.1 GCA_025351565.1 Actinomycetes bacterium
CGAGGATCATCGAGGCGCTCCTTCCGTGGCGGCCAGGCTATCGCCCGCCGGCGCGACTGCGGGCAGCAGCGCCGCCGCCTTCGCCTTGGTTTCGGCCAGCTCGCGTTCGGGATCGGAGTCGGCGACCACGCCCGCGCCGGACTGCACGTAGGCCTTGCTGCCGGTAACCACGGCGGTCCGGATGGTCAGGCAGAAATCCAGGTCTCCGGCGAACGTGAGGTAACCGACCGCGCCGGCGTAGGGCCCGCGGGCGGACGGTTCGTGTTCGGCGATGAGTTCCATCGCACGGCGCTTAGGCGCGCCCGTGACGGTTCCAGCCGGGAAGGTCACGGCCAAGGCGTCAAGCGGCGTGTGGCCTTCCGCCAGTTCCCCCTCCACCGTGGACACGATATGCATCACCTTGGAGAAGCGTTCGACCACCATGAACTCGGTTGGCTGCACTGTCCCCGGTGTGCATATCCGGCCGATGTCGTTGCGTGCCAGGTCGACCAGCATCGCGTGCTCGGCCCGCTCCTTCGGGTCGGCAAGGAGTTCGTGTTCCATGAGGCGGTCGCGAGTCTCCGTTTCGCCGCGTGGGCGCGTCCCGGCGATCGGCCTGGTCGAGACCCTCCGGCCTTCGACGCGAACCACCGGCTCGGGGGAAGAGCCTGCCAGCTCCATCCCCAGCATCCGAACGAAGAACATGTACGGCGCCGGGTTGGTCACGCGCAGCCGCCGGTAGATGGGGTAGCCGCCACCCGGAGCGGGGAAGCTCACCCGGCGCGACGGCACCCCTTGGAAGATGTCACCGGCCAAGATGTGCTCCTTGAACGACTCCACCATCTCGCGATATCGCGCGTCGTCCATGTTGGGCTCGCCGGTGTCCTGCGCGCCCGGCTCCGAGTCCACGATGGGCGCGAGCGGCGGCGGCACGGCGCTGCCCACGCGTTCGCGGATCTCGGACAGGGCGCGAACGGCGTCGTCGTAGCCGCCCGCAGCGGCGTGTGCGATGAGGATAAGGCGCTGTTTCCAGTGGTCGAACACCACGGCCCGGTCGATCACGAGGAGTCCGATCGGCGGGCAGGGCGCCTGATCCGCATGCGGCGCGGGATGCCCGTCCAGGAGCTCGGCGGCTTCGTAGGACAGGCAGCCCATCAGCCCGCCTGTGAGCGAGGGGAGCCCGGGCTCGCGCGGCGCGCGGAGCGCCGTCGCGATCGCCGCCAGCGCCTCCTTCGCCGCCAGACCCTCCGGCACCTTCAAGGTGAAGCCGTCCCGCACAGGACCTTCCAGACGGACGCCGTCGCGGTCGGCCACGATCGTCGCCGCCGGATCACCCGCAACGAACGAATACCGACCCCAGCGCTCGGACCGTTCGACCGATTCGAACAGAACCCCCGGGCCGTCCCCGGCGAGGGCGGGGAATAGCCCGACCGGTGTTGATACGTCCGCGAGCAGCTCGGCCCAGACCGGAACGAGAGGCCAGGTGGCGGCCTGCGTGTCGAACTCGTCCTTGGTGGGGCGGACCTGCAGCTGCGGCTCCATGTGGCTCACCTTTCTCGGCGCGCGAACGTCTCCGGAAACACCGAACCCCGGGCTCCTGTGGCCCGGGGCTTCGCGCGGTTCGGGTGATCGGTCAGGCGCGCGGCGACACCGGGCTCATGGAGCCCCGGAGCCAGAACCAGCTGACGCCGAGCGATGTCATGCGGGGATTGTCCCCGTTCGGGCGTTGGTTCGTCAATCGACGCGCCGGGCGTCCGTTATCCTGACCGCTCCATGAGGCTTTCCCAGCTGTTCGCGCGCACCCTTCGAGAGGACCCGGCCGAGGCCGAGGCCCCCAGCCACAAGCTGCTGCTGCGAGGAGCGTTCGTTCGCAAACTCATGGCGGGCGTGTACACGACGATGCCGCTCGGTCTGCGAACGATCCGGAAGATCGAGACGATCGTCCGCGAGGAGATGGACGCCGCCGGCGCCCAGGAGCTGCGGATGCCGATCACCGTTCCCGCCGAGCCCTGGCAGCAGACCGGCCGGTGGGACGCCTACGGCGACGAACTCTTCCGGCTCCGCGACCGGCACGGTCGGGACATGCTCCTGGGCCCCACGCTGGAAGAGGTGGTGACGCCGCTGGTCGCCACCGAGTTCCCCAGCTACAAGGACCTGCCGGTCAACGTCTATCAGATCGAGTGGAAGTACCGAGACGAGCTGCGCCCACGCTACGGCCTGCTGCGGGGCCGGGAGTTCTACATGAAGGACGCCTACTCGTTCGACCGGGACGCTGCGTGCCTCGCCGAGTCCTACCGGATCATGTACGAAGCTTACGCTCGGGTGTTCGATCGGTGCGGCTTGAACTACGTCGTCGTGGAAGCTGATCCCGGAACCATCGGCGGCGGGATCAACCACGAGTTCATGGCGCTGGCCGATGTCGGGGAGGACCTGTTCGTGCGGTGCGAGAACGGGGACTACTCCGCCGACACGGAAGCCGCCACACCCAGGGTCTCCGATGTGCTTCTCTCCGGTGAGCGCGGGCCCCTGACAGAGGTCGAAACCCCTGGCGCCGCAACCATCGCCCTGGTAGCCGCGGCGCTCCGTGTGGAACCGTCCCAGACGCTGAAGACGATGATGTTCAAGAGCGCTCAAGGCACGGTGGCGGTCCTGGTGCCCGGCGACCGGGAGGTCAACGAACGGAAGCTCAGCCGTCTCTACTTCCCCGTGCCGATCGTGAAGTTCGAAGAGGCCGACTTCGCGGCGGGCGGATTCATGAAGGGGTTCGTCGGGCCCCAAGGGCTGCCGGACGGTGTCACCGTGCTTGCCGATCACTCGGTGCTCGCGGGGAAGGATTGGGTCACCGGCGCCAACCGCGCCGACGCCCACGTCACGGGCGCCAACGTCGATCGCGACTTCCGGGTGGATCGCTACGAGGACCTGGTCGAGATCCGTGAGGGCGACCGCTGCCCGAACGACGGGGGTGAGCTCCACATCGGCCCGTCGATCGTGGTCGGCCACATCTTCCAGTTGGGAACGAAGTACTCGGAGCCCATGGGGGCCACGTTCCTGGACGAGGACGGGACGGCGAAGTTCTACGAGATGGGCTGCTACGGCATCGGACTCACGCGGATCATGGCGGCGGCAGTCGAACAGCGACACGACGAACACGGGATCGTCTGGCCCAAGGCCATCGCCCCCTTCCAGGTCGCCGTGATCCTCGCGAACCAGGATGTGCCCGAAGTGACCGCGCACGCCGAACGGATCTACGCCGAGTTGCTTGCCCAGGGGATCGAGGCGGTCCTTGACGACCGCGACGAGCGAGCGGGAGCGAAGTTCGCCGATGCCGACCTGATCGGCTATCCCGTGCAGGCGGTTGTGGGGAAGCGTGGTGTGCAGGCCGGAACGGTGGACCTGAAGCTCCGCGCCACGGGGGAGCGCACCACGGCGCCACTGGACGGGGCCACGGACGCGGTTCGAGCCCTGTTGGTCTCGGCCCCCTGAGCGGCGGTAGGCTCGGGCCATGACCGTTTCCCTCCCACCCGGGCTCTATGAGTTCGCGAAATTCCACCCCGAGGCCGAGGGTGTGATCCAGCCCGTTGGACGCCAGACCTGGGACCTGATCCTGATCGACCACACGGGCCTGTGGGTTCGGGGCGAGTTCCCCAGCGTGGGAGCTGCTCAGGATGCCTGCCGCAGGCTGAAGCTGCGGTGCGCCGAGGGCTGGGACGACCCGCGGATGGCTCGATGGATGAACGCCAGAGACCACTGGAACACCCCCGAAGGACAGCGCCGGGCCCTCTGACCGGCCACGACGCGGTCTGCAGTTCATGCCGCCGCGCTATACTGACCCCCGTACGGGAACCGACAGCACGGCCGGAAGTGGGCTCGCGCCCACTTTTCTTTTCGAAGGGGGTGAGCGGCATGATGGATGTGGAAGCGCTGGTCACGCCGGTCATCGAGGCCGCGGGTTTCGAGCTGGTCGAGGTGACGTTCGGTCGCGAATCGGGGTCCAGGGTGCTTCGGATCACGGTGGACAGACCAGGAGAAGCGCTCGATCTGGACGCCATCGCCGAAGCGGCCGAGAAGGTGTCGCGCAGGCTCGATCTTGAAGGCTTCGCTCCCGGCCCCTATCGGCTGGAGGTTTCGAGCCCCGGGATCGAACGCCCGTTGAAGGAGCGCCGGGACTTCGAGCGGTTCCTGGGGTCGCAGGTGAGCGTGAAGTCGCACGGGTTGATCGAGAACGTACGGAACCACACCGGCCAGCTGGTCTCGGCCGGCGCGGAGGCGATCGTGGTTGCCACCGACGGCGGAGAGCGGCGCATCGGCTACACGGATATCGCCTCGGCACGAACGGTGGCCGACTGGGATGCCGAACTGAAGAGGAGCAACGCATGAACGCCGAGATGATCGCGGCCCTTCACGAACTGGAGCGCGAGAAGGGCATCGCATTCGAAACGATCCTCCAAGGGCTGGAAGAGGCCATGGCCTCCGCCTACAAGACGTGGTGGAAGCAGGAGAACCCCACCGCGGACGATGAGTTCGCGGGGTTCCGCGCCGTCATCGACCCCGAGAGCGGCGAGATGCGCATCTGGCAGCAGGAACTCGACGAGGTCGACTCTGAGGACGGCGAGAGCCTGGTCATGGAGGTCAAGTCCGAGACCGAGGTGACCGTCACCGACGAGTTCCTGGGTCGGATCGGCGCCCAAACCGCGAAGCAGGTCATCTTCCAGAAGCTGCGCGACGCCGAGCGCGAGATGACCTACGAGGAGTTCGCCGGCCGGGAGGGTGACATCGTCACGGGCATCGTCCAGCAGCAGGAGCGCCGCTACACGCTCCTTGACCTGGGCAAGGTCGAAGCACTGCTCCCGCAGGCCGAGCAGGTGCCGTCCGAGCCCTATCGGCACGGCGAGCGGCTGAAGGCGTATATCACCGAGGTTCGCAAGGGCACGAAGGGACCGCAGATCGTGGTCTCTCGGAGCCACCCCGGCCTTCTGAAGGCCCTGTTCGCGCTCGAGGTCCCGGAGATCGAGGAGGGGATCGTCGAGATCAAGGCCGTGAGCCGGGAACCCGGCCACCGCTCCAAGATCGCCGTGAGTTCCAACGAGCCGGGCGTAGACCCGGTCGGGGCATGCGTGGGGCCGAAGGGTTCGCGTGTGCGGATGGTCGTCAACGAGCTCCGCGGCGAGAAGATCGACGTGGTGCCCTGGTCCGCGGACCCGGGCGAGCTTGTCGCGAACGCCCTGCAGCCGGCGAAGGTCAAAGAGGTCCGGATCGATCCGGAGACCCAGACCGCGCTGGTCGTGGTGCCGGACTACCAGTTGAGCCTGGCCATCGGCAAGGAAGGGCAGAACGCGCGGCTGGCGGCGAGGCTTACCGGATGGCGGATCGACATCAAGTCGGAATCGCAGGCGAGCGGGGAACCCACCCCGCCACGTCAGGCACCGGCGGAGGCGCCCGCGGTCGCCGTCCCCGAGACCGACCAGGTCGAGGAAGCGGCCATCGCCCTGGACGAAGCCGAGACGGCGACCGAGGCCATCGAGGAGATGGCGTTGGAAGAGGTCGCGGTCGCGGCGATCGACGAAGCGGTCGCCGAGGAATCGGAGGCCCCGGTCGGGGAATGACCACGGATCCGGAGCGGACCTGTGTCGGGTGCCGGCGAGCGGGCCCCAAGTCGCAACTGCATCGCGTGGTGGGTGGGGTCGCCGGACGGATCGACGTCGATCTGCCGGGGGCGGCACCGGGTAGGGGGGCCTACGTCCACCCAAGTCCGGTCTGCATCGAGGCTGCCACTCGCAAGGGCGTGCTGGCCAAGGCACTTCGGATGGGCATCGGCCCGGACGAACTAGGTACGCTAAGGGACATCTTGAGCCAAGGAGCGCTGTGAGGGTTCACGAACTCGCGAAGGAACTAGGGGTCACCAGCAAGAAACTGCTGGGGACCCTGGAGCAGATGGGTGCGACCGGCCGGTCCGCCAGTTCGAGCGTGCCCGACGAGCTCGTCCCCAGGTTGCGCGCGTCCGGCGGCAAGGTCACGGAGGCGCCGAAACGCCGCGAGGTCCTGGAGCCGCCTCCCACCCCCCGCAAGCCCAAGCCCATGCCGAAGCCCGAGCCCAAGGCGAAGGCCGCGCCCAAGGCCGTAGCCGCGCCCGCCGCGGCTGCCCCCGTCCCTGCCGCCGCGGCAGCAGCACCCCCGGCGCCCGTAGCACCTCCTGCTCCGGCGCCGGCCGCACCCGCAGCGGAGCCCCGCATGATCACCACGCGGACCGGACAGCGCAGGCCCGAGCGTCGCGCCGTCGAGGCCGCGCAACCCTCGAACGTCCTCCAAGTCGTTCGAGGGTCGACCGCGCAGACCATCGCCGAGAAGCTGTCACGAGCGCCGGGAGAGATCGTCAAGATCCTCTTCATGGCAGGGGAGATGGCAACGGCCACCACATCGCTGTCCGATGGAGCCATCGAGCTCATCGCCACCGACCTCGGCTACGAGGTTCAGATCGTCGGTCTGGAGGACGAACTCCAGGCTGAGGAAGCCGCGGACGACGTCGACGAAGGCGCCCTGATCGCTCGCGCACCGGTCGTCACCATCATGGGTCACGTCGACCACGGCAAGACCAAGCTCCTCGACGCGATCCGTGAAACGGATGTCGTGGCCGGAGAGTTCGGTGGGATCACCCAGCACATCGGTGCCTACCAGGCACACGCGGGTGGGCGAGAGATCACGTTCATCGACACCCCCGGCCACGAGGCGTTCACCGCCATGCGGGCGCGCGGCGCCGAGATCACCGACATCGCGGTCCTGGTGGTCGCGGCCGACGACGGCGTCATGCCGCAGACCATCGAGGCGTTGGACCACGCGAAGGCCGCCCAGGTCCCGATCATCGTCGCGGTCAACAAGGTTGACAAGGAAGAGGCTGACCCTAATCGCGTTCGTCAGCAGATGACGGAGCACGGCGTGGTTCCCAGCGAATGGGGCGGTGAGTTCGAGTTCGTGGATGTCTCGGCGAAGGCGAAGACGAACCTGGATCAGCTGCTGGACACCATCCTGGTGGTGGCCGACCTGGAGGAACTGAAGGGCGATCCTACGGGCCGCGCGCGGGGCACGGTCATCGAGGCACACCTGGACAAGGGCCGCGGGCCCGTCGCCACGGTGTTGGTGCAGAAGGGGACGCTGTCCGTCGGGGATGCGCTGGTCTGCGGCACCTCGTACGCGAAGATCCGCGCCATGCACGACGAACACGGGACGACCGTCTTGAAGGCAGGTCCGTCCAAGCCCGTCCAGGTCCTTGGGTGGAGTCACGTGCCGGCATCCGGTGACGAGTTCCGCCAGGTCAAGGACGAACGGGAAGCCCGCCACATCGCCTCCGAGCGCGAAGCCCGGGTCCGGGCGGCCGAACTCATCACCACGCGCCCCCCGACATTGTCCGACCTCATGCGGGCGCAGGAGCGCTCGGAGATCCCCGAGCTCACCCTGATCGTGAAGGCGGACGTGCAGGGGTCGCTGGGCGCGCTCACCGACTCGTTCCTCAAGCTGCCGCAGGACGAGGTGCGCGTCAACATCGTGCACAGCGCCGCGGGAGCCATCACCGAGAACGACATCTCGCTCGCGCTGGCGTCGGGGGCCATCGTCATCGGCTTCAACGTGCGCCCGGACAAAGCCGCGCGGGACCTGGCCGACAAGGAGAAGGTGGACCTTCGCCTTTATCGGGTCATCTACGACGCCATCGACGACGTGAAGATCGCCCTGTCCGGGATGCTCGCGCCCGAGCGCCAGGAGCACGCGCTGGGTTCGGCCGAAGTCAGGGTGCTGTTCCGGGTTCCCAAGCTGGGGGTCGTCGCCGGCAGCATGGTCACGGCCGGGACCATCAAACGCGAGAACCTGGCACGGTTGGTTCGTAACGGGATCGTGTTGTACGAGGGGAAGATCAGCTCGCTCCGTCGTTTCAAGGACGACGTCCGCGAGGTCACGATCGGCTACGAGTGCGGGATCGGGATCGAGGGGTATCAGGACATCAAGGAAGGCGACGTCATCGAAGCCTTCGAGGTCCGCGAGGTCGCCCGCTCCATCTAGCTTCCCTTGGCCGCCGAGCCCGGTAGGCTGGGTGCATGCCCCAAGGCGCCCGTACCGCTCGCGTCGGCGAGGAGTTCCGAGAGGTGCTCGCCGAAGCCATCCAGAAGCTGAAGGACCCGCGCGTGGGGTTCGTCACGGTGACAGGCGTGAAGGTGAGCCCCGATCTCAAGCGGGCGTGGGTCTACTACACAGCCCTCGGCGAGGAGAAGGAGCGTGCCGGCACGCGCGCGGGCCTGATGAGCGCCGCGCCGCACCTGCGGAGAGCGTTGGGGAGTCAGGTTCGGCTGAAGTTCCTGCCCGACCTGGAGTTCCAGGAGGACACCTCGGGCAAGGAAGGCGCCCGCATCGAGGCGCTCCTGGCCGAACTCAACCGGCAGGAGCGCGCGTGATGGACTTCGAAAGGGCGGCGGCGGTGTTGTCCTCGGCTCCGGCCGTTGCGATCGCGTGTCACGTCAACCCCGACGCCGACGCGCTCGGCTCGATGCTCGGGCTGGCGTCCGTGCTCCGCGCGCGCAGCGTGGAGGTCACCACCTCAGTGCCCAACGATCCGTTCTCGGTTCCCCCTTGGCTCCGGCTGCTCCCCGGTGGCGACCGGCTCACGCCCGCACGCGAGTTCCCGCCGGCGCCGGACGTCATGGTCACGTGCGACTGCGCGTCCTCCGACCGCCTGCAGCAGCTCCTGCCCGCCGCCAAGGCCGCGAGGGAACTCATCTGGATCGACCACCACCGTTCCAATGACGGGCTGGGAACGATCCCGCTGGTGGATCCCGACGCGTCCTCGACGTGCGAGATGGTGTACCGGCTGGTGACCGTGATGGGGGCCGAGCTGACCGATGATGCCGCGGTATGCCTCTACGCCGGACTAGTCACCGACACGGGACGGTTCCAGTACCAGGCCACGACGCCCGACACCCTGCGCGTCGCGGCAGCTCTTCGTGAGCATCCCTTCGACCATGCGCGGTTGGTGCAGGCCTTGTACGAGGACAACGGGCGGGAGTACCTGGCGGTGGTGAGCACCGCCCTGGAGCGGCTCCGCTTCGTTCCCGAGGCCGACCTGGTGTGGACCTATCTCACCCAGGCCGATCTCAGCGAAGCCGGCGTACACCCGAACGAGACCGACGATCTGATCGACGTGATCCGGACCGACCGCGAAGCCGACGTGGCGGTGCTGGTCAAGCAGCAGGCCGATGGAGCGTTCAAGGTCAGCGCGCGATCGCGGGGAGCGTACGACCTGAGCGTCATCGCCCAGAACTTCGGCGGCGGCGGACACCGTTTGGCGGCGGGGTACACCAGCACCGTCGGGCCCGCCGAGACCATCGAACTGCTGGTCGCGGCGCTCGGCGCCTCGTGAGCGCGGCCGCCCCCGAAGGGCTCCTGCTCATCGACAAGCCGCCCGGCATCACCTCTCACGACGCCGTTGCGCGCGTGCGTCGCGCACTTGGGACCAAGAAGGTCGGCCATGCCGGAACGCTCGACCCCATGGCCACCGGCCTCCTGGTGATCGGCGTCGGGCGTGCGACCCGGCTGCTGCGCTTCCTGGGCGAACTCCCGAAGACGTATGAGGGAACATTCCTCCTGGGGGTGGAGACGGACACGCTGGATGCCGAGGGTGCCGAGGTCCGTCGAACCCCGGCGGGAGAGGTGACCATCCAGGCGGTCGGCACCGCGGCCGACGCCATAGTGGGGGAGTCGCTCCAGACCCCGCCCGCCTATTCGGCCGTGAAGGTCGGGGGCCAAAAGCTCTACGACGCAGCGCGCAAGGGCCGGGAACTGACCGCGGAACCGCGGGCGATCCGCGTGGACCGCTTCGACGTCTCCGCCGGCCCAGGGGGGTTGCCGGAGGTGGACTTCGTCGTCGTGTGCTCCGGAGGGACGTACGTGCGGGTGCTTGCTGCCGACGTCGGGGCGGCCGTGGGGTGTGGCGCGCACCTCACCCGGCTCCGCCGAACCGCCATCGGCTCGCTGGACGTCATCGACGCGACCCCGCCCGACGACCCGGCTCCGCCGCTGCCCGTCGAGACCGCCGTGGCCCACCTCCCCAGGGTCGACCTCGATCCCGAAGAGGTCATCGCCGCGGGTTTCGGGCGCATCCTGGGCCCCGCGGGTATCGATGGGCCCTACGGGGTGTACGCGCCTGACGGCCGGCTCGTAGGCATCTACCGCGACGACCTCACGAAGGCGAAGCCCGAGATGATCCTCGCTTCGCCAGAGGGCCGGTAGGCTCCCGCCATGCAGATCGTCCGCGGCCTCGAGAGGCTCCCGCTTCCCGACCGGCCGTGCGTGGTCACGGTGGGGTTCTTCGACGGGGTGCATCGGGGACACCGGGCCGTGTTCGCGCGGACGGTGGAGGAGGCCCACGTTCGAGGGATCCAGAGCGTCGCGGTGACCTTCGACAGGCATCCACGCGAGATCCTCACGCCGGGCTCGGAGCCCCGCCTGCTCACCACGGTGGAACGCCGGGCCCTGCTCATCGAACGAACGGGCATCGACACCCTGGTGGTGCTCGCGTTCGACCGGGACTTCTCGCTGGTGCCCGCCGAGGACTTCGTGGCCGACGTGCTCGTTGATGGACTTCACGCGGTCCACATCGTGGTCGGCGCCAACTTCACGTTCGGGTTCAAGGCCCTGGGCAACGTCGAGAACCTCCCCGCCCTGGGTGCGCCGCGCGGCGTCACCGCCGAAGGTGTGCCACTCCTGGAGATCGACGGACGAACGGTGTCCTCCACCTCGGTCCGCGAAGCCCTGGCTGCCGGCGATCTGGACTGGCCCCAGCACGCGCTCGGCGGCCGTTTCGTGTTGGACGGGGAAGTGGTGACCGGCCACGGCCGAGGCCGTGGCCTCGGCTATCCCACCGCGAACCTGCGGACCTGGCCACGGCTCCTGCTCCCCGGCCAGGGCATCTATGCCGGCGTGGCCGAGCACGGAGGCCGCCGTTACCGCGCCGCCATCGACGTGGGAACGAACCCAACCTTCGGCTCCGAGCCCCTCCACGTGGAGTCGTTCCTCCTGGACTACGAAGGGGATGATCTTCCGGGAGAGCCGCTCTCCATCGAGTTCTGGGCGCGCCTGCGCGACGAGGTCCGCTACGACAGCGTGGAGGAGCTGGTGGCCGCCATCGCTGCTGACGTGGATCGCACCGTGGCGCTGGTCCCCGCTGAGGCGCTGAGCTAGGGGCCGCTCGTGTCTCCCGAAGGTGACGCTGACGTGCAGCAACGGGGGATCGAGACGGGCGCCGGCCAGGTTCAAGACGGCGCCCGTCCGACACCCTCACGTTCCCCGTTCGAGCGACCCGCGGTTCTTTGGCCGGCAGTTGTCGGGTGCTCGTTCCTTATCACGCTCGCCATGTGGATACGGACCGCGCATCTGACGCCGGCCGACCCCTGGTGGTCCTTCCCGGCTGACCACCACATCTACCTTTTCATGGCGACCCACGCGATCGGCGGGTTCAACGTTGCGCCGTGGTGCTGGCGCGTGCTCGGCCCCTTGATCGCGGGACTGTTCGGGAAGCCCTCCACGGGGTTCCAAGTCGTCACGTTCACGAGTCTCTGGCTCACGGGGGCGGCGGTATTCGCCCTGGTGAAACGGTCGGGGCACCCCCTGCACCTCGCGGTAACGGGCATGCTCCTCTTCTTCTCCTTCGCGTTCGCGGTGAAGTTCAACATGTGGGACTTCTGGCTGGGTGACCCCCTCGCGTTCTTGTTCCTCGCCTTGGGGGTCCTCTGCATCGTTGCGGAGTGGGACGGTCTGTTCGCGGTGTGCGTCGCGGTCGGCGTGATCGCCAAGGAGAGCGTCGTCTTCGTCGTGCCATTGTTCTACGGTCTCCGGGCGACGCGGCTATGGGATCGGCGTACCGCTAGGCGCACCCTGCTCGTGGGGCTGCCGTCGATCGCCGTGCTGGTCTTCGTGCGGGTGGCGATCCCGGCCTGGAACTCCCACTCCGCCTACATCGCTTCGTTGCCTCCACCGATCAGGTGGAACGCCCACAATCTGCCCACGTATTCGCCCTGGTTCATCCTTCGTCAGACCTTGGCACGGCGTGCGGCGCAGCCTGCGAGCTGGTTCGTCCGCACCGTGTCTGCCTTCGGATTGCCCGCCTTGGTGATGGCGGCCTGCGGAGGTCGCCGGAGCCTCCGACTCCTCGGACGAGCGGCCCCCTTCCTCCTTCTCGTTCTGTCGCAGGAACTCTTCGCGCTCAACACAGAACGGCTCCTGGTGCTGGCGTTTCCAGTGGTGATCCTGCTGGCGCTCGAGGGAGCCCGACGGTTAGAGGAGCAGGGGGCCCGCCCCTGGGTCTTCCCGGCGCTCGCAGGCTCTTCGTGCGCCGTGTGCTTGGTGCGTGCCACGGAGACCAGTCCGAGTGCTCTCGTCCAACTTGGGGTTGTGCTGGTGTTCATCCCGATCGTGGTGCTGGGCATGCGGGCGCGAGGTGCGGCGAGGATCGGAGCTCGGACAACGTCCTGACCCGTGGCCCGGCCCCCGAGCGCCCTGGGTCGCACGGGCGATTCCCCTGGTAGCCTTGGCTCCCGTATGACGCTGACCAAAGACGCAAAGACGCAGATCATCACCGAGTACGCCCGTTCAGATGGCGATACCGGTTCCGCAGAGGTCCAGGTCGCGGTGCTTACCACCCGCATCGTCGAACTGACCGAGCACCTCAAGACGCACAAGCACGATCACCACTCCAGGCGCGGCCTGTTGAAGATGGTGGGCCGTCGCCGGCGTCTCCTCGAGTACCTCAAGAATGAGGACATCGAGCGCTACCGCGAGCTCATCGCTCGCCTCGGCCTCCGCCGGTAGCACCAACAACCGAGGCGCCGTCGAAGGCGCCTCGCCGCAAGGAGTGATGCGAACGACCCACTGATCCGAACCGAAGGTGGGAACCCCCATGTCGGTTGTCAGTCGCGAGCTCCCGGAACCCGCCGTTCGGCGCCACCGGTGGCCCACCACTGAGAACCGGCCGGATCCCCACCTCGTCACCGCGGTAGCGCCACGAGGGCGCATCGCCGAGCACAGAGGAGGACTGGCCCCATGGCCATCACCACCATCTCCCGCCCATTCGGGGACCGGGACATCACGTTCGAAACGGGTCGCATGGCCCGGCTCGCCGACGGAGCCGTCATGGCCACCTACGGCGAAACCCAGGTGCTCAGCACCTGTGTCCGTTCCAAGCCCCGCGAGGGAATCGACTTCTTCCCACTCACGATCGATGTGGAAGAGCGGATGTACGCGGCGGGCAAGATTCCAGGTTCGTTCTTCCGGCGCGAAGGACGTCCGTCCGAGACGGCGATCCTCACATGTCGGCTCATAGACCGCCCCTTGCGGCCGACCTTCAAGGATGGGTTCCGGGACGAGGTCCAGATCGTCAACACGATCCTGGGCGTCGACGGCGAGAACCCCTACGACGTCATCGCGATGAACGCCGCTTCACTTGCGACCAGCCTTGCCGGCCTGCCGTTCGATGGTCCGGTCGGGTCCGTTCGCATGGGACTCATCGACGGGCAGTGGGTCATCAACCCGACCTTCCAGGAGCTCGAGGACGCCACGT
This sequence comes from Actinomycetes bacterium, assembly GCA_025351565.1. GTDB lineage: Bacteria > Actinomycetota > UBA4738 > UBA4738 > HRBIN12 > JANXVR01. The sequence continues at coordinate 13,571 of JANXVR010000176.1, forward strand.
TCGACATCGTCGTGGCCGGGCGTCGTAACGATGGCGGCGAGATCGATGTCCTGATGATCGAGGGGGAGGCCCCCGACAACACCTGGCCGCTCCTGGCCTCCGGCGCCACCGCTCCCACCGAGGAAGTCGTGGCCGAAGGGCTCGAGGCGGCCAAGCGCGCGATCGCGACCATCCTGGATATCCAGACCGAGGTCATCGCCGCAGCTGGCGTTACCGCGCAGTCGTGGGAGCCCAAGCCGTACTTCGGCGAGGACCTCTACGAGATCGTTGCGGGCTACGCCAAGGATCGTCTCGGCGAGGCCATCGTGCCCGACAAGGTCGAGCGTGAGGCGAAGCTCGACGCCCTGAAGGCCGAGACGAAGGAGCACACGGCCGCGCAACTGGGCGAGGACAACGCAGCCCGGATGAGCGAATTCGGTGCCGCCTGGAAGCAGATCCAGAAGAAGGTCATGCGCAAGCGCGTGATCGACGAGGGGATCCGTCTGGACGGGCGCACGCCCACGGACATCCGGCCGCTCTCGGCCGAGGTCGGCGTGCTGAAGCGGTCCCACGGGTCGGCACTCTTCAGCCGGGGCGACACGCAGGTCCTGAACATCACGACGCTGGGCATGCTCCGCATGACACAGATGATCGACACGCTGGACCTTGAGGACGGGAAGCGCTACATGCACCACTACAACTTCCCGCCCTACTCCACCGGTGAGACCGGGCGCGTTGGTTCGCCCAAGCGCCGCGAGATCGGTCACGGAGCGCTCGCGGAGCGCGCCCTGATCCCAGTGGTGCCCAACGACGAGGAGTTCCCCTACGCGCTGCGTCTGGTCAGCGACGTCCTGAGTTCCAACGGCTCGACGTCCATGGCGAGCGTCTGTGGTTCGACACTCTCGCTGATGGACGCCGGCGTGCCGATCAAGGCCCCTGTGGCCGGGATCGCGATGGGCATGATCGCCGACGAAGGCAAGTTCGTGACCCTGACGGACATCCTTGGTGCGGAGGACGCCCTGGGCGACATGGACTTCAAGGTCGCCGGCACGCGTGAATTCGTCACGGCGATCCAGCTGGACATGAAAGTCACCGGGCTGCCCGGCGAGGTCCTTGCGGGCGCGTTGAAGCAGGCGCGCGACGCCCGCTTCAAGATCCTGGACGTGATGGAGGCGGCTATCGCCGTCCCGCGCGAAGAGGTCAACGCGAAGGCTCCGCGGATCATCAGCATCCAGATCCCGGTGGACAAGATCGGCGAGGTCATCGGACCCAAGGGCAAGCGGATCAACGAGATCATCGCGGTCACCGGTGCGGACATCGACATCCAGGACGACGGGACCGTGCACATCGGTTCCATCGCGGGTGGCGACGGCGCCGACCAGGCGGCAGCCATGATCAACGACATCGCGAACCCGCGGCCCGTCCTGGTGGGCGAGCAGTACGACGGCGTGGTCGTGAAGACCACCACGTTCGGCGCGTTCGTCAACCTGGTGCCGGGACGCGACGGTCTGGTCCACATCTCGAAGCTCGGCAAGGGCAAGCGCCTTTCCAGCGTCGAGGAGGCCATCCGTGAAGGCGACAAGATCACGGTGCTCGTCGAGGACATCGATGCGCAGGGCAAGATCAGCCTGAAACCGGTCGGCGCAGAATGGGCCGTCCCCGAAGGGCAGGTCGACGAGTCGGGTGGTGGCCGCCCGCGCGGCGAGCGTCCGCGCGGAGGTGACCGCGATCGTGGCGGAGACCGTGGCGGCGCGCCCCGCAGCGGTGGCGGAGACCGGGAGCGCTCGGGCCGTCGGTTCCGCGACGGAGACAAGCCTTCCGGCGACAACGCCTAGATGATCGAACGCACCGAGTTCAGCTCGGGGCTGCGGATCGTGACGGAGCGGATGCCCAGCGTCCGCTCCGTTTCGATCGGTATCTGGGTCCTCGCGGGCTCGAGAGACGAGGCCCCCAAGATCAGCGGCTCCAGCCATTTCCTGGAACACCTGCTCTTCAAGGGCACCAAGACCCGCAGCGCCCTGGACATCGCCGAGGCGTTCGACGCGGTGGGGGGCGATCTCAACGCCTTCACCTCGAAGGAGTTCACCTGCTACTACGCTCGGGTCCTGGACCGAGACCTGGAGATGGCGGTCGATCACCTGGCCGACATGCTCCAGCATTCCGTGATCCGCCAGCCCGACCTGGACGCCGAACGCCAGGTCATCCTCGAAGAGATCAACATGCACGAGGACGCTCCCGACGACGTCGTCCACGACCTGTTCACCGAGACCCTCTGGCCGAATCACCCCCTGGGCCGGCCGATCCTCGGAACCGTGCAGACCATCACCGATGCCAGCCGGGCAAAGGTGGCCGGCTACTACCGCCGTCACTACGTGCCGCGGAACTTCGTGGTCGCGGTGGCCGGGAACGTGAAGCATGACCACGTGGTCAAGCTCTTCAAGAACCGTATGGAGACGGGCCGAGCACTCCGGCCCAGCCAGACCTCCATCTGGAAGTTGCGTCGCCCGGGGAAGCCGCCGGCGCCCTCGGGCGCAGACCTCATCAAGCGTCGCAAGACCGAGCAGGCTCACATCTGCCTGGGCACGAATGGTCTGGCCCGGATGGATCCGGATCGGTTCGCGTTCCTCATCGTGAACACCGCGCTTGGTGGCGGGATGAGCAGCCGGCTCTTCCAGGAGATCCGGGAGAAGCGCGGGCTCGCCTACAGCACCTACAGCTACCACGGGCAGTTCGCCGAAGCCGGGATCTTCACGGCGTACGCGGGAACCACGCCTTCTCGCGCGCAGGAGGTCGTTGGTCTCCTGCGCCGCGAACTCACGGCCATGGCCTCCGGCGGCCTGACCCCGGCCGAGTTCGATCGGGCGAAGAGCCACGTGAAGGGCTCGATCGTCCTGTCGCTGGAGGATCCCGGGAGCCGCATGAACCGCCTGGGCAAGTCTGAGATCGCCCAGGGCGAGATCCTTACGATGGACCAGACCCTCAGGCGCATCGACCGGGTCACCCTGGAAGGTGCGAACGATGTGGCGCACCGGGTACTGTCGCAACCGATGACGCTCACCGTGCTGGGGCCGTTCGGCAAGACGGCGTTCAAGGACGCCTCCCCGTGATCCGCGTCGGGGTGCTCGGTGCGCGCGGGCGCATGGGCCGAACGGTCTGTGCCGCGGTGGTGGCGGACCCCGATTGCGAACTTGTCGCCGCGGTCGACACGCAGGCGGGTGAGGCCGTTGCGGGCCTTGAGGTCTCGGACTCACCCGATGCCCTGCTCGCCTCGAGCGCTCAGGTGGCGGTGGATTTCACCCACCCGTCGGCCGTCATGGGCAACGTGCGCTGGTGTCTGACGCAGGGGATCCACATGGTCGTGGGCACCACTGGGCTCACTCCCGCCGACCTCGACGAGATCCGATCGCTTGCCGACTCTGGACCCGCTAACGCCGTGGTCGCGCCGAACTTCGCCGTCGGCGCCGTGCTGGCTCTACGGTTCGCCGAGCAAGCGGCCGCATGGTTTCCCGATGCCGAGATCATCGAACTCCATCACGAGGCCAAGGCCGACGCCCCGAGCGGTACGGCGATCGCCACCGCGCGCGCGATCGCGGCCGCGCGCGGCCACCAGCCGGTCGCCCCCGCCGGCGACGACGCCCACCCGGGCGCGCGCGGCGCTGACATCGATGGTGTCCGTGTTCACTCCGTACGTCTTCCGGGGCTCCTGGCACACGAAGAGATCCTCTTCGGCGGACCCGGGCAGGTTCTGACCATCCGCCACGATTCCACCGACAGGGCGTCGTTCATGCCGGGGGTGCTGCTGGCGATCAAGGCGGTGGCGTCGCGGCCCGGGCTCACCCACGGCCTCGGCGCCCTGCTGGAGGACTAGCGTGGGCCCGACCCTGGTCGTGGTGCTCGCGCACCCCGACGACGACACGTTCTCGGTCAGCGGCTCGATCGCCCTGCATGCCGAGGATCCCGACCTGCGGTTCGTGCTTGTCCTTGCCACGAGCGGGGATGCGGGGGAGATCGCCGACCCCGCGTTGGCCACACGCGAGACGCTCGCCGCCGTCCGTGAGGCGGAAGACCGAGCATCATGGCGAACCCTGGGGCGCGAACCCGACCGGGTGGAGTTCCTTCGGCTGGGGGACGGAACGCTCGCGTCCATAGATCCCGACTCCCTCATCGGGACGGTCGCCACCATCCTGGAGGAGGAACGGCCGGATGTGGTGGTTACGTTCGGCCCCGAAGGTGTGACGGCGCACCCCGATCACATCGCCGTCGGCCGGGCCACCATGGAGGCGTTCCACTCGGTTCGGCTGGCGTGGCCGGGCGCGTTCCGGCGCCTGCTGCAGATCTGCATCCCCGAGTCGCTCCTGGCCGCGTGGAACGAGCAGCAGGTCGCGGCGGGCCGTGAACCGTTCGACCCGACGCAACCGTTCCAGCCACGGGGGATCCCCGATCGCCTGGTGGCGGTTGAGGTGGACACCAGCTCCGTTTGGCGCCGCAGGATGGAGGCGCTTGGGGAACACCGCACGCAGTCGGAAACGGGGATGGGTGAGGAGATGGCGGAAGCCGTCCTCTCGGCGGAGTACTTCAGTCAGGCGTTCCCCGGCCGGCCGCCCGGCGCGGCCAGGCTCACCGACATCTTCGAGGGACTCTAGCCCCCGCCGAGTCTCAGCTCCTCGATGGTCACCCGGCCGTCCTCGTGCATCGTCACGGCGATCCCTTCCCCCGGCGAGAACCCGCCCACCTCGGTCCCCGTCAGGCCGAAGGCCGCCCGTTCCACGAACGGTGTGTGGCTCACGGCCAATGCCCTGCCCCCGTCGGGGATCTGCGCCATCAGCGCCCGGATCCCAGCCGCCATCCCCTCGGGGCTCCCTCCGCTCAGGTCTTGCCCGGCAAGCCCGGGGATCACCGAGTGGTCGGGGAGTTGACCGCCGGCCCCACGGAGGATCCACACGGCCGTTTCGGCCGCCCGCTGCGCCGGGGAGACGAACACGGTCGTGTAGACGTGGCCGCCCGCCCGGCCGATGTCCTCGGCCTGTGCCCGCCCCTTCTCCGAAAGCCGATCTTCGCGGGGATCGCGGATGCCGTGTCGGCGAAGCTCGAGGGTTCGCATGGTGTCTCCTGGGTATGGGGAGCGAGCGGTGGCGCTTCGCGTATGATGCCGCATCCGTGAAGTCCCTACACCGAACCCTCGCGCTCCTGCCCGTGCTCGCTCTGGCCGTGGCAGGCTGCTCCGGCAGCGCGTCCGGGCCAAGTCACACGCCGACACTGGGCGCGACCGGCACCCCGACACCGACCCAGAGCATCTCGTTCCAGCCCGGGCACTTCGCCTACGACTTCGCCGGGGTGTCCGCGACATTCGTGATGAGTGGACATACCGCGACCCTGACGGTGCACAACGGTGCCGGAACGCAGATCGGCCCCCCGCGCATCGTGGTGATCGATCAGAAGGATCAGCACATCCAGGGCACCATCACCGGGGCGAAGCCGATAGCCGACGGCGCCGACGCCACGTTCACCGTGACCTTCCCCGCAGCCATCGACCAGACCACGGTCGGGCTCATCCAGATGTCGTTCGGCAGCGTGGCCTACGGGCTCCTGCACCCCGCCTGAGCCTGCGCGCGTTACCGGCTGGCCGGCTCACTCTCGCCCGCATCCCACCGAGCAAGCACGAATAGCAGATCGCTCAGCCGGTTCAGGTAGAGCCGAACGTGGTGGTTCACCGTGCGATCGGCCCGTTCCAGGGCGACCACGTGGCGTTCGGCCCGGCGTACCACGCTTCGCGCAAGGTCCAGCGCGGCTGAACAGGGGTTCGCGCCCGGCACGATGAAGACCTGGGGCAGCGGCCGTTCGGCCACCATCCGATCGATCCGGACCTCGAGCCGCTCCACCATCTCGGGCGTGACCAGGGATACGCCCGGCGTGAGCTTGTCTCGTTCCTCAGGGTTGGTGGCGAGGTCCGCTCCCACCACGAAAAGTTCGCGCTGAAGGTGGAGGATCTCCTCGCCGAGGGTCGGATCGGAACAGTGTGCCCTGGCCAGACCCAGTGCGGAGACGGCCTCGTCGGTGGTTCCGTATGCCTCCGTGGCGAGGTCATCCTTGGGGACGCGTCCGCCGTAGAGGAGGCCGGTGGTTCCGTCGTCCCCGGTCTTGGTGTAGATGCGTGGCATGGGCAGCTAGCATAGGCGGCAACCACCGACCGCGACCCCGAGCGTGGCAGGGGAGAGGAGGCACGATATGGCCGGCAGGTTCGGCTCGCTCGTCACCGCCATGGTGACCCCGTTCGGCGACGATCACGCCGTCGACCACGACGGTGCCCAGCGGCTCGCCTCCCACCTTGTGGACACCGGCTCGGACGCCATCGTGGTCGCCGGATCCACCGGTGAATCGCCGACCCTCACCCCCAGGGAGAAGGCCGATCTGTTCAGGTCCGTCGGTGAGGCCATCCGCGGACGCGCGAAGCTCATCTGCGGGACGGGCACCTACTCCACGGCCGAGACCCTCGAACTCACCCAGGCCGCCGAAGACGCCGGCGCCGACGGCCTTCTGGTGGTCACGCCGTACTACAACAAGCCGCCCCAGCGCGGCCTCATCGCCCACTTCGAGCGCATCGCCGACGCCACGGAGCTCCCGATCATCGCCTACAACATCCCCGGGCGTACCGCCACGCTGATCGAACACGACACCCTGCTCCGGTTGTCTCAGAAGCCCAACATCGTCGCGGTGAAGGATTCGACCGGAGATTTCCGAGGTGTTTCGCGGCTGATCGCCGAGATCCCGGACTTCGAGGTCTACTCGGGAGACGACTGGGCGACATTCGGCTACATGTGCCTGGGGGCGGTGGGCATCGTGAGCGTGGCCAGCCATCTGGTCGGCCCGCAGATCCGGCAGATGATCGACCTCATCCAGACCGGCGACATCGCGGCGGCCCGGAAGATCCACGAGGCCCTGAGCCCGCTGTTCAACGCCCTGTTCATCACGTCGAACCCGATCCCGGTCAAGGCGGCCCTCGAGCTCCTGGGCTTGCCCGCCGGGGCGCCGCGGCTCCCGTTGGTTCCCGCGACGGCCGAAGAGCGCGAACGGGTTCGCAAGGCCATGGAGGACGCCGGTCTCCTCTGACGCGAAGGTCCGGGTCGTCTTCCTCGGTGGCGTCGGGGAGGTTGGTCGCAACATGGCCTGCCTCGAACTCGACGGCCGGATCCTCATCATCGACGTAGGGCTCAGCTTCCCCAGCGCGGACATGCCCGGCATCGACCTGGTCCTGCCGGACTTCGACTACATCCGCAGCAACGCGGACCGGGTTGAGGCGATCGTTCTCACGCACGGGCACGAGGATCACATCGGCGCGCTGCCCTACCTCCTGCGCGAGATCAGGGATGTTCCCGTCTACGGCACGGCCTTCACGCTCGAGCTCCTGAAGGGCAAGCTGGAGGAGCACAAGGTCGAAGACCGCTGCGAGCTCCACCTCGCGGTCCCCGGCGAAGGCGCCACCGCCGGACCGTTCGTCATGCGGTTCCTTCGGGTGACGCATTCCATCCCCGACGGGATGGCCGTGGTCATCGACACCCCGTACGGCGCCATCTTGCACACCGGGGACTTCAAGATCGATCAGACCCCGATGGACGGCAAGGGGACGGACCTGCACGGGCTGGCCGAAGAGGCGAGTGGTGCGGGCGTACACCTCCTGATGTCGGACTCCACAAACGCGGAGGAGGCGGGCTACAGCCTCAGCGAGCGCAGCGTCGGTCCCGTGATCCGCGAGATCGTGGAGAACGCGCCCGGCATCGTCGTGGCGGCCTGCTTCTCCAGCCACATCCACCGGATCCAGCAGATCGTGAACGCGGCGCGGGCCAACGAACGGGTCGTGGCCTTCCTGGGGCGTTCAATGCACAACAGCGTCGCCGCGGCGCGGCGCCTGGGGATCTTGGACCTGGATGATCGCGACGTCGTCCTGATCGAAGAGGTCGACAGGCTCGACCCCGGTCGGGTGGTCGTCATCTGCACCGGCTCCCAAGGCGAGCCCTATTCGGCGCTCAGCCTCATGGCGGCGCGCCAGCACAAATGGGTCAAGCTCGGCGAGGGGGACACCGTCGTCCTGTCCAGCAGCCTGATCCCGGGGAACGAGCCCGCGATCCATCGGGTGGTCGATGCGCTGTACCGGAGCGGTGCCGAGGTGTTCCACATGCCGGCCGACGCGGTCCATGCGTCGGGTCACGCCGGCCAGGAGGAGCTGCGGCTCATGTTGAGCCTGGTTCGGCCGCGGTGGTTCATCCCGGTTCACGGCGAGCGGCGCCATCTCCAGCACCACGCGCGCCTGGCGACGGAGGTGGGTATCCCCGCCGACCACGTCCTCATCTGTGAAGACGGCGACGTGGTGACCGTGGGGGAGCGCGTGGTGAAGGGTGAACGGGTGCAGGCGGGGATGACGTTCGTCGACGGGCTGGGGATCGGCGACGTGGGTGGCGAGGTGCTTCGCGACCGCCGGAAGCTGGCCGGCGACGGGGTCGTCGTGGTCGTGGTCACGGTCGATGCGCACACGGGGGAGGTGGTGGCAGGCCCGGACATCGTGAACCGGGGGTTCGTCTATGACGAAACCTCCGGGGACATCCTTGAAGAGGCGCGTAACCGCGTCATGATGTCCCTCGAGGACAGCGCGGAGGCTCATGTGGTCGATCAGTCTGCGTTGCAGCAGAATGTCCGCCGGGTACTCGGTCGCTATTTCTACGAGGTCACCCAGCGCAAACCGGTCATCCTTCCGGTGATCATGGAGGTGTAGGTGGCGCAGAAGACTTCCCCTTCGCGGCGGACACCGTCGCGAGCACCCGCGAAGAAGACCTCGGCGAAACGGACACCAGCGAAGCGAACGGCGACCAAGAAGGCCCCGGTTCGTCCGCAGGTCCGCGCCGTGCTGTCGCCGTGGGCCCGCGATGCCATCGGCATCGGCTTGGTCGTCTTCGCCCTCCTGTCGGTGCTCGCGGTGTGGTTCCACGCGGCAGGGCCCGCCGGTCATGCCATCGCCTGGCTCCTGCGGAGTCTGTTCGGTGTTGGAGCGATGGCGTTCCCGGTTGTCGGGGTCTACTGGGGTGTCCTGCTCCTGCGGGGGACCGCCGCCGAGGAGCGGGTGCGGATGTTCATCGGGTTCGCGGTGCTGACGCTCGGGCTGCTCGGGCTCACGTCGCTGTTCCGTGGGAACCCCGGACCGATGACCGGATACCAAGGTGTCCACGGCGCGGCCGGTGTTATCGGGGCGATCATGGCAGCACCCCTATCCACCGTGTTGTTCACCATCGGAACCGCCATCGTGTGCCTGGGGATCGCCGTGCTCGGTTTGCTGATCTTCACCGGCACATCCTTCTCTGCCGTGCGAGGCAGGCTCGCCGAACTCCGCGAGGCCCGTGACGAACGGGACCCCGTGGCGCTCACGGCCCGCGAGGCCGGCGATGGCTCGCTGCGCGGGCGCGCGGCCAACCTGCGCGCATCCTTCGGGTTGGATGAACCCCTCGAGACCGCGCCGATGGTCGTCCTGCCGGACTCCGAGCAGATCCTCGAGTCCGACGATGGCGCGGAAGAGGAGCCGGAACCGGCACCCGCCGCCAAGCACGGTCGCACCATCAGCACGCAGGACGGGCCGTATCAGCTCCCGCCCATCGACCTGCTGCGGACCGCCCCTGCCTCGACGGCCGACGGCGCCGACCAGCAGACGGTGATGGAGGCGCTCGAGCGAACGCTGGTCAACTTCGGTGTGGACGCGCACGTGAAGGCGGCCCACCGGGGCCCTACCGTCACCATGTATGAGGTCGAGGTCGCCGCGGGAACCAAGGTCAACAAGGTCGTAAGCCTGGGCAACGACATCGCGTACGCGCTGGCCACGCCCGACGTTCGGATCATCGCGCCGATCCCGGGGAAGTCCGCCATCGGTATCGAGGTGCCGAACAAGCACCGGGACTTCGTGATGCTCGGCGACATCCTGAGGTCCAGGGCCGCGCGCGACGCCACCCACCCGCTCTCGGTGGCGCTGGGCAAAGACGTGCACGGCCGCAGCCAGATGGTAAACCTGGCCACCATGCCCCACCTCCTGATCGCGGGGGCTACTGGCGCGGGTAAGTCCAGCCTGGTCAACAGCTTCATCACATCGATCCTCATGCGTGCCACGCCGGATGATGTGCGCATGGTCCTGATCGACCCGAAGCGCGTCGAACTGAGCCACTTCGCCGAGGTGCCGCACCTGCTCAGCCCGGTCATCGTGCATCCCAAGCGCGCCGCCGAGGCGCTGCAGTGGATCGTTCGTGAGATGGAACTTCGGTACGAGACGCTCGCCACCGTCGGCGTTCGCGACATCGACGGGTACGAAGAGGGCTTGCGCGAGGGCACCCTGCGTCTGCCGGTCGGCTACGAGGACAAGCACGGGCACCTGCCGTTCATCGTGGTGGTCATCGACGAGCTCGCCGACCTCATGATGGTGGCCCCGCGTGATGTCGAGGATGCCATCTGCCGCATCGCCCAGATGGCTCGCGCTGTGGGGATCCACCTGGTCGTGGCCACCCAGCGACCCTCCGTCGACGTGGTCACGGGGCTCATCAAGGCCAACATCCCCTCGCGCATCGCCCTCATGACCTCGTCCCAGGCCGACTCACGGGTGGTCTTGGATCAGAACGGCGCGGAGAAGCTCGTGGGTCACGGCGACATGCTGTTCGCGCCGGCGAACGCCAGCAAGCCGACTCGCCTTCAAGCGGCGTGGGTAACGCAGCAGGAGATCCACTCGATCACCGACTTCATCCGGACCCAGCGCGAGGTCGTGTACGAGAACACCGTAGAAGGCCTCGGACTCCCACCGGGTGCGGGCGCCGACGGCGCCGGAGACCACGGCCTGGGCGGCGACGACGAACTCCTGGAACAGGCGGCCGAGCTCGTCATCCGTTCGGCGCTGGGATCGACATCGATGCTGCAGCGCAAGCTCAAGGTCGGCTTCGCGCGCGCGGGACGGCTCATGGACCTGCTTGAGGACAAGGGGATCGTGGGTCCGGGGCAAGGCTCTAAGGCTCGGGGTGTGCTTGTCACCTGGGAAGAATGGGAAGAACGCCGCTCTGCGTGAGGGCTAGAGCGCGCCGACCCGCCGAGACACGTGGAACAGCGTGTCGGCGTGCTGTTGGGGGTCGATCATGACGGAGCCGCTCGCACCCACCTGGCGCTGCCAGTACCCGTAGATGGCCTCGGCGTTCCAGCCGCGAGTTGCGGCGCTCCGATAGGAGCGGACCATCTCGCTGCCGCGCCAGATCGCCTCGGGCGCCACCACGAATCCGCCTCTGTCTCCATCGATGGACAGCCAGTGAGCCCCGATGAGGCCCCAACTGTGCTGATCCAGATCGCCGGAGACCAGAAGGAACCTCACGGGGCCCTCGAACAGGCTGCTGGGGGTGACCACGGGGTGGTGGATCACGGCGAGAGGCGAATCCTCCCAGGTTGTGTGCTCGGCGTTCGTCATCGTGTGCTGGATGCTAGTCGGGCGGCCTCGGCCGCGGCAGCGGGCGGAAGTCGGTGATTCCGAGGGAGATCGCGTCGTGTGGCCTAGGCCCCTCGCCGTGTGCCCCGGGGTGCTCGCCAGCGGGGATCCTCGGCCAGGAGCGCCCACGTCTCGTGATCCTGCCACCGGCCACCGATCTTGAGGTAACGCCGGGCGAGCCCCTCCTTCGTGAATCCTGCGCCCTGCACCAACGCGAGCGACGCGGTGTTCCCGGGCTGGATGTTGGCTTGGATCCGGTGGAGCGCGTGCCTGCCGAAGGCGTGATCGCAGACCAGCGCGAGCCCTTCGCGCATGTAGCCCTGACCCGCGAACGGCGTGAACGCGTAGTAGCCGAGGTAGGCGCTGCGGAGGGGACCATGGACGATCTGTCCGAGGCTGAAGCTCCCGGCCAGGGCGTCATCCTCCATGCGGCAGATCACGAGCCGGTCATCGGACGAACCCCGGCTCCGCCGCATCTTCTCAGCGAACGCCTCGGCGGTGTCGGCGGGGGTGACCCAAGGACGATGGAGATTCCTGCTCGCAAGGACCGCGGCGACGAACGCGTCGCAGTCCCGAGGCTGCAGGCGACGGAGGTACACGCGCTCGCCCGTCGCGAGCGAGCCCCGCGGACTCACGCGCGCCCCGGCTCCGCGGCCGCGCGTTCGCGTGCCTCCTGGATCACCGTGAGCGCGCTGG
>JANXVR010000085.1 GCA_025351565.1 Actinomycetes bacterium
CATGCAGTTGGTGCAGGCACCCGAGCGCTTCGACGTGCTGGTGCTCCCGAACTTCTACGGTGACGTGGTGAGCGAGCTGGGTGCGGCGCTGATCGGCGGGCTGGGCGTGGCGCCGGGCGGCAACTTCGGCGACGACGGCCGAGCCGTCTTCGAGGCCACGCACGGCACCGCTCCCCGTCTTGCCGGGACCAACCAGGCGAACCCGATCGGCGTGATGCTGAGCGCCGTGATGTTGCTCCGCCATATCGGGGAGACCGAGGCCGGCGACCGGCTGGAAGCCGCAGTGATCGCGGTGCTCGCCGATGGCTCACACGTCACGCGCGACCTCCGTGCCAAGGACGACGATCGCCCGGCCGCAGGGACCTTCCAGGTGGCCGAAGCCGTTATCGCGCTGCTCTGAGCCCGTCGGCTGACTCGAGGCGCTGGGCACCTCCGCCGTGAAGTGGGTCTGCCGCATCGGGTATGAAGGGGTATGAGTGCGATGAAACGGACCACCGCCACGGCGGCCGATCTTTCCGATGCGGACCTCATCGCCGTCTCCGGTGCAGACCCCGAGACGTTTGGGCTCCTCTTCGACCGACACGTAGGTGCCATCCATGGCTACATCCGACGGAGAGTGGGAGCGGCCCTTGCTGAAGAGCTGACTGCGGAGACGTTCGCCAGAGCGTTCGCAGCGCGTGGGTCGTTCGTGGCGCTGCATCAGAGCGCGAGCCCGTGGCTGTATGGCATCGCCACCAACCTCGTGCACAACGCGAGTCGCGCTGAGCGGCGACAGCTGGAGGCTTATGGGAAGGCCGCGTCGGTCGTGAGCGTCCCGTCTGCGGAGTTCGATCAGGCCGACGCCAGGCTCGATGCGCTGCGAGCGACTCCACGTCTGGTTATGGCGCTCTTGGAACTGGAACCGGGGGAGCGGGACGCGCTCGTTCTCTTCGCGTGGCAGAACCTGTCGTACCAAGACGTGGGAACCGCGTTGGGCATCCCGGCCGGGACGGTGGCATCGCGGATCAACAGAGCCAGGCGTCTGGTTCGAGCGTCTATCGGCGCTGCCGGAGAACCCAACGGTCTGAAGGGAACGGTGTGAGATGGATGACCTCGATCTGCTGAAGGAACTGCCGGGCCGCGTCGATCCGCCCGATGAAGAGACGAAGCAACGGATTCGCGCGCTGATGCGTGCCCGGATGGAGACGGGATCGGCGCGCCGTTCCCGGCGCGTGGTGAAGGTCGGGTTGCTCGGGATCGCCGCCGTTCTCACGGCAGCGAGCCTGGCCGCGGCTATCGCCATCCACCCGTGGACGGACGATCAGCCGGTGACGATCGGGGTGGGCGTCTACCCCGCCGGATCCGGCTCTGAAGGGAGCATCAAGGTTGAGATCTCAGATCCGAACGGCATGCTCACGACGCCCGCCGACCTGACGGCCGCCGTTGCCGAGTTCGCCCCTGCCATCAGGCTTCCGGATGGCGGCACCTTCGACATGTGGACCCAGCACGTCAACACCGGTGAAACGATGACCGGCCATGCCGCGATGGGGTTCGAGGTCCAGATCGGGATCCAGCGTTCCTCGGTCGTCGTGGACATGGTCGGCATCGCGGAGTGTCAATGGGCGCAGCAGTGGCTGAACGCGTCCGCGCAAGGGGATCAGGCGGGCGCACAACAGGCGGTCCAGATCCTCGGCGGCGTCGGCGAGTGGATGCAGGTCGCCGTGAGTGAAAATCCCGCCTACCTGGTCGACCTCCTCGATCAGATGAAGAATGGCGAGAAGACCGGCATCCAGAGGTTCGAGAACGGCTGCGCGTACATGGGCTCGTGGGGGAACACCCCGGCAGAGCAGGATGCGAAGGCGACGGGCGATCTCACGTTCGCCGTCGGGACCGCGCAGGACTACCTGCTGAGCGGGGGAGATGCCGGGGCGTTCGACCCTTCCACGGCCGGTCGCTTGGCTCCGAACGTCGAATGGACCGACTCCACCGTGCAGCCGGTCCCTGCGCTCCCGGGCGCCATCTTCATCGCGCGATCGGCCGGTGCCGGCGTGACGCTCGTGTCAGTGAGCGAGACGGGGACCCAGTTCTGCGCGGTCGTCACCGACACCCCGGTGGTTCATGGGACGACGACCCACGACCTCAACGTGGTTCCGGACGGCAGCGGTGCCAAGGCGGCCGATCCCAGTCCCGTCGACTGCACCCCCGGCGGCTGGTGAGCTTTCGACCCTGACCGGCTGCTTCGGTCGCCGGTCAGGGCACCCGCTCCCTTCGTAGCATGGAGGCGTCACCATCCACCTCCACCGAAGGAGTTCCGTCATGAAGGTCACCGTTGTCGGGAGCGGGTTCGTCGGGCAGACGGCCGCCATGCGCATCGTCGAGAAGGCCCT
>JANXVR010000240.1 GCA_025351565.1 Actinomycetes bacterium
CAAGGAGCTCCGCCAAGCGGCCGCCGGTCTCGCCCGTCACTGCGCGAACGCCTGCGATTCCGCCGCCGCGACGGTGTTCACCAGGAGCATGGCTACCGTCATCGGCCCCACGCCTCCGGGCACGGGCGTCATGGCGCCGGCAACCTCGGCCACCGCTGCCTGCACGTCGCCGACGAGCCCATCGGCGGTTCGGTGCACGCCGACGTCCACGACCGTGGCGCCGGGCTTCACCATGTCGGGGGTGATGAGTTGCGGCACGCCGGCGGCCGCGACCAGGATGTCGGCCCGCAAGGTGTGCTCGCCCAGGTTCCGCGTCTTGACGTGCGTGCAGGTTACGGTGCAATTGCCGCGGATGGAGTCCTGGGCCAGCATCATCGAGAGCGGCGCGCCGACCAGTTCGCCGTAGCCGACCACCACGACCTCCGCGCCTTCCAGTTCGATCCCGCTGCGGAGCAGCAGCTCGACGATCCCGTACGGCGTCGCAGGCTGGAAGGTCGGTTCGCCGCGGACCATCATGCCGATGTTCCAGGGGTGCAGGCCGTCCACGTCCTTCTCCGGCGCGATGGTCCGCTGTATCTCGAGCTCGTGAACGTGCGAGGGGAGCGGGAGCTGGACGATGATGCCGTGGATGTCGGGGTCGCGGTTCAACCGGCGGATGGTTGCCATGAGTTCGTGTTCGGTGACGTAGGCGGGGAGATCCACCTGCTCGGAGCGGATCCCGACGTCCGAACAGGCCTTGTGCTTGGCCCCCACGTAGATGCGCGAGGCCTGATCCTCTCCCACCAGGACTGCGGCCAGACCCGGCGTGACCCCATGTTCGGAAAGCGCGCGGACCCGCCCGGCAACTTCGGAGCGGATATCTGCAGCGATGGCCTTGCCGTCCAAGATCCGGGCGGTCACGGTCGCAATCCTACCGGCGCCCCTCGGTTCCGACCAAAGCCGAGCATCAGTGGCGGAAATGCCGGGTGCCGGTGAGGACGACGGCCATGCCGCGAGCTTCGGCAGAGGCGAGCACGGCCTCATCGCCCTTGGATCCTCCCGGATGGATCACGGCGGTGCAGCCGGCGTCGGCCGCGACCTCCAGCGCGTCGGGGAACGGGAAGAACGCGTCCGAGGCCACCACGGCGCCCCGCGCGCGATCCCCCGCCTTCCTGGCCGCGATCCACGAGGAGTCCACACGGGACATCTGGCCCGCCCCCACCCCGACCGTGGCTCCGTCCTTGACGAACACGATCGTGTTGGACTTCACGCGCCAGGCGATGGTCCACGCGAGCTCCAGATCGGCCCACTCCTGCGCGGTTGGTTCGCGGCTGGAGACGACCTCCCAGTCCGCCCGGGACTCCGTGATCCGGTCACGGTCCTGCACCAGGGCGCCGCCCGGCAGCGGCCGGACGTCCAGGCCCGCGCCGTCCATCAAGGGTGCCAGGACCACCCGCAGGTTCTGCCGCTCCGCGAACGCAACCAGCGCTTCATCGGTGAAGGAGGGCGCGATGACCACCTCCGTGAAGACCTCGCGCATGGCGTCGGCCGCCGCCCGGTCGCACTCCCCGTGGAACGAGACGATCCCGCCGAACGCGCTCACCGTGTCACATGCGAACGCGGCCTCGTAGGACGCCGAGGCGCTGCCCTTCGACGCCGCGCCGCACGGATTGTTGTGCTTCACGATCACGCAGGCGTCGTCCGGCATCGCCGAGGCCAGCTCGTGCGCCGCGTAGGCGTCGAGCCAGTTGTTGAACGACATCTCCTTGCCCTGCAGGACGCGGGCCCCGCCAAGCGGACCGGAGCCTGCGGCCTCGCGGTAGAGCGCCCCCCGCATGTGCGGGTTCTCCCCATAGCGCAGATCGGCGATCTTCTCGTAGCCGAGCCCGACGTAGTGCGGCAAAGCCTCCGAGCCCTCTTCCCCCGCGAACCATGTGGCAACGCCCGCGTCGTACGTGGCCGTATGTGCGAACGCCTCGGCCGCCAGCCCCAGGCGCGTGGCGCGCGTGAGCCCGCCCACCAACTTGATCTCGTCGAGCACCATCTCGTAGCGATCGGGGTTCACCAGGACGCCGACCGACTCGAAGTTCTTCGCGGCGGCGCGGGTCATCGCCGGCCCGCCGATATCGATCTTCTCGATGACATCCTCGAACCCCGCGCCGGAGGCAGCCGTCTCCCTGAACGGATAGAGGTTGACCACCACCAGGTCGAACGGTTCGATGCCGTGTTCGCGCAGCTGCTCGACGTGCTCCGGACGGCGGCGATCGGCCAGGATGCCGGCGTGGATCTTCGGGTGCAATGTCTTCACCCGGCCGCTCAGCATCTCGGGCGAGCCGGTCACCTCTTCCACCGAGGTAACCGTAAGCCCCGCGTCACGAAGTGTCTGCGCCGTCCCGCCGGAGGAGACGAGCGCAACGCCCATCTCGGTCAACGCCTGCGCGAACGCCACGACGCCCGTCTTGTCGTAGACCGCCAGCAGTGCCCGGCGGATAGGGCGAACCTCGCTCATCTCACTCCTCGATCATCGCGCGGCGCCCATGGACCTGGATCCGGCCCTGGATCAGGACGCGCAGGGCGACCCTGAAGAGCCGGTGTTCGAGTTCGTTGATCCGGACTTCCAGGGCGTCTGCGTTGTCATATCGAAGGATAGGGATGGCTTCCTGCAGAACGATGGGCCCTCCGTCCAATTCCGCGGTCACCAGATGGACAGTTACGCCGGTGACCTTCACGCCGTGGTCCAGGGCGGCCTGCACCGCGTTCGCACCCGGGAAGGCCGGAAGCAAGGACGGGTGGACGTTCAAGATCCGCCCCTGGAAGGCCTCGACGAACGCGGGCGAAAGGATCCGCATGAAGCCGGCGAGGGCCACATGCGTGATCTCGTGGGCCACCAGGATCTCGACGATGGCGGCGCTGAAGGCCTCCCGATCCGGGAACGAACCGAACTCGACGACGGCCGTTTCGATCCGGGCGTCCCTGGCGCGCTCCAGCGCCCGTGCGTTCGGCTGGTCAGACACCACGAGCGCGATCCGTTGGCCGCAGAACTGGTCGTCGATGAGGGCTTGAAGGTTGGATCCCACCCCCGAGGCAAGCACCGCGATCCGCCCGTCCATGAGACGCGCACGCTATCACGGACCCCAGTGGCCCCGGTCGGACGCGTAAGCTCATGCCATGCCTCCCGAGGAGCGCGCCACCAAGGTGGCGGAACGGTGCGAGGTGCACCCCGGACGCGTCGCCGCGGCTCACTGCGCATCGTGCGACCGGCCGATCTGCGTTCGCTGCGCGGTGCCCGTACGGGGTCGCGTGCTGGGCCCCGAATGCTTGCGGGACGCGCTCGGAGACGAGGCTCCGCCCGAACCGACCCCCAAGCGCGAGCGCCGTCCAACAGCCGAGATCGTCGCGGGTGCGGCGTTCTGTGCTGCCGTCGTGGTCACCCTGTTCCCGTGGACGCGGTTCGCGACCGGCTCGGGGTTCGCGGGCGCGTGGGCCTCCGATCGGCGATGGTCGATGCTGGCCGCGACCGCGGCCGTGGCCGGGCTGGCGAGCTGGACCGGCGGCCGTCGCCTGCCGCGGCTCGCGTCCCGTGCCCAGATCATCCTCGGGGTGCTCGCGGCGGTGGGTGCGGGGATGGCACTCGCACACCCGCCACCGTTCAAGCACGCCTCCGTTTCCCCCATCGTTGCGGCGGTCCTGCTGCTCGCCGGGGCCGTGGCAGCCTTCCTGGGCGCCCGGCAAGCTTCCGACCTGCATCGTTGACTCGCCCCACCTTCAGGGCTTCAATGGCACACACCGCCTCCGGCAGATCGTTGAGGGGCTTTCTGAAGGGAGCACTACGTGGATCAACCGGGCCAGTCCGGGGGTAAGAGCGGGATCGACATGTCCAAGCTCTCCACCGGCGACATGATCACGGGAGGCGGCGCCATCGCCTACCTGCTCACCGGCTTCATCTTCAGTTGGTACACCGTCATGGGCCAAGGCTTCTCCGATCGC
>JANXVR010000028.1 GCA_025351565.1 Actinomycetes bacterium
GCATCCGGCCGAAGAAGGGCTCGACCAACCTGGCCGTGATGAACGCGCTCCAGAACGATCCGGCCGTGGAGCACGCGGAGCTGTTCGACGCCAAGCACCAGGTGGAGTTCTAGCGGCGGTCAGTCGTTGCTGCTGCCGGTGTACTCCGGCGGGACCGGCGGGAGGCCCTGGCTCAGCGCGCCTGTCGCGAGGTTCTTGATCGCCCACACCGGGTGGATCTCGTTCCAGCCGTTGTTCGTGTCGAGCACATAGGTGCCGAGCACGGCGAGATGGTCGCCGACGGCCGGGTGCGGCAGGGTCTGGCCGGGCACGATCTCCACGACCATCCCGCCCGCGTTCACGTTCGCGACGTTGAGCATGGCCGCACTCTTGGAGTCGGGCTTCATAAGAACGTGGAAGTCACCGTCGCTGCGTACGTCCACCACGGTCACGGTGCCCTGGAACCACTGACACGTGCTAAGGACGGCCAGGCGCTTCGGGCTGTAGACGCCCTGGAGCGGGTCGCCCGGGGGGCAGCTGATGGTGGTGGGGGATGCCGGGCCGGAGCGGCAGGAGACGGCCAGCGGCACCATCGCGGCGACGATCGCGATGGTGCCCAGGCGCCTCAGCAGTAGTGGGGAACGGTGCTGGTGATCCCCCACGAGCACGTGCTCATGACGGTCCCGGCCTTGTTCTGAAGCGTCGCGGTGTCGGAATCGTCGCCCCATACGTAGACGGTTTCTCCCCAGTAGAGGTCGGTCGCGGTGTTGGTTCCGCTTCCCGTGTGGACCCTAACGCTCTTCCCGGGCTTCAGCCCGTACGCGGGGAAGACGAACTTGTGCGTGACGCCCAAGCGGGCCACGTCGTGCAGGACCCAGCCGGCCATCTTCATGGTGGTGGTTCCGCCGTTGCGGATCACGATGTACTCCTGGTTCCGACCGGCGTTCGTATCCGGGTCCGGGCCCCTGGGGACCGGGTCGTAGTAGGCCGCGGTTATCTTGACGGCTCCGGCGGCGGCAGCCGGGGCCACGAGCATGGTGAGGCTCGCGATGGCCATGACTGCCGATATCGATGCGGCGGTGCGTCTGTGCACGGGGTAGCTCCCATCCTTGGGCGTCACCTGGAGGTATCGGCAGACAGGGGGGAGAAGTGGAGCCCCGGTAGTCTGACCGGCATGACTACGGCGTTGATCACGGGGGCCTCCGGCGGGATCGGGCTGGAGTTGGCACGGCTGTTCGCCGCCGACGGGAACGACGTGGTACTGGTCGCTCGGACCGAGGACAAGCTGCGCGCGCTCGCCGGGGAGATCAACCACGACCACGGCGTCACGGCACACATCTACCCCGCGGACCTGGCCGACCCCGCCGCGCCCGGCCGCATCTGCGATGAGCTGGCGTCCGCCGGCGTCGGGATCGATGCTCTGGTGAACAACGCCGGCTTCGCGCTGTTCGGCCCGCTCGTGGCGCTCGATGAGGCCAAGCTGGACGAACTGCTCCAGGTCAACATCGTGGCGCTGACCGACCTCACGCGCCGTCTGCTGCCGGGGATGCTGGAGCGCGGTCGCGGGTACGTCCTCAATGTGGCCAGCACCGCGGCCTTCTTCCCGGGGCCGTGGATGTCCTCCTACTACGCGAGCAAGGCCTACGTGTTGAACTTCTCCATCGCCGTGAACGAGGAGGTACGGGGCACGGGCGTGAGCGTGACGGCGCTCTGCCCGGGGCCGGTCGAGACGGGGTTCCAGGCTCGCGCGGAGATGGAGGGCTCGAAGTTGTTCAACGCGAGGATGTCGAGCGCGGCCGAGGTGGCGGCCTTCGGGTACCGAGCCATGAAGGCCCGCAAGCCGCTGGCCGTGGAGGGTTCAAGGAACAAAGTCATCACGTTCCTCTCGCGTCTGGGGCCCCGTCCGATGGCGGCGCGGGTGACGATGCGGGCGCACACTCGCCTGGGAGGTTGAGGCAACCGTGATCAGGGAATTCAAGGCGTTCATCTCCAAGGGGAACCTGGTGACCCTGTCGGTTGCGTTCATCCTGGGGGCGACGTTCGCGGCGATGGTGACCGCATTCACGAACGTCGTCCTCAGCCTGGTATCGGCGATCTTCGGGGGCCAGGTGCCGTTCAGCGAATGGCAATGGTGCCTCGGCAGGACCTGTGGGCCGAAGCCCGCGACGGGGACGCTCATCCCCATCGGCGCGTTCCTGAACGCGGTGATCACGTTCCTCATCGTGGCGTTCGTGCTGTTCCTCCTGGTGAAGGCGTACAACCGGTTCCTGCTGAAGGAGGAGGCTGCGACCACGAAGCCGTGTCCGTTCTGCCTGACCGAGGTGCCGCTGGCCGCGACCCGTTGCGCCAGTTGCGCCAGCGACCTGCCGCCCGCACATGCGTCCACTTCGCCCACGGGCGGTGGCTCCGCGTGAATCGGCTCCCGCCCCGCGCCCG
>JANXVR010000079.1 GCA_025351565.1 Actinomycetes bacterium
TCCGGGCCGGTGACAACGCGCCCGTCGACGTCGGTGGGGATGCCGCCCATGGCGTAGTGGGCGGTCGGCTGGATCGGCACCTGCTCCGTGGTCGGTTCCACCTCCAGGTACACGCGGGCGAACTCGGTGATGTCGGGGAGCTTCTCCTCGATGAGCGCGGCGGGAAGGTGGGTCAGGTCCAGGTAGACGAAGTCGCCGTTGGGGCCGTCGCCGCGACCCTCCTTGATCTCCTGGTAGATGGCGCGGCTGACCACATCGCGCGGCGCAAGGTCCTTGATGGTGGGGGCGTAGCGCTCCATGAACCGCTCGCCGTCCTTGTTCCGGACGATCGCACCCTCGCCGCGCGCGGCCTCGCTGAGCAGCACGCCCAGGCGGTACAGGCCCGTCGGATGGAACTGGAAGAACTCCATGTCCTGCAGCGGGATGCCGCGGCGGTAGACCACCGCCGGACCGTCGCCGGTCAGCGCGTGCGCGTTCGAGGTGACGCGGAACATCCGGCCGAACCCACCGGTGGCGAACACGACGGACTTGGCGCGGAAGATGTGGATCTCGCCGGTGGCGAGTTCGTAGGCGACCACGCCGGCGGTGTGGCCGCGATCGTCCAGCAGGAGGTCAAGGCAGTAGAACTCGTTGAAGAACCGGACGTCGCGCTTGACGCACTGTTGGTAGAGCGTCTGCAGGATCATGTGGCCGGTGCGGTCGGCCGCGTAGCAGGCGCGCATGACCGGACCTTCGCCGTGGTTACGCGTGTGCCCACCGAACCGCCGCTGATCGATCTTCCCGTCCGGCGTCCGGTTGAACGGAAGCCCCCAATGCTCCAGCTGGTAGATGGCGTCGATGGCCTCTTCGGTCATGAGCTGCGCCGCCGGCTGGTCCACCAGGTAGTCCCCGCCCTTCACCGTGTCGAACGCGTGCCACTCCGGCGAGTCCTCCTCGACGTTCGCGAGCGCGGCACACACGCCGCCCTGCGCCGCGCCCGTATGTGAGCGGGTCGGGTAGAGCTTGGAGATGACGGCGGTTCGGGACTTGTCCGATGCCTCGATGGCCGCGCGCATACCGGCGCCGCCGGCGCCCACGATGACCGTGTCGTATGCGTGCGTGGTGGTCACTTGATCGGCCCCCACTTCGTCGGATCGAACGTGAAGACGATGACCGTTCCCAGCACGAACAGCATGAAGCCCAGCATGTAGAAGAACATGTTGATGACGAGCCGGAGGCCGGGCAGACGCACGTAGTCGAGCGTGATGTTGCGAAGGCCGTTGATCCCGTGGATGAGCGCGAGCACCAGCAGCGCCCAGTCCCACGTCTGCCAGAGCGGGTTCTGCCAACGCAGCGCCACGAACGCGAAGTCGACGCGGCTGACCCCTCCGTCGGGGATGTGCATGATCAAGACATGGCCGACGGCCAGCACCAGGAGCAGGATCCCGCTGATCCGCATGAACAACCACGACCAGAGCTCGAACCCGCCGACCGGGCGATCGCGGCCGCCACCACCGCTGCTGCTCGGGCGCGAGGAAGGGCGGGGGGTGGAATTCCGAGGTTCGGTCGCGGTGGCCATCGTCACTTGCCCCTGAAGAGGTCGATGACCTGGCTCAACATGATGATCGTGATGGGGATCATGGCCAGGATGAATGCGACCGCGGTAGCGAACCCCAGCGTGCGGATCTTCGTGGTCAGGCTGGGGAAGAAGTCGATAAGCAGGATCTTGATGCCGTTGAACGAGTGGTAGATCACCATCGCCACCAACCCGAGCTCCAGCAGCCGAACGAACGGATTCTCGTAGGCGTGGATCACCCGGTTGTAGGCGTTCGGACCCCATCCGATCACGGCGGTATCCACCACATGCGCGAACAGGAACAGGATGATGCCGACGCCCGTGATGCGGTGGAAGAGCCAGCTCCATTGGCCCTCATGGCCCTTGTAGACCGAGCCGTAGTCGCTCTTCTGCCGCTTCATCCGTTGTGCCATAGGTGTAATCGTCCTCAGCGTATCGCGGGCGCGCATGGGCCCGGCAACCCGACCGTCCAGAACCGCGCGGAGTCTACTGCGGAACGTCCACTGCCGACCTGAGGAGACGTCTAGGGCTCCGGCACCAACCGCATCAGGACGGCGGCATTCATCCTCCGAGAGGAGGCCCGATCCATCCTGCTTCACGGGATGAGTTGATCCAAGTCGGTGGCGCGACGAAACGATAGGGCTGGGGCGGACATGAAAGGGTGGATGGACCGTGGGCTGCTAGTAGGGGCTGCTGACGAAACGAGCCGTTGGAGGGGTCGAATCGCTACGGTGAGCGACCGCCACACCCGATTCCGAGAGGTCTACGACCGGGACTTCCGACCCGTCTCTGCGTACGTTCTTCGGCGTGCGTCACCGCGAGAGGATGCGGCTGATGTCATAGCCGAGGTCTTTCTGGTCGCTTGGCGTCGCCTCGACGAGGTACCCGCAGGCCGGTCGTCACTTCCATGGCTCTACGGAGTGGCTCGCAAGCAGCTCGCCAACCACCGCCGCAGCGAGACTCGCCGTCTCCGACTCGCATCGCGACTCGGCGCAGAGCTGGAGAGGACCAAGAGGTTCGCCACAACGGACGACGGCCTACCCGAAGGGTTCGCTGAGGCCTTCTCGACTCTTCGGGAAGCAGATCGGGAGATCCTCAGCCTGGCCGCTTGGGAGCAACTGGACGCGACGGCTATCGCGACGGTGATCGCGTGCTCGCCCAACGCGGCCCGGATCCGTCTCCACCGCGCTCGCAAGCGACTGGCACAAGAACTCGGTGCGGGCCAGGCGAAATATCGAGACCCGATCGGACATGGCTCAGATGTAGAACGAGCCGCTCTAAGGAGGACCGATGACTGATCGCCGAGACTCGCTGCTTCAGATGATCGCAAGCCTTGATCCCGTGCTGCCCGATGAGCTCGAGGAGTGGGGCCGCTCGGCGTGGGCCGAAGAGTTGTTCTCCGAGATCGTTGCCACAGATCTCGGCGCCCCGGCGCCCGGCGATGCACCTGACGAGGCTGGCCGCCCCGGGCCCAGTCGTCGCCGTCGCTGGGCCGTCGCGGTTCCATCGATCGCCGCCGCGATCGTTCTCGCGTTGGTCCTCCCGGCGATCCTCGGCGGTTCGGGCGGCGCAGACCCGGCGGCTGCGGCCGCTCTTCGCAACCTCGCCGAGGTGGCCGCCAACCAGCCTGCTCAGGCGCCTCCCGGTCCGGGCCAGTACGTCTACACGGAGAGCGTCGTGACCACGTATCAGTCCTACGGTCCTGTGGGCCAACAGGGGAGCTTCCTCTACGGCGTTCCCCTCACGCGGCAGGTCTGGCTCGGGACGGATGGGTCCGGAAGACTGAAGGAAGCCCCCAGACAGATCACCTTCCTGTCGGCAGCGGATGAAGCTGCCTGGGTAGCGGCCGGTTCACCCGACCTTCAGTACGACTGGAAGCCTGGGAGCACATCCTGGGGACCGGGGAGTTCGCGCGTGCTCGACCTTTGGAACTACCCGACGGATCCCGCGAAGCTTCAGGCGCTTATCGAATCCGGCGGTGTCGAATCCGTCCTTCCCGGACCTTGGCAGGACTGGGAAACGTTAGTGGTCATCGGCGATATGCTGAGGGAGACCTACGCACCACCGGCGCTTCGCGCAGCTCTGTACGACATCGCAGCGAACCTACCTGGGGTGCAGTTCGTCGGGAACACTACCGATGCATCCGGGCGCCCCGGGGTCGGCGTCGCCTTCACGCGTGGCGGCTTGAGCGAGGAGATGATCTTCGATCCGAACACTTCCCAGGTTACCGGGGAGCAGTTCGCCACCCTCGTTGCCTTCCGCGGGGATCCTGTGATGGGCACATCCGCTATGCCGGCTGGGTCGGTGACTGGATCGTCGACCGTTCTGGTCTCTGGAGTCGTGAACTCTACTGAGGCCACTCTCACCCCGAGCAAGATCGGCTGAGATTCGAGAGGTCTCCCCATGACACGACGGTCAGGACAAGCCCGGCAACCCCGAGCGGCGCGGTCGCGATCCACAGCGCCGCGGCGAACCTGTCTCTGCGTTCCGGCACGCCCAGCATCCTGGCAATCATCCCCCCGGGAGGCCGCGGGACAGGGTGGGTCCTCCCGACCTCGGGGTGGTGGAGGCATCCGCGTCGCGCTCGCCCCTGCTCCCGAGATGGCGAACGTCCTGACCAAGATCAAGCAGCTACGGCCGCGAGAACACTGCGTGCGTACCGACCCGCCTCCAGATGATGCGGGCGTGTCCGGGCCGAGTCTCGGGTCCGTACTCGTAGGTTGCCCGGCCGTCGGGGGCGAATGTCAACTCGAACACTCCGGGAGCACCCGCGACTCCCTTGATACGCAGTCCAGGGCGGAAGGTACCCGATGACAGGTCTTCGACGAAGGCGGCGATCGCAGCGAGGAAGACAGCGCGTTGATCGGGCGCGAGTCCCCGGAGATCGCGGCTGAACCGTCGCGTGGTTTCGTACGTCAGCAGCGCTTACTCCTCCGCGAGGGAGGAGAGGAAGGCCTCGGGGGAGTCATGCTGCTCGGTTCGCCCAGCCTCGATGTCGGCGGATGCTTCGCGTTCGCCTGCCTGCCATTCGGGCGTCCAGAACCAGGCCTGATCGGCGTCGATGAGCTTCTTAGGCCGTAGGAGGATCCCCTCGGGGGTGAGTTCGACCTCCAGGGGATCACCCTCCTTGATGTGGGCAGCGTTGCGAACACCCAGTGGGAGCGTGAGCTGCCCTTTTGCCCGAATGGTCACGATATCCGACATTCCGACTCTCCAACAGTAGAACCCGAGAATGCCACGCCATGGGAGCTTCTGTCAACAGGGAAGGAACGGCAGTATCAAAAGTAGAAGTAGGCCCGTCTTGAAGGCATGTGGCCACGAAACCTCGTCCGGGAGTTCCGCCATCACGAGATGCGCACCGCGACCATGACGCCGTCCCGGGTGGGGACGATCGTGCTCACGTAGCGCTCGTCTTCGGCGATCAGCGCGTTGTGTTCGCGGATGGCGTCGGTGACGCCGTCGGGCGTCTCGCCGTCGGCAGGCACGCGGCCCGACCACAGCACGTTGTCGCAGATGTAGAGGCCGCCCACGCGGATGCGTTCGCAGGCGGCGAGCCAGGCGGCCGGGTAGCCGTCCTTGTCGATGTCGTCATAGATGACGTCGAACTCGCCGGGGAGGGTTTGCAGGGCCGTCACCGCGTCGCCCACGTGGAAGGTTACGGGGGCCAGCAGCCCGGCCCGGCCCAGGTAGTCGCGCGCGGAGGTCTCGTTCGCCGGGTCGCCGTCGGTGAGGTGGAGTTCGCCGGCCGGACCGACGGCGCGCGAGTGCCAGTAACCGCTGTAGCCGAAGCCGCTCCCGAGCTCGATGATCCGGCGGGCGCCGACCCCTCGCGCCAGGACCTCGAGCGTGACCCCGCAGTTCCGGCCGACGATGGGGAAGCCGCGCTCGCGGGCGCGTTCCTCCATCTCCAGCAGCACCGGTTCGTCGAAGCGGGACAGGCGCGAGGCCATGTAGGTCTCGATGCGGGGATCCACGATGTCCATGGGCGCGACGCTACCCCCCCGGGACGCGGAGCGCCACCGCCGCTAGGCTCACGGTCATGGGCGATGATCGACGCACGGACTTGGGGATCGAACTCCAACCCGTGTACACCGCCGCCGACCTTGCGGCCAGAGGGTTCGACCCGGCCCGTGACCTGGGCGAGCCGGGACAACTGCCCTACACCCGCGGGCCTTACCCGAGCATGTACCGCGGCAAGCTCTGGACGATGCGCCAGTACGCGGGCATGGCCACCGCGGAGGAATCGAACAAGCGCTACCGCTACCTGCTGGATCAGGGCCAGACCGGGCTGAGCGTCGCGTTCGATCTGCCGACGCAGATGGGGCTGGACTCGGATCACCCCCG
>JANXVR010000123.1 GCA_025351565.1 Actinomycetes bacterium
GAGGTGTTCCTGGTCATGCGCATCCACGAGGAGTGGCTGCGCAGCGGCGACAACAACGGCTCGGTCGGTCACGGGCTCGCCGCGACCGGAGGCACGATCACGGCGGCGGCGGCCATCATGATCGTCGTGTTCGGCTCGTTCATCCTGGGCGGCGAGCGCATCATCAAGGAGTTCGGGCTCGGACTGGCCGCAGCGATCTTCGTCGACGCCGTCGTCATCCGGACGGCGCTGGTTCCTTCGCTCATGCTCCTGATGGGCAAGGCGAACTGGTGGTTCCCCGCGTGGCTGGAGCGGAACCTCCCGCGGATCCACGTCGAGCCCGAGGACCTCTCGGAGATCGATGAGGCTCCGGTCGCGGCGGGTGCTCCGCCGCCCCTCCCCTGAAGGCGCGCCTACCGGACCGGCGACCCCACGGTGTGGACCTTGAGCATGTTCGTCGTGGTGCGGCCGGCCGGTGAGGCGGCAACCATGACCACGGCGTCGCCGGGCGCGGCCAGGCGGCGTTCCTGCAGCCCTCGGTCCATGAGTTCGATCATCTCGTCGGTGTCGTGGGGTGGCTCGGCGGGGAGGGACGTCACGCCCCACAGGAGGGCGTTGGCGCGGCGGACCCCGGCGTCGGGCAGGAATGAATAGATAGGAACGCCCGGCCGCTCGGCCGAGAGCAGCCGCGCGGTGCGGCCGGTCTCCGTGTAGCAGGCGATGGCGACCACGCCGGCGTCCTCGATGCCGATCGATGCGGCCGCGTGCGCGACGGCCGCGGCATCACCTTGATGCCGGCAGGGGGGCTGCGCGGCGCGGTAGTCGGCGCCGCGCGACTCGATCGAACCCGCGATCCGGGTGGCCGCCTGGGCGGCCTCGAACGGGTACTCCCCGATCGCGGTCTCGCCGCTCAGCATGATCGCGTCGGCCCCGTCCAGGACAGCGTTCGCCACGTCGGTGGCTTCGGCGCGGGTTGGGCGCGGGGCTTTGATCATCGACTCGAGCATCTGCGTCGCAACCACAACGGGGCGGCCCGCGGCACGGGCCGCGCGGATCAGGTCCTTCTGGATCAGCGGGATCTCCTCCATCGGGAGTTCCACGCCCAGGTCCCCGCGGGCCACCATGACGGCGTCGCACACCTCCAGGATGGCCTCGATATTCGCGACGGCGGGGTTGGTCTCGATCTTCGCCACGATCGGGACGACCCGGTCCCCCATCAGCAACCGCAGATCGGCGATGTCCCGGGGCTCCCGGACGAATGACTGCGCCACCAGATCCACGCCCAGATCGAGCGCGACCCTCAGGCACTCACGGTCGCGATCGGTGACCGCGGGAAGGCCCAGCCGTTCGGCGGGCACGTTGACGCCTTGGCGGCTCCGAACCGTTCCCCCGCGAACGCACTCCGTGACTACCGTGTCGCCGTCGATCGAGGCCACGGTGAGTTCGACCGCCCCGTCGGCGAGGAGAACCCGGTCCCCTGCGGACAGGTCGCTCGCGAGACCGGGGTAGGAGGTGGAGGTACCGCGTTCGTTGCCAGGCCCGCCGGCCCGCAGAAGGAACCGTTGCCCTGGTTGGAACTTGAACGGATCGGGCTCCATGCTGCCCAGCCTTACCTTCGGGCCGGGCATGTCGGCGAGGACGGCGAGGGAGATGCCAAGGTCGTCCTCGGCCTCGCGCACGATCCGGAGCGCGCGCTCGTGGTCCTCGGGCGTCCCGTGGCTGAAGTTGAGACGGAAGATGGTGGCGCCGGCCTCGACCAGCCCCCGGACCATCTTCGGCGTCGCGCTGGCGGGCCCGAGGGTGCAGAGGAGCTTCGTCTTGGCGGCGGTCACGGCGCGTCGAGCCTATCGGGCACGGGCGCTCCGGCCAGCGCGCCCGCTTCGGCGACGAACGCCGCCGGGAGCTCGGGCGGAAGCGTGTCCAGCGCGCCGGCCATCTCGGCGAAGTAGATCGTCCAAGCGCGCGGAACCACGCTCGCCCACTGATAGCCACCACCGCCGGTCGCCACCCATCGGCCGCGCGCGGCCTCGTGCGCCAGTGCGTGGAGCTCGCGCGCGGTTTCGCGATAGGCGCGGGTGGTCAGATCCAGCTCCGCCAGGGGATCGGTCGTGTGAGTGTCGCATCCGAGTTGCGTCACCAGGACGTCCGGCTCGAACGCCCGGACGGCGGGCAAGATCTTCCCCCTGAACGCCGCGAGCCATGCGTCGTCGCCGGTGCCGGGGGCGAGCGGGACGTTGAGCGCGCTCCCGGGTGCGTTCGGACCGCCGGTCTCTGTGGCCTCGCCCGTGCCGGGGAAGAACCACGGCGCCTTCTCGTGGATCGAAGCGGTCAACACGCGCGGATCGTCGTAGAAGATGGCCTGCGGCCCGTCACCGTGATGGACGTCGACATCCACGTAGGCCACGCGCTCGGCGCCGCGCTCCAACAGCCATGCGATAGCCACCGCCGGATCGTCGTAGACGCAGAACCCGGACGCCCGCTGGGGCATCGCGTGGTGAAGCCCCCCGGCCGCGTTGAACGCGTGCTCCACCTGGCCTTCCCAGACCGCCTGCGCCGCAGACACGCTGGCTCCCACCACCAACGCCGCGGCCTCGTGCATCTGATCGAAGATCGGGTTGTCGCCGGGGCCATAGCCGAACCGCGCCCACGGGCCTTCCTCGCCGTGCCCGGCCGCGCGCGTGGCTTCGATGAACCCGCGGGTGTGCACCAGCTCGATGGTGGCGTCGTCGGCCTGTTAGGCCCCGAGCGTGACCACGCCGGGGAGTTGATCCAGGCCGTAGGCCTGGATCAGGCGCCAGGTGAGGAGCACCCGCTCCGGCCGGAGCGGGTGCGCCGGCCCGTGATCGTACGTTCGCGCCTCCGGCGCGAACACCAGGCCGACCCGATCGGACACGCGCTAGCCCACCGAGCGCACGGCGTCCACGGTTCGTTCGACCAGCGCGGTCACGTCGTTCTCCGTCAGACAGAACGGCGGGCCGAGCATGATCAGGTCACCGTTCGTCCCGTCGACGTGGCCGGTGGAGGAGTACAGGAGCAACCCGTTGGCACGGGCGGCGGCCAGTACCCGCTCGGTGGTGCGCGCGCTCCGCGCGAACGGCTCCTTCGTCTCCCGGTCGCGCACCAGTTCGATGCCGATCATCAAGCCCAACCCGCGGATGTCGCCGACGGCCGGGCAGTCCTCCAGGCCCATCGCCAGGTCGGCCCGGATCCGTTCGCCGAGGCCGCGCGAACGCGTCACCATGTCGTCCTCCCGGAGCCGCCGCAACACCGCCGAACCCACAGCGGCTCCCAGTGCGTTGTGGGACCACGTGAACCCGTGCACGAACCCACCCGAGGCGACCGCGTCGAACACGTCCCCACCGGCCGCGGCAAACCCGAACGGGACGTAGCCGCTGGTGGTCCCCTTGCCCGCCGTGAGGATGTCGGGACGGACCCCCCAATGGTCGATCCCGAACCACTCGCCGGTGCGGCCGAAGCCGGTCATGACCTCGTCGGCGATGACGAGCACGCCGTAGCGGCGGCAGACGTCGGCGATCTTCGGCCAGTAGTCCTGGCACGGGACCGCGGCGCCGAGCGTGGCGCCAGAGACCGGCTCCGCGATGAACGCCGACACCGACTTGTCGGGAGATGAGGTCAGCATGCGTTCGAGTTCCCCGGCGTGCCAGTCACCGCACCCTTCCGGGTGACGCGGGTTCTCGCATCGGTATTCGTACGCGGCGGGGGCATGGGTGAACCGCCCGAGCCACGGCGTGTAGGGCTTGCGCAGCGGCTCCTTCCCGCTGGCGTCCAGCGCTCCCAGGGTGTTCCCGTGGTAGGAACTCCGGCGCGCGATCACCGTGATCCGCGAGGACTCGCCACGCGCCAAGTGGTAGGCCCGCGCCATCTTGATCGCGGTTTCCACGGCTTCACTTCCCCCGCTGACCGGGTAGATGCGGGCATCGTCCAGGGGCAGGATCTGCGCGACCTCATCCGTGTAACGCTCCAACGCCGCCGTCGTGAACATCGTCGGGTGGACGTACTGGGTCTTGGACAGCTGGTCCGTGGCCGCAGCGATCAACGCGGCGTCGCCGTGACCGACGTTCATCACGATGGCGCCCCCGGATCCGTCCAGATAGCGGTTGCCCTGCGCGTCGGTGATCCACGCCCCTTCGGCGTGAACCGCGGTGGGCAAGGTCCGGTCGAACACCCGTGGGAAGACGTGGCTCATGTCATTTCGCCCAGCGGAGCGCGCGCACCTTCAGGAGCCACTGCTTGAGAGCCTCATCGCCGGACGCCAGCGCCGCCTTCTCGCGCGAATCCGCCGTACCGTGTTCGTCGAAGGACCGGAACATGAGCACGGAGATGCGGTTCAGTGGGTCGGCGGGGTTCGACGCTCGCATGGTCACGGCAGCAACGCTCGAGCGCACCTCCTGATAGACATCGTTCTTCGCCGCGCGGGTGGCGACCACGCCGCCGAAGAACAGGAGCGCCGGGAAGAGCTGGGAGCTGCGAGTGGCCAGATCGCCCAGCGCTGTGAGCGCACCCTTGACGGCCGAGCGCCGGCTCAGCTGCTCGTCGGCGAGGGCGTCGGGCGTCGGGTGCGTGCC
>JANXVR010000172.1 GCA_025351565.1 Actinomycetes bacterium
TACCTCGAAAACGTCTACATGGACCAGGACGGCAACGTCGACTTCTTCAACGAGAACTACACGAAGAACGGCCGCGCGGTCTTCGAGATGATGTTCTCGTTCCGGTTGAGGATGAGCAGGTAGTCGACGGTGCCGATGTTCATGGCGTCCTCGTAGCTGAGCAGGTCCTTCATCTCGAAGACCGCGCGGCCGTTCTTCGTGTAGTTCTCGTTGAAGAAGTCGACGTTGCCGTCCTGGTCCATGTAGACGTTTTCGAGGTAGGCGTTGGGCTTGGTCACTGCCCCATGGATCGATGGCTCGAAATCGGCGTCCAGGGCGAACGTCTTCGCGAAGCAGCCGTTCTCGGTTCCGTACGCGTGGCCGCCCGGCATGAGGCCGACGAAGTCGTCCTGGATGGGCTTGGAGTTGTTCTGCGTGGTGAACGTTGTGGTGGTCTTCCCGGTACCGGACAGGCCGATGATCATGAAGACCTTGTCACCGTCGGAGGTCGGGATGACCTTCAAGCCGGCGTGCAATGCGAGACCGCCCTTGTTGTAGACGATGTTGTTCCACATCCGCAGGCCGCCCTTCTTCGACTCACCGAAGTAGTCGGAGTTGAGGACGCGCGTGACGTTGTTCTCCAGGTCCACGGCGATGCAGCGGTCGTCCGGATAGCCGGGCGCCGCAAGGCCGGGCGTGTAGATGACGTGAACCGTGGGGTCGGCGCCGTCTGTTCGTTCGAAGTACAGCTTCTGCTGCATCCCGGCGATGTTGGCGAACGCCTTCTCCATGGTCAGCCGTGCGGCGGTGCGCATCTCGGGATCGTTGCCGATGAAACCGTCGACCTGGAGCATGTCGTGCTCGGCGATGTAGGCGTCTTGCTTCGCCGCGATGACGTTGAACTCCTCGCGCGTCATGGTCTTGCCCGAGGACGGTCCGCCGACCACGTAGGTACTGGCGGCGCTCCGGGAGAGGACCTTCGTGGTGGTGTTCGTGTTGCCGAGCTTGGTTAGGCGGGTAGTGGGCATCTCCTCGGTGAACTGACGCAGCTGCTCAGGGGTCGGGTTAACGGTCGTCTGGGGCAACGGGGATCCTCCTTGCGGCGACGGCGGAGTTGGGAACCGCTTTGGACACGCTGGATAAGGCCTAGAGTCTACCGAACGGGCCGATGCCCTTCTCGGCCACGTGGCAACAGACGCGAACCCCTTGAGTTGGACGGAACGGACAACGGCATGGACGTCGGCGAACAGGAACTCCTCACCGCGATCGGGAAGGTGCTGTCGGGGGCGGGTCCGGAGGTCCTCGTGGGGGTCGGCGACGACGCCGCCGTGGTGCGACCGGGCCCCGGCGACCTCGTGATCACCACCGATGTCATGGTGGAGGGCACGCACTTCGACCGAACGTTCACATCGGCTCGCGATCTCGGATACAAGGCCGTTGTGGTCAACCTCTCGGACATCGCTGCGATGGGCGCTTCCCCGCGTCAGGCGGTGTGCGCATTGACCCTGACCGACGCGGTCGACGCCGCCTGGACGATGGAGTTGTTCGGCGGCATGCGCGAAGCGTGCGATGAGCACGCCCTGTGGATGATCGGCGGCAATCTGGCCCTGGGTCGGGAGGTCACCGTGGCGGTCACCGTGATCGGCGAGGTCGCCCGCGGGCGCGCGGTCACGAGGTCCGGTGCCCAGGTGGGCGACGCCGTCGTGGTCACGGGTTCGCTGGGAGGGTCCGCCGCTGGGCTCAAGATCGCGGCCGGCTCCGCAGTCTCGTGGTCCGGCGACGAACGAGACGCCCTGAGCCGGCACTTCCGGCCCATGGCCCGGGTGGGCGAAGGCCAGGGCATCGCCCACGCCGGTGCGACCGGCATGATCGACATCTCCGACGGGTTCTCGCTGGATCTGTCCCGGCTCTGCCGCGCGAGCGGCGTTGCCGCGAACATCCACGCCTCGTCCATCCCCGTGCACCCGGCCGCCACGCAGGACCAGGCGCTGGCCGGCGGCGAGGACTACGAGCTCCTGGCCACGATTCCCCCCGCGGCAGTGGTCCCCTTGGCCGCGGAGCTCATGGAGCAGTTCGGTACCCGCCTCAGCGTGATCGGGGAGATCGGACCGGGCGAGGGCGTCACGATCGACGATGCGGCCGGCCGGCGCACGCTGGACCCGGTCGGCTGGGACCACTTCGCATGACTCGGCCTCGGCCACGCGCACTTTCCATCGCGGGCAGCGATCCCAGTGGAGGCGCGGGCATCCAGGCCGACCTGAAGACGTTCAGCGCGCTGGGTGTCTACGGCATGACCGCGATCACCGCGATCACCGTCCAGAACACGAAGGGCGTCTCGGGCATCGAGGCCGTGAGCCCCGCAGTTGTTGCGGCGCAGATCGAAGCGGTGGCGTCCGACATCGGTGTCGACGCGGCGAAGACGGGCATGCTCGCGAACGCCGGGATCGTCAAGGCGGTGGCGGACGCCGTTCGGCAAGCCCGGATCGGCAACCTGGTGGTCGACCCCGTATCCGTGTCCAAGCACGGACACCTGCTGCTGGAACGCGATGCGCTAGACGGGCTCCGATCCCAGATCCTGCCGCTGGCCCTGCTGGTGACCCCCAATCTCCCTGAGGCGGAAGCCCTGTGCGGTCTCACGGTCCGAACCCGGGACGACATGCGCCGGGCCGCGGAGGCCATCCTCGCGCTTGGTGCCACGGCCGTCCTGGTCAAGGGCGGACACCTCGCAGGCGGCACGGCCGCGGACCTTCTGGTGGACCCTGACGGCGAGGAATGGCTGGAGGCCGAACGGATCGAGACCCCACACACGCACGGCACCGGCTGCACGCTGAGCGCGGCTATCGCCGCCCACCTCGCTATGGGTGAAGACCTTCGGACGTCGGTTCGGGCGGGTAAGCGGTTCGTCACCGGGGCGATCGCGCACGCGTTGGCCATCGGGAAGGGCATCGGCCCGGTGGACCAGCTGTGGATGTCGGCGATGCCGGATCTCCGTTAGCCCACTAGGGAGGCCGGAGGTTCAGGCGTGGGGGATGCGGGTGATCTTGCCGGCCTTGATGCACGACGTGCAGGCGTTCACTCGCTTGTGGGTGCCGTTGACGAGCGCGCGCACGCGCTGGATGTTCGGATCCCATCGGCGGTTGTTCCGCTTGTGCGAGAACGTTACCGACTTGCCGAACCAGGGCTTCTTGCCACATACGTCACACACGGCCGCCATAGTTCGACGAGGCTACCAGACGGGTTCAGGCGGTGATCTTCGCCAGGTTCTGATCCAGGGTGCTTTGGGTCAGCGGGCCGATGACCTGCGACAGCAGCACCCCGTTCGCGCCATAGAACAGCGTGTCGGGTTGACCTATCAAGCCGAGGTCGGTACGCAACGCCGCCGGCGGGTCGAACACGCTCGGATACGGGATCGCGTACCGACGGATGAAGCCGATCGCGCCGCCTCTGGAATCCTGGATGTCGACCCCCAGGAACTGCACGTTCGGGTTGTCCAACGCGCCCTGGCGTAGCAACGGCGCCTCGTCTTTGCACGGGCCGCACCACGAGGCCCACACGTTCACCACCACCGGGGTGCCGTGGAGCTGGCGCAAGAGCTGGGTGTAGCCGGCAACGTCTATCAGCGGGAGCGCCTCAGGCGAACTCGGCAGCGCGACCGGGGCCCCCCCCTGGCTGGCGGTCCCGTCCGGCGTCGGCGCCGGGGATCCGGTGCATGCCGCCAGTGCCGTCGCGAGCACCAGCGCTGCCGGCAGCCACCGTCGACGTGTCACTCCGGCATGGTAGAACCGAACGCACAGAACGGTGAGGACCCCCATTGCCGCTGACGCTCGATTCCCCGATCACCAGCATCGACGCGAAGATCGCCGCCCGCCGGACGGGATCCCGCACCCGAGGTGACGAGGCATGGCTCGTCCTGGAGAACGCGTTCGGGATCACGTCGGTGGGCCAGCTGATCCATCACTATCCGCGGCGATACATCGACCGGTCGCGCGTCTCGGCGATCCGCGAGCTGCCCATCGGGAAGTACGTCACCGTGATCGCCCACGTGAAGAAGGTTGTGAAGCGCCTCACCCGTCGCCACCAGACCATGGTCGTGGTGACGCTCTACGACGGCACCGGCTATCTGGACCTCACGTTCTTCAATCAGCCGTGGGCGGCCAGCATGTATCGAGAGGGGGTCGAGGTCGCCGTCAGCGGCGTGGGGACCTTGTACAAGGGCCGACGGCAGCTGGCCAACCAGGAGGTGGAGGTGCTGGGCGGCGACGATGCCGAGCAGGTCCACACGGGCCGGATCACTCCGGTCCATCCGGCAAGCGAGGGCATCACCACGCGTACCATGCGAGAACTCGTGTGGCGCGCGATCGACCAGTTGCCGGCCGTCGAGGACCCCGTGCCGGAAGGCATCGTTAGCGCGGAGCAACTCGGTTCCTACGACTGGGCCCTGCGCCACATCCATTTCCCCGAGGACCAGGGGCAGCTGCACCGGGCCCAGCAGCGGTTGAAGTTCGACGAGCTCTTCACGCTCGAGCTGGGGGTGGCGTTCCGCAAGCACCGCGTCGCCGCGGAGGCGGCCGGGGTCGCGCACGAAGCCGACGGAGACCTCACCAGACGGTTGATCTCCACTGTGCCCTTCGAGCCGACCGGCGCGCAACGACGCGCCATGGCCGAGGTGGGCACGTTCATGTCGTCCCCCCACCCGATGAACGTCTTGCTGCAAGGAGACGTCGGGTCGGGCAAGACGCTCATCGCGCTCCACGCGGCCCTGGTGGCCATCCAATCCGGGCACCAGGCCGCGATCATGGCCCCCACGGAGGTACTTGCAGGTCAACACGCCCGCTCGGTTGCCATGTTGCTGGAAGCCGTCGGCGCTGAGCCGTACCTGGACGGCCTCGCGGCTCGGTCGGGCCGCGACGCTGCCCAGACATCGCTCCTGGATCCGGACCCGCCGGCGCGAGAGCGGGCCGAACCGTCGATGACCTACGCCGTGCTCACGGGCGCGGTCACGGGGAAGGATCGCCTGCGAACGCTCGAGGGCGTAGCGGCCGGCGACGTCGACCTGGTGATCGGCACCCACGCGCTGGTGCAGGAGGGGGTGACGTTCGCCGATCTCACGCTTGCGGTGATCGACGAGCAGCATCGGTTCGGTCTGCACCAGCGGATGGCGCTGAAGGGCAAGGGGGGTGACGCGGACGTGCTCATCATGACGGCGACCCCCATCCCGCGAACCCTGGCCCTCACCTACTACGGTGATCTCGATGTGGCCGTCCTGGACGAACTCCCGAAGGGCCGACAGCCGATCGAGACGCGCGCGGTTCGAACCGAAGCCGACCGGCTCCAGGCCGAGCAGCTGGTCCGGGACGAGGTTGCGGCCGGTCGCCAGGCCTTCGTGGTCTGCGCGGCCATCGACGAAGGGAATCGCACCCAAGTGAAGGCCGCTGAAGCCGAGGCGGTCCATCTTGCCACCGAGGTCTTCACCGAGCTCAAGGTCGAACTCCTTCATGGACGGATGCGGCCGAAGGACAAGGAGGAGATCATGGAGCGGTTCCGGACGGGGGCGTCCGATCTTCTGATCTCCACGACCGTGATCGAGGTGGGCGTCGACGTCCCGAACGCCACGGTCATGATGGTCGAGAACGCGGAACGGTTCGGCTTGGCGCAACTCCACCAGCTCCGTGGTCGGATCGGCCGGGGCGTACACCGCAGCTATTGCGTCCTCTTCGACGCCTCGGACGATCAGAACCTGGACGCGAAGGCGCGGATCGACGCCATGGTTCGGACCACCGACGGGTTCGAGCTGGCGGATCAGGACCTCAAGCTCCGCGGCGAGGGAACGCTCTTCGATACGAAGCAGTCCGGGATGCCGGATCTGAAACTCGCCCGGCTGGCCGACGACATGGATCTGGTGAAACGGGCGCGCGTTCGGGCGTTCGCGCTGATCGAACAGGACCCCGATCTGCACGCCCATCCACAGATGCTGGCCGAGTTGAGAGCGCGGTTCGAGCGATCCATCGAGTGGTTGTTCCAGTCGTAGGCGACCTTCGTCCCCGGGGCTAGGCTTCGCGCGTGCGGATCATCGGGGGCACGGCGAAGGGTGTTCGGCTGGCTGCGGTGCCGCCGGGGACCCGCCCCGTCTCGGACCGGGCCCGGGAGGGACTCTTCTCGAGCCTTGGGGACCGCGTGATCGGCGCTGTCGTCCTGGACCTGTTCGCGGGCACGGGTGCGCTGGGTATCGAGGCCCTGTCTCGGGGCGGGATCGAGGCAACGTTCGTGGATCGGGGCCGGTCCGCGACCACCGCCGTTCGGGAGAACCTCGCCCGCGCGAACCT
Source organism: Actinomycetes bacterium (assembly GCA_025351565.1). Lineage (GTDB taxonomy): Bacteria > Actinomycetota > UBA4738 > UBA4738 > HRBIN12 > JANXVR01. The sequence continues at coordinate 6,303 of JANXVR010000172.1, forward strand.
GGCCGTCCGGGGCACGGTGCTCACCGCCGACGTCCCCTCCTACCTCCGCAAACCTCCTGCGGATGCCGCTGATGTCGTGTTCGCCGATCCCCCGTACGACATGGAGGGCGAGCAGATCGACGCCCTGTTGCAGGCGATAGCAACCGGGCACGTTGCCGAGGGGTTCACGGTGGTCCTCACGAGGGGGAAAGGGAGTTCTCCCCCCGCTCTTCCGCTACACTGGGTCGTTGCGAGGCAACTGCACTACGGCGACAGCCTTGTCTTCTTGTATCGGGAGGTTGGATGGGCCTGACAGCCCTGTGTCCGGGCACGTTCGACCCGGTGACGAACGGTCACCTCGACATCATCGGCCGAACCAGTGAGTCCTTCGACAGCGTGGTCGTAGGGGTGCTGGAGAACCCGTCGAAGCAGCCCTTGTTCGGGCTGGACGAACGGGTGGCCATGCTGCGAGAGGCCTGCGTCGGCCTGCTCAACGTCCGCGTGGATTCCTTCACGGGGCTCCTGGTCGCCTACGCGAAGGAGCAAGGGGCGGACGTCATCGTCAAAGGTCTTCGCGCCGTCACGGATTACGAATCCGAGATCCAGATGGCCCAGATGAATCACCGGCTGGCGGGCGTCGAGACGCTCTTCATGCCCACGAACCCGAAGTGGTCCTTCCTGTCGTCCTCGCTGGTCAAAGAGGTCGGGAAGTTCGGAGGCGACGTGACAGGGCTGGTTCCCGACGCCGTCCGCGACCGGCTGCGGGACAGGTTGGAGGTATCCGCGTGAGCGACCTCGCCACCCGTTTGGCCGAGCTCGAGGAGATCGTGCGCGAGGCGAAGTCCATGCCGCTGTCGTCCTCGGCGCTGCTCAATCGCGAAGAGGTCCTGGAGATGCTCCAGCTGATGCAGGCCGAGCTTCCCGAGGAGATCAAGCAAGCGCGCTGGGTCGTGAAGGATCGGGAGGATCTGCTCGCCAAGGCTCGGGGCGAGGCCGAACGGATCGTGGCCGAGGCCCACGAGGATCAGCTCAAGATGGCCAGACGCGAGGAAGTGGTCGAACGGGCGCGCCAGGAGGCCGAAACCGTCATGGACCAAGCCGAGGACCGTTCCCGCCAGATCCGTAAAGAGGCCGAGGACTACGTCGACGCGAAGCTCGCGCAGTTCGAGATCGCGCTCCGCAAGATCTTGGAAGACTCGCAGGCCGCAACGAAGGGCCTGGCCCGTACCCTCGAGACCATCGAGGTGGGTCGCGACCGGCTGCGCAACCCGGCGACAACCGCCGAGCAGGAATTCGGTCCCGTCGATCCCCGTGACCCCGCCGCGCAAGACCCCGCTGCCACGACCGAGTTGTTCGATCTGGAGGCGGAATGACCCTCGATCTCATCGACGTGCGTGACCTGGTGGGTCACCCCGGGGCCTCGAAGACCGAGAGCCTGCGGGGAACGGTCGAGGCATTGGGCACAGAACTGGCCCGGGTCCCGGAAGACCTTCCGATCGGCGGGCTCCTGCTCTTGGAATCGGTCGTGGAGGGCATCCTGGTATCCGGCGCAGTTGAAGGCGTCCTCCAGCTTCATTGCGCCCGTTGCCTCAAGGAGTTCGAGCAGGTCTTCAGCGTTCCTATATACGAGCTCTTCGTCAGCGAGCCGGATCCGGACGCAGACGACTACCCTTTGGACCCCGACGGCGAACTCGACCCGGAGCAGATGGTTCGTGACGTGGTCGGGGTCGAACTCCCGTTCTCCCCGCTGTGCGAGCCGGATTGCCTCGGCCTGTGCGCCACCTGCGGGGGAGACAAGAACCTGGGCGCGTGCCCTGGTCATCAGCAGATCGACCCTCGCTGGGATGGGCTGGAACAGCTCTTCAAGCAGACGGAACACTAGGAAGGAAACGGAAGAACGATGGCGGTCCCCAAGAAGAAGCAGAGCAAGACGCGTGGCGACAAGCGTGCGGCGAACTGGAAGGGAAAGGTTCCGGCGTACGCGGACTGTCCCCAGTGCCGTCAGCCGAAAACGCCGCACAAGGTGTGCGGGAACTGCGGCTACTACGCAGGCCGCCAGGCCGTCGAGGTCGAGTAACGGCGTTGACCCCGGCCCCCGTGGAGGCATCACTCCAGGCCCTTGACCGGGCCCTGGGTGTTGCATTCGAGGACCCGGAGCTCCGCCGTGCCGCGCTCACGCATCGTTCCTACGCCTTCGAGAACTCCCTGGGCGTGACGAACGAACGGCTCGAGTTCTTAGGGGACTCGGTCCTTGGCGTTGTGGTGACCGACATGGCGTACCGCACGTATCCCGATATGAGCGAGGGCATGCTCGCCAAGCTTCGCGCGGCCATCGTGAACATGATCGCGTTGGCCGACGTCGCCAGATCCCTAGGCCTGGGTGAGATCGTGCTCCTGGGCAAAGGAGAGGAACAGTCGGGCGGCAGGGACAAGGCCAGCATCCTCGCCGACGCCCTCGAGGCCATCTTCGGGGCCGTCTATCTGGACCTGGGCCTCGGGGTCACATCCGAGCTCATCGAACGGCTGTTCCGCCCGCGGATGGAGGCCTACGTTCGGGGCGAAGGCGAGCGCGACTACAAGACCATGCTGCAGGAACTCGCGTCTCGTTCGTTGCGGTCGATGCCCGACTACCGCATCGAAGAGGAAGGTCCCGACCACCAGAAGGAGTTCACCGCCATCGTGTTCCTCGGCGGTGAAGCCCAGGGGAGCGGGAAGGGCCGGTCCAAGAAGGAAGCCGAGCAGCAAGCGGCCCGTGAGGCGTATCTGCGCCTGCAGGCCGTTCCGTCGGACGGCTGAGGGGGGACAGGGTGGAGTTGCCGGAAGTCGAAGTCATGCGTCGCGACCTTGAGAAAGACGTGGTCGGCCGGCGGATCAAGGCCGTTGAGGTCAAGACCACGAAGAACGCGATGCGAGCGATCCGCCGCTACGCCAAGCGGAAGGACTTCACCTCTCGCCTCGTGGGCACGAAGATCTCCAAGGTGGAACGCCGCGGCAAGTACCTCCTCATGCACCTGGATTCCTCCGACGCGCTGGTGGTGCATTTCGGGATGAGCGGGCAGTTCCAGCGAGGCACCGGCCGGACCCCGTTGCCGCCCCATACCCACGTCGTCTTCACGTTCCAGCAGGGTGGCGACCTTCGGTTCGTCGATCCCCGCACGTTCGGGGAGATGTTCGTTGCGACCGCGGATGAGCTGGGCAAGGTGAAGGAGCTCCAGCACATCGCGATCGATCCGCTGGACCAGGTGTTCACATGGCCCACGTTCCAGTATCTGCTGGCCCAGCGGGCCGCCAAGATGAAAGCCATCCTGATGGACCAGAAGTTCATCTCGGGGCTCGGCAACATCTACTCCGATGAAGTGCTGTTCACCGCCGGACTCCGGTATGACCGGCTCTCGGACACGCTGAGTTCGCAGGAGGTTCGCCGGCTCTATCGCGCGATCCAGGAGACCATCCAGGAGGCGATCAAGCTCCGCGGGACCACCCTTTACGACGAGGCCTACGTGGATCTGTTCGGCCAGCCGGGCGAATACCAGAACGAGCTGAAGGTCTACGGCAGGAGCGGGCTTCCGTGCCGCCGGTGCCGAACGCCAGTCCAGTCGGTGAAGATCAGCCAGCGCAACGCGTACTTCTGTCCCCAGTGTCAGTCCTGACGTCCCACTGACCTGGGGTTTCCCGCGGGTTCTGGCCAAGCTCTCGCCTGCGAATCACAAGCCTGTTAGCATCCGCCCGATGTTCCTCCGCTCGATCACGATCCGAGGCTTCAAGAGCTTCGCGGACAAGACGGTCCTGGAGTTCGTCCCCGGCGTCTCCGTCATCGTCGGGCCGAACGGATCGGGCAAGTCCAACCTGGTGGATGCCATCAGCTGGGCACTCGGAGAACAAGGCGCTAGGGCGCTCCGCGGCGGCAACATGGCAGATGTGATCTTCGCGGGGACCCCGTCCAGGCCCGCCCTGGGGATGGCAGAGGTCAAGCTCGTCATCGACAACGGCGCCGGCAAGATCCCGGTCCCCATGACCGAGATCGAGGTCAGCCGAACGATCTTCCGCAGCGGGGAGTCCGAGTATCGCATCGGCGGCCAGGTCGTCCGTCTGCTCGACGTCCAGGAGCTCCTCGCCGAGACCGGCATCGGGAGGGCGCTGCACACGGTGGTCGGCCAGGGGCAGTTGGATGAGGTCCTCACCTCCCGGCCCGAAGAACGCCGGAAGTACATCGAGGAAGCGGCGGGGATCGCCAAGCACCGTCGGCGCAAGGAGCGAGCCGAACGCAAGCTCAGCGGCATGGATCACGATCTCCTTCGTCTGCAGGACGTCCTGGGCGAGCTCAGGCGGCAGTTGAAGCCGCTCCAGCAACAGGCGGAGATGGCGACGAAGCACGAGGCCCTCACCTCACAGGCGGACGAACTCTCGTGGAAGCTCGCGGCCGCGCGCCTGCGCGCGCTGCTCCGTGAGAAGGACCGGCGCAAGGGTGGCTGGGACGAGGGGCTGGCCTCCCGCGATGCCGCGCGAGCCCGGCTGGACGAACTGGACGGAGAGGTGCTGGCCGCGGCCGATGAGCGCGCGCAGGCATCCGGGGAGCTTGCCGATGCCGAACAGGCGTTCCGCCAGACCCAGTTCGAACGATCCAGGGCCGAGCAAGGGTTCCGCGACGCCGCGCAGGCCGAGACCTCGGCTCGCCAAGAACTTGCAGCGCAAGCCACCCGAACGGCCCGCCTGGATTCCCTCGGGGAAGAGCTGGAACGGGTCGAAGCGGAGCTCACCCAGGTTCTGGCCGAGCTGGAGGCACGGGAGCAGGAACTCGACGCAGCGGAGGCGGAGTACCGGGCCGCCGAGGAACGCCGACGCGAGGTGGACGACCTGCGGCGCCGGATCGGGGAGGAAGCCGCCGGACGTCGCGCGGAGATGGAGACGCTTCAGCGCTCACTGGCATCTTCGGAGCGCGAACGCGAGCGGCTGACCGAGAACCTGGCGGGGATCGCCACGCGGATCGCCGAGATGGGGGCCGAGCGCGACGGGCTGGAAACCGAGATCGAGCAGCTGGACGGTCAGACCGCGCCGCTAGCCGAGCGCCGGACCCAGCTGGAGCAGGATCGGCACGGCATCGTCGAGAAGATCGAGGAACTCGAGGAGGCGCGCCGGCGGATGGAGTCGCGCCGCGACCTGCTGGAGGCGCGACGCCAAGACATCGAGGAGACACCCGGGTCCCGGTTCCTCAAGGGGCACAAGGGGCGGGCGGTGGGGCTCCTGAAGGACCTCGTTCGCGTGGAGTCCGGGCTGGAGCGTGCACTCGTGGCGGCGCTGGGTCCGCTCGCCGATGCCGTCGTCTATGAGGACGCCGCCAGAGCGCTGGAGGACGCGCCGGCCGGTGACGGTGCCATCCTCGCCATCGCGGCGGGAGGACCGGTCCCGATCGGTCTCACCCAGGAGCGGAAGCTGCTGTCGGCCGTCGAGGCCGAACCGGTCGCGAGGGGGATCGTGAGTACGATCCTGCGCGACGTGTATCTGGCCTCGTCCGTCCAGGAGGCCTCGCACAAACAGTCCGCGCATCCGAGCGCCTCGTTCGTGACGGCTGAAGGGGTGTTGATCGGTCCGGCGGTCATCCACACGGCCCGGGAGGCCGATGCGCGGCTGCGCGAGATCCGTGGGGAGCTGGCGGTGCTCGAGCACGATCTTGCCGCCACGCGGAACACCCTGAAGCCCAAGCGCGAACGCCTCGACGAGATCGGGAGCGAAGTCGCGTTCCTGCAAGGGCAGATCGTCGCCGCGGACAGCGACATCACGGCCGCGGCCGAGCGTTCCTCCGGCATCGAACGCGAACTTCACGCGCTGCGCAAAGAGGAGGAGGTTCTGGGCCTTCGGCTCCTGGCGCTGGATCAGGACGCCGCCGCGTGGCGGGAGCGCCTGGCCCTGATCGAACCGCTCGCACAGGACATGCCCGACCTGCCCGCCGTGCCGCAGCAGCCGGTCACCGCGCGCGTCGCCGTGGAGACGCTCCGCCGGGACCGTTCGCGTCACGATCAGCGCATCACCGATCTGCGCGCCGAGCGTGACGCCCTGGCCGCCCACGACCCCGTTCGCTTGCGCGAAGCGGTCGCGATGGCCGAAGCCGCTCGCATCCAGGCGGAGGAGACCGTTCGCCGGGTAGAACAGGCGACGGAGGCGACGACCCAGCTGCGTGAAGCCACGGCGCTGGCCGAGCGCGCAGCTGCAGAGAAGGAAGCCGCGATCAACAAGGCCTGGCGAGATGCATCCACCCACCTGGACGAACTTCGCCAACGCTACGAGGATGAAGACCGCCTGCGCGGGGATATCGAGCGCCGCATCAAGGAAGCCGAGCGCCTGCTTCGGGATGGACATCAGCGCGATCCCAAAGACTCGCTCAGTGAACTTTCCGACGAGGACGACGTCCAGGCGTTGGAGAAGCGCGCCGAACTGGTCCAGCGGCGCCTGGCGCTCCTGGGCCGCGTCAACCTCCTTGCCACCGGCGAACTCGAATCCATGCAGGAGCGGCACGACTTCATGCACCGCGAACTCGACGACATCCGCAAGGCCCGCCGCGACCTCCTTGAGGTCATCAGCCAGGTCGACCAGGAGATCACCGCGACGTTCGATCTGGCGTTCAAGGACGTCGCGGTGCAATTCGAGCGGCTCATCAAGGAGCTATTCCCCGGGGGAGAGGGCCGTCTGATCCTCACCGACCCTGCCAACCCGCTGGAGGCCGGCATCGAGATCGAGGCGAGCCCTGGGCGTAAGCGCGTGAAGCGCATCAGCCTCCTATCCGGTGGTGAGCGTTCGCTGACCGCGATGGCGTTCCTGTTCGCGATCTTCACGGCGCGGCCCTCGCCCTTCTACCTGATGGACGAGGTCGAGCCGGCCCTGGACGATGTGAACCTGCACCGGTTCCTCCGTCTGGTGGAAGGGTTCGCGTCGGAGTCCCAGGTGCTCATCGTGACCCACCAGAAGCGAACGATGGAGATCGCGGGGATGCTCTACGGGATCTCCCTGAACAAGGACGGCACCACCAAGGTGGTCTGCCAGACCCTCGAACATCCGGAGAGCACCCTGACGGACCAGGCGCGGGAGGCGGCGGCCGTCGAAGCGCACCGTGAAGAGGCGGCTGCGGCCTTCGCAGCGCAGTCCTCGGCGGATGACGAACCGGTGGTCCAGGTGCCGGACGGCGCATCCGTCCACTAGCCTCTCGCCCCATGACGCCTCTCGTGATCGCTGCGGTTCTTCTGGTCGCGCTGGTCCTCGCCCTTGTGGTCGTCCGGTTCGGTCCTCGCCCGAGTCGCCCGGGGGCGTCTGCATCCGGCTCCACGGCCGCCGGGCTCCTGGCGGCGCCGCGGTCCGAGGGACTGGGCACGCGGGTCCGCTCGCTCTTCGGCACGGGCGTCTCGGAGTCCACCTGGAAAGACCTCGAAGACCTGCTGATCAAGGCGGACCTCGGGCCAGTGGCGGCCTCGGACCTGGTCGCGCGCGTGAGGAAGGACTTCAAGCCAGGTCAGGACCCGGTCGCCCTCCTCCAGGCCGACGTGGTCGCCGTTCTGGGGGAAGATCCGCCCCTTCGGCTGGGTGGCGAAGGTTTGGCCGTGGTGCTGGTCGTTGGCGTGAACGGCGCTGGGAAGACCACCACCATCGGCAAGCTGGCCCGCCGCCTGGCCGACGAGGGCAAGAAGGTGACGCTCGCAGCCTCCGACACCTTCCGTGCGGCGGCGGGGGAGCAGCTCGAGGTCTGGGCCGAACGCTCTGGGGCGCACCTCATCTCGCAAGACCGCGGCGCCGATCCCGGCGCGGTGGCGTTCGACGCCGTCAGGTCCTCCCAGGCCAGAGGGTCCGATGTGCTTATCGTCGACACCGCAGGCAGGCTGCACACCAAGACCCCGCTCATGGACGAATTGAAGAAGGTCAAACGGGTGATCGAGAAGGCCGGCGGTGAGATAGGCGAAACGCTCCTCGTGCTGGACGCTCAAACGGGGCAGAATGGGATCGCTCAGGCCCGGGCGTTCACGGAGGCGGTCGAGGTGACCGGTGTGATCCTCACGAAGATGGACGGCTCGGCCAAGGGAGGCATCGTCGTCGCCGTGCGAGAGGAGCTGGGGGTGCCGATACGGTTCATCGGGGTCGGTGAGGGCATGGGCGACCTGCAGGCGTTCGACCCGGTGTCGTTCGCCCAAGGACTGCTTGCGTGAGCGGGGCGAAGATCCTGATCGTCGAGGATCACCAGACGATGCGTGAGGCTATGAGGCTGGTCCTTGAGCCGGAGGGTTTCGACATCCGAGAGGCAGCCGATGGAGCCGCTGCGCTGGCAGCGGTACAGGAAGATCTCCCCGACCTGGTGTTCCTGGACCTCAACATCCCGGGCTCAAGCGGCTCGGAAGTGCTGCAGCAGCTGAAGTCCGACCCGGCGACGTCGGGCGTTCGCGTCATCATCGTGACCGCGACCGGTGAGGAGGCGAAACAGCGGGTCATGGGTATGGGAGCGGACGGCTACTTCACGAAACCGTTCAGCCCGATCGCGTTGCTTCGAACGGTGGAGCAGGTGCTTGCTGAGCCGCCGGCGCAACGACCGGGACCGTGATCCGGAAGGTCGACCCCGACCCCACCTGCGACTCGAGCGTCACGGTTCCGCCCATGGCGATCACGAGTTCCCGGGTGATGTAGAGACCGAGTCCAACGCCCTTCGAGTTGCGTGTCGCCTCGGAGTTCGCCTGTTCGAACCGCTCGAAGATCTTGGCATGCTCGCTCTGCGGGATCCCGGGGCCATCGTCACGAACGCTGAAGACGATCTCCCCGTCGTCTCCGGGTTCGGCATCCAATCCGACGATGCCACCCGGCGGGGAGAACTTCAGTGCGTTGCCCACCAGGTTCGTGAGCGCTTGGCCCAGCCGTTGAGGGTCGGTGAGGAAGGTCTGCGGACATCCGGCAACTTCGCGCACATGGACCCGCGATCCTGCCTCACCCATCCCGGTGACGCAGCTGCCGAGGATCCCGGCCACGGGCACCTCGTGCCATTCGAGCGTCAATCGACCGGCCTCCAGCCGTGAGACGTCCAGCAGATCCTCTACCAGTCGAACCAAGCGCTGGGATTGGTCGTGGATGATGTCCAGGAACTCTCCGACCTCGTCCTCGGTCAGTTCGCCTCGGCGGCGGCGCAGCGTGTCCACGAACCCTCGCACGGCCGCGACCGGCGTTCGAAGCTCGTGACTCGTGATCGAGATGAAGTCGGACTTCAGATCGTCGAGTTCCTGCAGTCGAGCCCTGGCGGCCGCCTCTCGCTCGGCGGCCGCTTCAGCTTCTCGCGCGCGCCTGTTGGCGCGCGCGCTCTCTAGGTGAAGCGACCCGGCGAACGTCCCGGCCGTCATCGCGATGACGAACGCCATGGCGCTTCGGAACTCGACGCTCTCCAGGGAGAATCGGTACGGGGCGAATTGTGCGGCGAGATAGAGCTCCCGCAGGAACACCGACCCGGTGAACGCGAAGGCGGCGGCGATCGCTCCGCTCCGTCCGTATCGCGCGGCACCCTCGAGCGGCAGGACGTAGGCGATGAGCCAGACCGCGTCCTGGGGGTCGTTGGTGAATGCCCAGGTCATCGCCAGCACGACAACGACGTCCAGCAGGAAGGCCACCGCTCCGACCTGAGCGAGCTGACGCCTGTCATCGGCCCGCCTGGCTGCGGACCAGATCGCGATGTTGGCCACGCCCAGACCCGCTGTCATCACGATGGAGAGTGGCACGATGGCGGAGGACGAACTCCCGCCACCACGGACCGCCATAGCCGTCTCGATGGCTCCGAACACCACAGCCAACCATCTGAACGCCACGAACTCCAGTTCGGTTCGACGCGCGGCGGCGAGATCTTGGGTCATCGGTAGCTACAATCCTTCACGAGCCCGCACGGTGCGAGCACCCACAGGACATGTTCGACACGCTCACCGACAATCTCAATAGCGTCTTCAAGAAGCTCCGTTCACGCGGGAAGCTCCATCCCAAGCAGATCGACAATGCCCTGGGGGAGATACGTACGGCGCTCCTGGACGCCGATGTAGCCGTCGAGGTGGCCGACGACCTCCTATCTCGCGTTCGGACCAGAGCCCTGGGCGAGGAGGTCATGAAGAGTGTGACCCCGGGTCAGCAGATCGTGAAGGTCGTGGACGAAGAGCTGACCGTCACGTTGGGGGGGCAGCATAAGCCGTTCACCCTGGGCTCGGCGGCTCCGGCCGTCATCATGATGGCGGGCGTTCAGGGGTCGGGGAAGACGACGGCCTGCGCCAAACTCGCGAAGACCCTCAAGGGCAAGGGGAAGCGCCCACTCCTGGTTGCAGCCGACCTGGAGCGCCCCGCCGCCATCGAACAGCTGAGGACGCTCGGCAGGGAGATCGGCGTCCCCGTGGTCTCCGACGGCAAGGATCCCGTGAAGGTTGCGAAGAACGCGCTGAAGGAGGCCGAACGGCAGAACGCCGACGTGGTCATCATCGACACGGCCGGCCGGCTGCACGTCGACGCCGAGATGATGAAGCAGGCTCGGAAGATCAAAGAGGCGACCACGCCCCATCACGTGCTCATGGCGTGCGACGCCATGACCGGGCAGGACGCGGTCGTGCAGGCACGCGAGTTCATGCGTGAGGTCGATACCACCGGGTTCATCCTCACGAAGCTTGACGGCGACGCTCGGGGCGGCGCCGCGCTCTCCATCACCGCGGTCACCGGGCGACCGGTCTACTTCGTGGGGACGGGCGAGAAGCCCGAGGATCTGGAACCCTTCTACCCCGACCGGATGGCCGGACGCATCCTTGGGATGGGTGACGTGCTGACCCTGGTCGAGAAGGCCCAGGAGACCATGGACCAAGACTCCGCGCGCGCCGCCGCCGAGAAGTTGATGAAGAACCAGTTCACGCTGGAGGACTTCCTGGGGCAGCTGCGGGAGATGCGGAAGATGGGCCCGATCGGCGACCTGCTCAAGATGCTCCCAGGAGTTCCCGGCGGCAAGAACGCCATGAAGGAACTCGCCGGGGCCATCGACGAGGGAGAGCTGAACCGGGCAGAGGCCATCATCCTGTCCATGACCAGGGAGGAACGCCGGAATCCCGGTATCATCTCCGGGTCGCGCCGCCTCCGGATCGCCAACGGGTCGGGAGCCACGACCGCCGACGTCAACGGGCTCCTGAAGGATTTCGACGGCGCCCGGAAGATGATGCGGACGATGATGGGCGGCAAACGCATGCCCGGCATGATGAAGATGCCCACCGGGCCGAAGCGATAGCAAAGGACGAAGGCATGTCAACGAGGATCCGGCTCCGGCGGATGGGCGCGAACAAGCGGCCCTTCTACCGCGTCGTCGTGGCCGACCAGCGGAGTCCCCGCGACGGTCGGTTCATCGAGAACATCGGCAAGTACCACCCGCTCGAGGACCCGTCGCTCATCGAGATCGACGAGGCGCGTGCACTGCATTGGCTCATGGTCGGTGCCCAACCCTCAGATCAGGTCCGCAACCTTATGGTCAAGATCGGGATCTGGGATAAGTTCGTCGCCGAACGCCCGGAGGCAGCGAAGCTGGTGAAGCAACGAGCGGTGTCGGACGGCGCGCCGAAGCTCTCGAAGAAGGCCGCCGCGAAGGCAGCGGAGGCGAAGGTTGAAGCAGCCAAGCCCAAGGTCGAGCGCGAGCCGGTTGCGGTTCCTGAACCACCAGCGGCGGAGGTGGCGGCCGTGGAGCCAGAAACACCGGCTGAGACTGTCCCGGAGGTCGAGGTCGTCGCTCCCGAGGTCGCTCAGCCCGAAGCCGCCGAGCCCGAAACGCCGGAAGATGCTGCCGAGCCCGAGCCCGCCGCCGAGGAGACCCCCGAAGCGTGAAGGACCTCGTCGAGTTCCTGGCGCAAGAGCTCGTGGACGATCCCGACGCGGTTGTCGTGACGGAAACAGCCGACGATCGAGGCCCGCGATTCACGGTTCAGGTGGGTGAGGGCGACATGGGCAAGGTCATCGGCAAGGGTGGTCGCACCGCCAAAGCGATCCGAACGGTCGTTCGCGCCGCTGCTGCGCGTCAAGACGCCGGCGCCATCGTCGACTTCGTCGACTGAGGCTGCTCTTGTGGACGAGCCGGCTATCGTCGTCGGCGCCATCGCCAAGGCTCACGGCCTCAAGGGCGAGGTCGTGGTGCTCAATCGTTCCGACAACCCCGATCGCTGGACCCCCGGGAACATGGTGTTCCTGGGAGCTCGGCAGCTAGAGATCACCGCTTCGCGCCCGCACGGTGCCAGGATGCTCGTTTCGTTCCGTGGCGTGACGGACCGCACCGGAGCCGAAGGCCTCCGCGGCGAGCTCACCGTTCG
>JANXVR010000198.1 GCA_025351565.1 Actinomycetes bacterium
GGTAGAAGCCCTCTCCGGTGCGCTCACCCTCCACGAACGCGCGGTCGCGTTCGTCGATGTCGCTGGTCAGGAGGGTGGCGGCCAGGGCGTCCGTGCGGGCGACCACCAGCGTCGGGACGTCGAGGACATCCGCGGCCAGGCGCGCGGCGGTGAGTGTCTTGACGAACGCGTTGGTGGGGATGAGCACCTTGCCTCCGAGGTGGCCGCACTTCTTCTCGGCCGCCAGCTGATCCTCGAAGTGCACGCCCGCGGCGCCCGCCTCGATCATCGCCTTCATGAGCTCGAACGCGTTGAGCGCGCCGCCGAAGCCGGCCTCCGCGTCGGCCAGGATCGGCGCCATCCAGTGTCGTCCGGCGCCTTCACCCGAACTCCACGCGATCTGGTCGGTTCGTTGCAGGGCGTTGTTGATGCGCTTGACCACCGACGGAACGGAGTTGGCGGGGTAGAGGGACTGGTCGGGGTAGGTGTTCCCGGCCAGGTTGGCATCGGCCGCGACCTGCCATCCGGACAGGTAGATGGCGTTCAGGCCGGCCTTGACCATCTCCACGGCCTGACCGCCGGTGAGCGCGCCGAGCGCCCCCACGTACTCCTCGGAGTGGATCAGGTCCCAGAGTCGCTCGGCGCCGCGCCGGGCGATGGTCTGCTCCACCACGAACGAACCCCGGAGGCGGATGACCTCCTCCGCGGTAAAGGTGCGGATGATGCCCGCCCACCGTGGGTCGGTGTCCCATGTCCGCTGCAAGGCTTCGGCGTCCCGTGCGATCTGCTGCGCGGTGCTCATCGTGACCTCCTGGTGGCGAGGAATGGAAAGACCCTCCGCCACGGGCGAAGGGTCAGGGGGCGCATCCCGGCCCGCGAGGGGCCTCGGGACACGCCCTAGCTACCGGATACCTTGCGCGAGCGCAGGTCGGCGGCGGGATTGAATGCTCGTTCAGACATCTGATGAAGGATGGCAGAAACGGCACCGCCCCGTCAAGCGATCGCGCCGAACCGTAGCCCTTCGGCCTATGAACACGGGTTCAGGCCCTCGGTTCAGGGCACGCGCTCACGGGACGTAGCGGGCCAGGGCCAGGCGCCGGACACCGTTCACGGTGGCGTCGCCGACGACCAGGATCTTGCCGTTCGAGGGGCGGGCGATCACGTCGCGAGCCCCGTCGTCGGATCCGGCGAAGTCGGTGACGGCCTTGCCGCTCATTCCGAACGTCAGGTTGACCGAGCCGTCGGTGTTGTAGCGGACGACCCCGAAGTCCGACCCCGTGGCCCTTCGATGGACCCTGCCGACGACGACGATCTTGCCATTGGTCTGGGACGCGATCCCGTAGGCCACGTCGAAGGACTTCCCGAACGAGGTCACCACCTTCCCGTTGCCGCCCCACGAGGTGTCCAGTGCGCCGCTCGGCAAGTACCGGACCACGCCCCAGTCGTCGCGGCCGCTGTTGCTGACGCGCCCGGCCACCACGATCGTGCCGTTGGGTTGGCGCACCATGGCGTAGCCGAGGTCGGCGCCGGCGGTGACGTTCGTCGTGGTGAAGCCGTCGTGGCTGAACTGAACGTTGAGCTTCCCCGAGCCGGTGACGCTGGCGGCGGAGAACTCGGGCGTCAGGCTCACCTCGGCGTAGCCGGCCAACACGTAGTTCGTGCCGTCCCAGGCGATGGCCTCGAACTGTTCGTCGCTACTGCTGAGGTCGAACGAGACACGCCCGTCCCCGCCGAACGAGCGATCGAGTTGTCCCCCCGGGGTGTAGCGGATCATCGCCGACCGGGCGTTCGTGCCCGCACTGGTGAAGCCGGCCACGATGATGTTCCCATCGGGGGTGAGCACGACGGCGTTCGCCGCTTGTCGCTGGTTCCCGAAGGACGTGAGCGTGAACCCGTCTCCGCCACCGAACGTGGCGTCGGGCCTGCCGTTGTTGTTGAACCGGACGACCGCGATCCTGCTGGTGCCACCCACGTCGCTCTCCCCGGCCACCACGATCCTGCCGTCGGCCTGGAGATCCAGGGCGTAGGCATAGTCGGCGCCCCCCAGGTCGAGGACGGTTCTTCCGTGGTCACCGAACGTGGTGTCCAGCGTGCCGTTCTGGAGGAATCGCGCCACCACGAAGTCGGGGTGTCCGCCCAGGGTGTAGCCCGCCGTGATGGCGCGACCGTGAGGATCGATGTGGACCGCGTACCCGACAGCCCCCTTCGGGAGCGCGGTGACCTTCCCGCCTTGACCGAACGTCGGATCGAGTCCTCCCGGCGTGAGGGCGTGAGCCGGGGGCACCCACATGAGGAGAAGGGCGATCGCCGGCAGGAAGATCCGTGGTCGGGATGCTCGCATCCATCGCCTCCTGGGTTGTGGCGCGAGCGTAGGAGCGGGGAGCCGCGGGCGCAACCCCGGGCGCTCCGCCCGCCCGCGCCTCAGGGGACGATCTTGGAGATGGGGAGTTCGAGGATGTCGCTGGCACCCGCGGCCAGGAGCTGGGGGATGAGGCGATTGACCGTTCGTTTTTCGGCGACGGTTTCCACCGCGTAGCCGCCGTGAGCCAGAGGGGACACGGTGGGCGCCTTCATGGACGGGACCACCTTCAGCACGGCTTCCAGCTGGTCCTCGCCCACGTTGAGCTTGATCAGGACCCGGCCCTCGGCTCGGAGCGCGCCCAGCAGGAGCGTGGTGATGTCGTCCATGGCCGCGCGCCGCTCGGGGTCGGCGGCCGAGGCACGGTTGGCGATCAGGACGGGTTCGGACGTCATGAGGGTCTCGATGATCTTCATGCCGTGAGCGCGAAGCGTGTTACCGGTCTCCGTGACGTCGACGATGGCATCGACGATCTCGGGCACCTTGGCCTCCGTGGCGCCGTAGCTCCACGCGACCTGCACCGCGATCCCCAACCCGGCGAAGTGCCGCTGCGTCAGCTTCACGAACTCGGTCGAGATGCGCGAACCGGAGGGCATCTCCGATGCGTTGGTAGCGGGGTGTTCGTTGGGGACTGCCAGGACGATCTTCGTGCCGTGGCCGGTGCCGGTCTTGGCGTACCTCAGGGTGGTCAGGATCTCGACATCGGCCTGGGTTTCGGCGATCCAGTCCTCCCCGGTGATGCCGAGGTCGAACAGCCCCTGACCCACGTAGACGGGGATCTCTTGCGGGCGAAGGACGCTCACGCGTTCGATGCGGTCGTCGTCGATGGTCCCGTGGTAGTCGCGGCTGGATCCACGGCGCACGTCCAGGTCGGCGGCCTCGAAGAGCCGCAGTGTCTGTTCTTCCAGCGACCCTTTCGGGATGACGAGTTTCAGCATCAGCGGTTCTTCCCTTCAAGTGCGCGATAGAAGCAGGTCCGTTCGCCGGTGTGGCAGGCGGCACCCTCCTGATGAACGGTGGCCAGGATCACGTCGGCGTCGCAATCTACGTTGAGCGATGTCCAGTGCTGCGCGCGGCCGCTGGTGTCGCCCTTGCGCCAGAGTTCGGTGCGGCTGCGGCTCCAGTACACCATGCGTCCTTCATCCAGCGTGCGCTGCAGGGCCTCTCGGTTCGCCCAGGCCATCATGAGGACCTCAGCCGTGTCGGCGTCCTGCGCGATGACGGGGATCAGGCCGTCGGCGTTGAAGACCAGCGCGTCAAGATCGACCGGCGAACGATCGACGCTCACGTCCGGACCTCCAGGCCTTCTGTCGCCAGGTAGGCCTTGATCTGGCGGATCGAGAGATCGCCGAAGTGGAGCCGGCTGGCAGCCAGGACCGCGTCCGCGCCGCCCTGGGTCAGTCCCTCGGCGAAGTGGGCGAGCGTTCCCGCACCGCCGCTCGCGATCACGGGAACCGTGGTCGCCGACGTCACCGCGTGAAGGAGCCCAAGGTCGTATCCGTTGCCGGTCCCGTCGCGATCCATGGAGGTCAGGAGGATCTCGCCGGCTCCGCGTTGGGTGGTGGCCTCCACGGCCCACTCGACCGCGTCGCGGCCCGCGCTCGTTCGTCCCGCGTCGATGACCACGTCCCATCCGGGGGCACCGGCACGCCGGCGGGCGTCGATCGCCACCACCATGCACTGCGTGCCGAACCGGTCGGCGCAGCGTTCCAACAACGCCGGGTCGCGCACGGCGCCGCTGTTCAGTCCCACCTTGTCCGCGCCGGCCCGGAGCAGGTCGTTCACGTCAGCCTCGGTTCGAACCCCGCCCCCCACCGTGAGCGGGATGAAGACCTGTTCGGCCACCTGGGAAACGACGTCCAACGTGGCCTTGCGTCCCTCAAGGGTCGCGGTGATGTCCAGGTAGATCAGCTCGTCGGCGCCTTCCCGGTCGTAGAAGGCGGCGAGTTCAACCGGATCGCCGGCGTCGCGGAGGTCCTGGAACTGGGTGCCCTTGACCACGCGCCCGTCGGCGACGTCGAGACAGGGGATGACCCGTTTCGCGACGGCCATGCTCAGCCCCGGATGACCTGGGAGAGCTTGAGGG
>JANXVR010000194.1 GCA_025351565.1 Actinomycetes bacterium
CTGCACCCGAAACTTCGGCTGCTTGAGCTGCTTATTCTTCAATGCCTTCTTCGCCATGTCGTCTCCTTGCCGGGATCTGGCCCGGCTCACCCTGCCTTCGTGACCGGATCGAGCCCCATGAAAGGGAACCCGAGAGCCACGAGCAGGGCACGTCCTTCTTCGTCGGTGGTCGCGGTGGTCACGACCGTGATGTCCATACCGCGAACCTGTCCCACTTGGTCGTAGTCGACCTCCGGGAAGATCAACTGCTCGGTAACGCCCAGCGTGTAGTTGCCGTGACCGTCGAAGGCCTTGGCATCCAGTCCGCGGAAGTCCCGGATACGAGGAAGCGCCAGGGACACGAGCCTGTCCAAGAACTCCCACATCCGGTCTCCCCGAAGGGTCACCTTCACGCCGATGGCCTGGCCTTCGCGGAGCTTGAACCCTGCGATGGACTTGCGGGCCTTGGTGACCACCGGCTTCTGGCCGGAGATCGTGGTGAGGTCCGCGACGGCGGCCTCAAGCATACGACCGTCTTTCACGGCCTCGCCCACGCCCATGTTGATGGCGATCTTGTCCAGCGTGGGCACCTGCATGATGTTGGCGAGGCCGAGCTGCTCCTTCAGCGCAGGACGCAGCTCCTTGTTGAAGCGCTCCTTCTGCCGTGGGATGTAGTCGCTCACAGTTCCGCCTCACATTTCCTGCAGATACGCACCTTGCTGCCGTCATCGTTGATCTTCGCGCCGACACGGGTGGGCTGATCGCACTTCCCGCAGACGATCTGCACGTTCGAGATATCCACGAACATCTCGACATCGATGATGCCGCCCTGCTGGAGCTGCTGACCGCCCGAGGAACGCTTGCCCTGCGTGCGGGCGTGCTTCTTCGCCAGGGCCACCCCGTCGACCATGATCCGGCCGTCGCTGGGAAGGACGCGGACCACGCGCCCCTGCTTGCCCCTGTCCTTGCCGGTCATGACGCGGACCATGTCGTCCTTCTTGATGTTCACACCCGGCATGTCAGAGCACCTCCGGTGCCAGCGAGATGATCTTCATGAACTTCTTCTCGCGGAGTTCGCGCGCGACGGGCCCGAAGATGCGGGTGCCACGGGGGTTCTTCTGGTCGTTGATGAGCACGACGGCGTTGTCGTCGAAGCGGATGTAGGAACCATCGGGGCGGCGGCGTTCCTTCGCGGTGCGGACGACAACGGCCTTGACCACGTCGCCCTTCTTGACCCCGCCGCCGGGCAGCGCGTCCTTCACGGTGCCGACGATGACATCACCCAGCCCCGCATAGCGGCGCGCGGACCCGCCGAGCACGCGGATGCACAGGACCTCCTTGGCCCCCGTGTTGTCCGCAACCTTGCAGCGCGTCTCCTGCTGGATCACTTCGCCCGCTCCACGATCTCCACGACCCGCCAGCGCTTGGACTTGCTGAGCGGCCGGGTCTCAACCACGCGAACGGTGTCGCCCACATGTGCGTCATTGGTCTCGTCGTGCGCCGCCAGCTTGGACGAGCGCTTCACGATCTTGCCGTACACGCGATGGCGCACCTGGCGGTCGATCCGGATCAGGACGGTCTTATCCATCTTGTCCGAAACGACGACGCCCGTGCGAACCTTGCGGCGCCCGCGCTCTGCGGTGGTGCTCTGCTCGCTACTCACTTGTCCTCCTCTGCCGCGATCGCGTCGAGTTCGAACTCGATCTCTCGTTCGCGGAGTACGGTGGCGATGCGCGCCACCTCGTGTCGTACCTTCTTCAGCCGCGTGGGGTCGTCGAGCTGACCGGTCGCCAGCTGGAAGCGCAGATTGAACAACTCCTCCTTGGAGGAATCCACCCGCGCGAGCAGCTCGTCCGTGGGCAGCTCTCGTAGCTCTGCGGCCTGGCTAGGCATCTACTCCCCCACCCTACTGATGAACTTCGTCTTGATCGGCAGCTTGTGCTGCGCGCGGAGCATGGCCGTGCGCGCGAGCTCCTCCGGGACGCCGGCGAGTTCGAACATCACGCGACCGGGCTTGACCACGGCGACCCAGCCCTCCGGGTTGCCCTTGCCCGACCCCATGCGGGTCTCGGCCGGCTTCTTCGTGAAGGGCTTGTCGGGGAAGATGGTGATCCAGACCTTCCCTCCACGCTTGATGTGCCGCGTGATGGCGACACGCGCCGACTCGATCTGCCGGTTGGTGATCCATGCCGGCTCCAACGCGACCAGACCGAAGTCCCCGTACTGGATCTCGGTGTGGCCCTTCGCCTTCCCGCGCATGTTGCCGCGGTGCACCTTGCGATGCTTGACTTTCTTCGGCGCGAGCATCAGGCCTCGCCCTCCGTGCTGGAGGCGGGGGCGGCAGTCTCGGGGGCGGCAGTCTCGGGAGCGGCCGGCTCGACCTTCGGCTCGACCGCGGCACCGACGACGGCCAGGACCGGCTCGGGCGCAGACTCCTCAGCTGCGACGGGCGCGACAGGTGCGGCAGGTACGACGGTAGGTGCGGCCGGCGCAGCCGGTACGGGGGTCGTCGTGGCACGGGCGTGCGCGCGGGCCAGGGCTCGTTCGGTCTCCTGCTCACGGTGAGGCACCTGGTCGCCGTGGTAGACCCAGACCTTCACACCGCAGACACCGAACGTGGTCTTGGCCTCGGCGGTCCCGAAGTCGACCTTGGCGCGAAGGGTGTGCAGGGGCACGCGGCCCTCGCGGTACCACTCCTTGCGACCCATCTCGGCTCCGCCCAATCGTCCCGCGGCGGCGACCCGGACACCCAGAGCGCCCGATCGCATCGCGGTCTGGACGGCGCGCCGCATGGCACGGCGGAACGCAACGCGTCCGGCGAGCTGTTCCGCCACACCCTGGGCCAACAGAGCCGCGTCGGTCTCGGGACGCGATTCGCTCGCGGCCTGGTTCATGTCCTCAACCTTCACGTCGACGCGCTTCTTCGTGAAGCGCTCGATGTCCTTGCGCAGGCGGTCCACCTCGGCGCCCTTGCGGCCGATGACGATGCCGGGGCGTGCGGTGCGGATGAATACCCAGATCTGGTCGCCCTTGCGTTCGATGTCGATGCTGGAGATGCCCGCGCGGTTCAGGCGCTCACGGATGTGCGTGCGGATCCAGATGTCCTCGTGGAGTTGCTCCGCGTAGTCGCGGTCGGCGAACCAATTGGACTTCCAGGGGTAGATGACCCCCAACCGGAACCCGTACGGGTTGACCTTGTGACCCACTAGCGTTCCTCTCCCATCGGCGTGACCACCAGGGTCACGTGTGACGTGCGCTTACGAACCTTCGCCGCGCGGCCGTAGGCGCGCGGGCGGAACCGCTTCAACGTGGGGCCCTCATCGACCCAGGCGCGGGCCACGACGAGGTTGTCCGCGATGATGCCGGGCTGTTGCTCGGCGTTCGCGATGGCCGACTTCAGAAGCTTGTCCACGTCCTTGGACGCACCGAGCGGCGAGAACCGCAGGATGCGCTGGGCCTCCACCACGTGTTGGCCCCTGATGAGGTCCACCACGCGCCGCATCTTGCGCGGCGAGGTCCGGACGTGCTTCAGCGTTGCTCGAGCTTCCATCTACCGCGCTCCCGTTCGGCGTTCGTCCTTGGCGTGGCTGCGGAACGTGCGGGTGGAGGCGAACTCGCCCAGCTTGTGCCCGACCATGGATTCAGAGATGAATACCGGCACGTGCTTGCGGCCGTCGTGCACCGCGAGCGTGTGACCGAGCATCTCGGGCACGATGGTGGAGCGGCGTGACCAGGTCTTGATGACCTTCTTCTCGCCCTTCTTGTTCATCTCGTCGATCTTCACGCTGAGGTGCTCATCGACGAACGGACCCTTCTTCAATGACCTAGGCATCTAGCCACGCCCCTTCCCACGGCGACGGACGATGTACTTGCTCGACGCCTTGTTCTTCTTGCGCGTACGGCCTTCCTTCTTGCCCCACGGCGACGACGGGTGCCGTCCACCGGAGGACTTGCCTTCTCCGCCGCCCAGCGGGTGATCGACCGGGTTCATGGCCACGCCGCGGACGGACGGACGCTTGTTCTTCCACCGGGCGCGGCCAGCCTTGCCGAGCGAGATGAGTTCGTGCTCGGGGTTGCCGACCGACCCGACGGTGGCCTTGCAGGTGGCCTGGATCATCCGCATCTCCCCGCTGGGGAGGCGGACGGTAGCCATGGTTCCTTCCTTGGCCATGAGCTGGACGCTGGTGCCGGCCGAACGGGCCAGCCGTGCCCCCGCGCCCGGCTTGAGTTCGATGGCGTGGATGACCGTCCCCACGGGGATATTGCGCAGCGGAAGCGCGTTACCCGGGCGGATCTCGGCCTCGGGACCCGACATGATCTTGTCGCCCTGCTGGATACCCTGCGGCGCGATGATGTAGCGCTTCTCGCCGTCGGCATAGTGCAGCAGAGCGATCCGCGCGCTCCGGTTGGGGTCGTACTCGATGTGCGCAACCTTGGCCGGCACGCCGTCCTTGTTCCGCTTGAAGTCGATGAGGCGGTAGCGGTTCTTGTTGCCGCCACCGTGGTGACGCGCGGTGATCCGGCCGTGCACGTTGTGCCCGGCCTTGTTGCGCCCCTTGACCACCAGCGAGCGCTCCGGCCTCGAGCGCGTGATCTCCTCGAAGGTGGAGACGCTGGCGCCTCGACGGCCCGGCGTTGTCGGCTTGTACTTGCGGATACCCATTACTTCCCGCTCTCGAATATCTCGATCGAGTCGCCCTCGGCGAGGGTGACGATGGCGCGCTTCTCGTCAGCCCGCTTGCCCTTCGTGTAGCCGCGCCGCTTGGTCTTGCCCTGACGGTTCAACGTGTTGACCGAAGTCACGCGGACCTCCCAGATCTTCTGGACGGCCTCCTTGATCTCGGTCTTGTTCGAACGCGGATCCACCAGGAACGTGTACGTGCGATTGTCGATGCCGGCGTAGGACTTCTCCGAGACCACCGGGCGGATGATGACGTCACGATGCGACTTCACTTGGCCGCTCCTTCGAGGATGTCGAGGGCGGCGGAGGTGAGGAGCACCCGGTCGGCCAGCAAGACGTCGTAGGTACCCAGGCCCTTCGCGTAGGCAACCCGGACGCGCTGGATGTTCCGGAAGGACTTCTCCAGCGCACCTCCCTGCGTGGGCTGATCCACCACCAGCAACACCCTGCCATCGAGGTCGAGCGATCGCAGGAGATCCACCGCCTGCTTCGTCTTCGGTTCATCGAACGTGACCTGGTCAACCACCGCGAGCTTGCCGCTGGTGAGTGCGTCGGTGAGGGCCGAGCGGAGCGCGCCCTTGCGCATCTTCTTATTGATGCGCTGGTCGTGCTCGTGGGGATGCGGGCCGTGTGCGATACCGCCGCCCACCCACTGTGGCGAACGGATCGAACCCTGCCGCGCGCGGCCGGTGCCCTTCTGGCGCCACGGCTTCTTGCCGCCGCCTCGCACATCGCCGCGGGTCTTCGTGCTGTGGGTGCCGGCGCGCAATCCGGCCAGACCGGCCACGACCACCTGGTGCATCAGCGGCACGTTCACGTCGCTCTCGAAGATATCCGCGGCCAGATCGCGGCTGCCGGACTTCTTCCCTGCGGCGTCCAGGATGTCGATGCTCGCCATCACGCCCCCTTCCCTGCAGGAGCCTTGACGGCCGAGCGAACCATAACGAGCCCACCGTTGGCACCCGGGATGGCGCCTCTGATCAGCAGCAGGTTCCGCTCCGCGTCGGCTTGCACGACTTCGAGGTTGAGGATGGTGATCCGTTGGTTGCCCATGTGCCCGGCCATCCGCATGCCCTTGAAGACGCGGCTGGGCGTCGCGCAGGCTCCGATCGAGCCCGGCGAACGGTGCTTCTTCTGGACACCGTGCCCCGCACCCAGACCCGAGAACCCGTGGCGCTTCATCACGCCGCTGAACCCTTTGCCCTTGGAAACCCCGACCACGTCCACCCGGTCGCCCGCGGCGAACACATCCGCGCGCAGTTCTTGGCCCGGCGTGTAGGAGGAAGCGTCGTCGGTTCGCAGCTCGACCAGGTGGCGTCCGCCCTCGGTGCCCGCCTTGTCGAAGTGGCCCTTCATCGGCTTGGTGACGTCCTTGGGGCGCGACGAACCGAAGGCCAGCTGGACCGCGTCGTAGCCGTCGGACTCCTGCGTCTTGACCTGGGTCACGACACACGGGCCGGCGAGCACGACCGTCACGGGGATGGCCCGCGTCGCCTCGAAGATCTGGGTCATGCCCAGCTTCTCGCCCAAGATGCCCTTCGTCATAGTTTGATCTCGATATCCACCCCGGCCGACAGGTTCAGG
>JANXVR010000254.1 GCA_025351565.1 Actinomycetes bacterium
GGCCGTTCTGAGGCTGGCGATAGTCGAGGCTGATAACGCCGATGGAGATGGCCACGAGCACGAAGACCAGCAGCCTGGTGCTGCGACCCCGGGGCCTGACGACCATGCCGGGCTACCGCCGGCTCGGGCTCACCAGGACTCGTCGCAAAACTTCGAACTCCTCCAGGCACTTGCCCGAGCCCAGCACGACGGCCTGAAGGGGGCTGTCGGCGATCCGGACCGGCATGCCGGTCTCGTGGCGAAGGCGCTTGTCCAGGCCGCGCAGGAGCGCGCCACCGCCCGTGAGGACGATGCCGCGGTCCATGATGTCGGCGGACAGCTCCGGAGGTGTTCGGTCGAGCGTGGTCTTGATGGCATCGATGATGGCGTTGACCGGCTCCTCGATCGCCCGGCGGATCTCCTCCGCGGTGATCGTGATCGTCTTCGGAAGTCCCGAGACGAGGTCACGCCCCTTGATCTCGGCCACGAGCTCTTCCGGCATGGGGAAGACGCTCGCGATCGCAAGCTTGATCGCTTCTGAGGTGCGCTCGCCGAGCAGCAGCGAGTACTCCTTCTTCACGTGCTGGATGATCGCTTCGTCCAACTCGTCTCCGCCGATGCGGATGCTGGTGCTGGTGACGATCCCGCCGAGCGAGATCACCGCGACCTCGGTGGTGCCGCCGCCGATGTCCACGACCATGTTGCCTGTGGGCTCGTGGATCGGGAGACCGGCACCGATGGCCGCGGCCATGGGCTCCTCGATGATGTAAGCGCGGCGGCTGCCGGCGGCGATGGTCGCCTCTTCAACCGCACGCTGTTCCACCCCGGTGATGCCGGAGGGAACGCAGACCACCACGCGCGGCTTGGCCAGCAAGCGCCGCTTGTGCACGCGCTGGATGAAGTAGCGGAGCATCTTCTCGGTGACATCGAAGTCGGCGATCACGCCGTCCTTCAGAGGCCGAACCGCCTGGATGTGCGAAGGGGTCCGGCCGATCATGCGCTTGGCCTCGGTGCCCACTGCAAGGATGGCTCCAGTGAGGGTGTTGATCGCAACGACGGACGGCTCGTTGAGCACGACGCCACGTCCACGCACATAGACCAGCGTGTTCGCGGTGCCGAGGTCGACGGCCATGTCGCGACCAAGGAACCCTAGTACTCCCTCCGAACCTTGCGGTCGGTTCGTGGAAGAAGAGGAATGATGAACCCTATCGGCCATGGGATTCTGCGCTTCATTCAACAGGACTCCCCCTAGAGTGGCAACCTACGTCGATGGAAACCACGAAGCCCACATACGCGATCGTCTTCCCGGGCCAGGGTTCACAGTTCCCCGGGATGGCCGATCCGTGGAGCACGCACCCTGCGGGCGAACTCGTTCTGGGGGAAGCATCGGCCTCGATGGGACGAGACATCGCCGCCGGATGTCACGACGAGGCGGCGCTCGCCACGACCGAGTTCGTTCAGCCCGCGCTTCTGGCTTGCGGGGTCGCGGCCTTCGAGGTTCTGTCCGCGGAGGGACTGATGGAGGGCTCCGTCGTCGGTGCCGCGGGGCATTCGCTCGGTGAGTTCGGCGCGCTGGTTGCGGCCGGGGTGCTGACGCTCCCGCAGGCCCTCGAGGTCGTGGTGATCCGCGGGGCGGCCATGCAACTCGCGGGACAGGAGCGTCCCGGAACCATGAGCGCGCTGCTCGGCGTGGGTTCCGCGGACGCCCGAACCCTCTGCGACGACACACGGGAAGATGACGTCCTCGTGGTCGCGAACGAGAACTCCCCCGTGCAGGTGGTCATCAGCGGCAGCGTCCCCGCCATCGAGCGCGCCGAGGCGCTCGCGAAGGAACGGAAGATCCGCGTCGTCCGGCTGAGCGTGGCCGGCGCGTTCCACTCTTCCCTGATGGAGCCTGCGTCCGCGCCGATCAACGAGGCGCTAGACCGGTTCGTGTTCGCGCCACCGCGGTTCCCGATCGCCGAGAACGTGACCGGAACGTTGGTGGACGACCCTGCGGAACTCCGTCGGCTCGTGAGCCTTCACGTGCTCTCGGCCGTGCGGTGGGAGGCGTGCGCGCAGGCGCTCGCCGCCGCCGGAGCCTCCACGTTCATCGAATGCGGGGCCGGCGATGTGCTGACCAAACTCGCGAAGCGGGTGGTTCCGGAACTGCGAGCGGTCGCCGTGGGTTCGCCCGAAGCCGCCGCGGAGGCCCTCGCGGCTCCCGCCGCGTAAAGCCCCTCCCCCGGCGGGCAGCGCCCTCGCCCGTCCGATATCCTCGGCCGTGTGACTCGCACCGCAGCTATCGTCGGCGTTGGATCCGCGCTTCCCCCCAACCGCGTGCCCAACAGCTACTTCGAATCCCTGGTCGAGACGTCCGACCAGTGGATCCAAGACCGGACCGGCATCGTCGCCCGCCATTTCGCCGGTGAGGGCCAAACCGCCTCTGACCTGGCTGAACAGGCCGCCAGGCTTGCTTTGGAGAGCGCCGGGCTGGGCCCCGAGCAGCTCGACATGATCATCGTGGCCACGTGCACGGGCGACACCCCGATCCCGTCGACCGCCGTCTGGGTGCAGCGCAAGCTCGGCATCCGTTGTCCGGCCTTCGACGTGAATGCCGCCTGCGCAGGCTTCTCCTACGCCATCTCCACGGGGATCGCGTTCGTGCAGGCCGGTGTCGCCGAGACCGTGCTGGTGATCGGCGCCGAGGTCCTCTCGCGCGTCCTGGACTTCACCGACCGAAGCACGTGCGTCCTGTTCGGCGACGGGGCCGGTGCGGTGATCCTGCGGCCGACCGAGACCGGCGGCGTCGAAGGCTCGGTCCTGGGTGCGGATGGAACCGCGGCGGAGATCCTCTTGATCCCGGGCGGTGGATCCCGGATGCCTGCCTCGGCCGAGAGCGTCGCCGCGCACGAACACTCCATCCGGATGCCGAACGGCCGCGAGGTATTCAAGCGCGCCGTCGTCGAGATGGCCGCGGCATGCCGCCAGCTCCTGGAGAAGTCGGGGTACACAGCCGACGATGTCGACGTTTTGATCCCCCACCAGGCGAACGCCCGGATCATGGTCGCGGTGGCCGAACGGCTCGGCATCACGGGCGAGCGCGCTGTCATCGACGTGGCGGAGGTCGGCAACACATCGGCCGCCTCGGTTCCCATCGCGCTGGACCGCGCATGGCGCTCGGGACGGATCAACGAAGGAGACCTGGTCCTGTTGACGAGTTTCGGGGCGGGACTGTCGTGGGGCGCAAGCCTGATCCGCTGGACCATGCGGGCGCCGGCATGAACAAGGTCGCCGTGGTCACCGGCGCCACCAGGGGGATCGGCCGCGCGAGCGCCGAGCACCTGGCCCGCGCCGGTTGGACCGTGGCGGTCGGCTACCGCAGCGACGAGGCCGCGGCCAAGGAAACCCTGACCGCGCTCGAGGCGGCCGGAACGCCGGGTCTCGCGGTCTTCCTGGACACCACCGACGAGGCCAGCGTGGCCGAGGCGTTCCGCCGGATCACCGCCGAGGCGGGCAACATCACCGGGCTGGTCAACAACGCCGGGTTCAGTCAGGACGGATTGCTCCTCAAATACAGCATGGAGACCTACGACAAGGTCATGGCGACCAACGTCCGAGGGTCCTTCCTTTGCGCGCGGGCGGCGATGCGGGGCATGCTCCGCGAGAAGTTCGGGCGGATCGTGAATATGTCGTCCGCGGTTGCTCTGCACGGGAACGCCGGACAGACGGTGTACGCCGCATCCAAGACGGCGCTCCTTGGCCTCACGAAGTCCCTCGCGCGGGAGATCGGCAGCAAGGGCATCACGGTGAACGCTATCTGCCCCGGGCTAGTCGACACCGAGATGACGTCCTACCTGGACGACCGTGCCCGCTCGTTCTACATGGACCAAACGCCGATCGGCCGGACCGCCACCCTGGACGAGGTGGCCTCGGTCGTCGCATTCCTGATGTCTGAGCAAGCGTCGTATGTGAACGGCGCCGTGATCCCCGTGGACGGTGGCCTCACGGCATAGTCGCGGACCGCGTCCGGCCGATACGCTCGTTCGGACCTGAGATAGCTGAGGAACTGGGAGGCAGAAGATGGATCGTTCGGAGTTGGAGGCTCGCGTTCGCAAGGTGCTCGCGGAGCAGTTGGCGGTCGAGGAGTCGCAGTGCGTCCCCGACGCACGGTTCGCGGAAGACCTCAACGCAGACTCGCTCGACCTGGTCGAGGCCGTTCTGGCGCTCGAAGAAGAGTGGAGCATCGAGATCCCCGAGGACGAGATGGAGTCCGTGAAGACGGTCGGCCAGGCCGTCGACCTCGTGGCATCCAAGCTCGGCATCTGATCGGAGGAACCGTGGATCGTCGGAAGGTTGTCGTCACCGGGATCGGGCCGGTCACGCCGGTCGGCATCGGCGTGCACGACTTCTGGGCCGGGCTCACCACGGGGCGCAACGGCGTTCGCACCATCACGGCCTTCGACACATCCGACCTGTCGGTCAGTGTGGCGGGCGAGATCGCCGACTGGGACGCCGGTCGCTTCCTTGATACGAAGACGGCCCGTCGAACCGACCCCTATGCGCAGTACGCCATCGCGGCCGCCCAGCTCGCGTGGGACGACGCCGGCGCTCCCGAGGTCCCCTCAGAGCGCGGCGGCATCATCATGTCCACGGGCATCGGGGGCATCCAGACCCTGATCAACCAGCACAACGTGCTCCTGGAGAAGGGGCCCGGGCGGGTTTCCCCGTTCATGGTGCCCATGCTCATGGCGAACGCTGCCGCGGGTCACATCGCCATGCGATTCGGTCTCACGGGTCCGAACTTCTGCGTCGTCAGCGCGTGCGCCTCCTCGAATCACGCGCTGGGCGAGGGGATGCGGCTGATCCGCGACGGCTACGTCGATCTCTGCATCGCCGGCGGTTCAGAGGCTTCGACCATCCCGCTGACGGTCAGCGCGTTCAGTCAGATGACCGCGCTCACGAAGAACCCCGACCCCGAGACCGCGTCGAGGCCGTTCGACGCCGATCGGAACGGGTTCGTGCTCAGCGAAGGCGGGTGCGCGCTCATCCTGGAGTCGGAGGAACACGCGAAGGCGCGTGGCGCCCGGATCTACGCTGAAGTCGCCGGCTACGGCGCCAGCGACGACGCCCACCACATCACGGCACCGGACCCGAAGGGCTCCGGCGCGACGCTCGCCATGCGCTGGGCGCTGAAGGACGCAGGCGAGGAGCCCGAGGCCGTCGACTACATCAACGCACACGGCACGTCCACCGGACTGAACGACGCCGCGGAAACGGCCGGGATCAAGGCGGCGCTCGGCGACGAGAAGGCTCACGCTGTGGCGATCAGCTCGACGAAGTCCATGACGGGCCACATGCTCGGCGCAGCCGGTGCCGTGGAAGGTGCGGCGTGCGCCCTGGCCATCGCCCACGGAGTGATCCCACCCACGATCCACTACCGAACCCCCGATCCCACCTGCGACCTGATGTACACCCCGAATGAGGCCAGGGAGCTGGACGTTCGGCTGGCCCTGTCGAACTCCTTCGGGTTCGGCGGACAGAACGCGTGCGTCGCGTTCCGCAGGGCAGGCTGAGCCGCCCATGAGCCCATGAGCCCATGAGCCAGCTCCCTCCGCCGCCGCCCTCCTGGCCACCGGCGCAACCCGGCGGAGCCGCGTGGGCGCCGCTCACCCCCGCGGCTCCGGATCGCCCCGCCTGGCGGACGGCCAAAGTGGGCTGGGTCATCCTGCACATCGTCATCGGTCTGGGGATCGGGGTCGGTGTCTTCTTCGTTGTCATGTTGGCCATCGCCGCTGGACATTTCGACCTGCAGACCGTCGATGCCATGCTGAAGGCCAGCCGCGCCTCCAACTATCTGGGGCCGGGGGAACAGCGGATCCTGGCCGCGATCGGGGGCGGCTTCATGGTCTCCTTGGCCGCGAGCGTCCTGGGATGGCTGCTGTTCGTCTATCTACGGGCGGGAACGGTCGTGCGGATCATCCTGGTGATCGCGCTCCCGTTGGCCGGCGCCGCCGTCGGCTACGCGATGATGGCGGCCGCGCTTCCCAAGCTGGCCGGCTACTGATCCTCGAAGCTGCGGTGCCATCGGCCCGCGTTGAACACGGCCATGATGGTCTTTCCATCCACCATGCGGTCGAATCGGATGCGTTTGGGCATCCACGTCTCCCCAACGGCGAACCAGCCGTCGTCCAGCGGGATGAGTTCGCCGGCGCTGTCTTCGTTGTCTAGGGGCCACTCCAGGGTGAGAACACCCTTGCGAAGTGACACGACCATGACCGGACTCCAGGGGTCGTCGCTCCGGTAGAGGCCGGGATAGGCCTCCCACTCCGCCGGGTGCGGCGCCGGCTCCGACCCCTTCCACGCCGAGCCACGGAACCAGTGGCTCCCGTGGAACGCCTCCACGACCGTGCCCGCGTCATCGCGTCCGAACCGCAGCGCGTGCAGGTCCAGCGAAGGGTGCGGGAGCAGGAACGTGTCGTTGATCCCGCCCAACGGGTCGCGTTCGAGCAGCACGCCGACCGGTCCCTCCCGATAGCGGAGGGATGGGCCCTCGACCACCACCTCGAACGTTCGTCCATCGGCTGCCGTGAACCTGCCGGTGTAGTCGGTGCCGTTCGGGATATCGGTGGACGCGGGTGGGTGGGGCATGGCCACGAGCACCGCGCCGCGGGTAGCTTCGCTCACAACGTTCAGGGCGTACTCCGCCAGGTCCCGCTTGTTCCCCATCCCGTTCTGGAGGATGACGCAGCCCAGCCCTCGGTCGGGCTGCACCTTGAGATAGGCCTCGTAGCCCACCATCCCACCCGAATGCCAGATAGACCGAACGCCGTCCTGCTCCCCGGCCCAGAACCCGTAGCCGTAGCCGAACCCGGGCGAATCGGGGTCGTCGATATAGGGAGTTGTGAGGATCTCGAACGCGTCCGCGGACACGAGCCGGTCCGAGCCGTCGCTCGGCGACGCGCCGCCGCCCAGCAGGAGCCGGGCGTAGGAGCTCATGTCGATGACGTTGGAGACGATGGAACCGTCCGCGGTGTTGCTCACCAGCCAGTTCGCCTGAACCAAGGGGTGATCGAGGCGGGGGGGACGATCGGAGTAGAGCGGCAGGTAGCCGGTGGCAAGGTGAAGGCGCGTCTCGTCGATGATGGCGCCCTCGGTCGCGGTCATATGAAGCGGCCCGAAGATCCGTTCGCGCAGCAGATATTGGATCGGCGTGCCGGTGACGTGCTCGAGAACCAGGCCCGCCACCTTCCACGCATCGTTGGAGTACCAGAATCGCTCGCCGGGCGGGAAGGTGGGCGGGGTCTCGCGGAGCTGCCACGCCGCACCGAGCCCGGTGGGCGCATCCTCGGTGCCGGCGTGCAGCCCGGAGGAGTGGGTCATCAGGTGATGCATGGTGATGGGGCCGAAGGGTTGCGGGATCTCCAGCCAAGGGAGGATGTCGGTGACGGGCTGATGCAGATCCAGCCTGCCTGCCTCGGACTCCGCCACGGCGATCATCCCGGCGAACCCCTTGCTGATCGACCCGATCTGGAACCGCGTCTCAGGTCGAACCGGCGTGCCACTTGCCGCATCGGCGAACCCGCGAACCACGACCCCCAGGATCTCGTGACCGTCGGTGACCGCGAGCGCGATCCCGGGCGTGTGCATGACCGGCAATCGATGTTCGATCGCCTCACCGATGAGATCGAAGGCGTCGGCGAGACCCGCCACCGTTCCTTACTCCCCGAAGAAGAGCTTCAGCTCGCGGGCGGCCGACTCGGGAGAATCGCTGCCGTGGGCGATGTTCTCGCCGATGAGCGTCGCGAAGTCCCCGCGGATGGAACCGGGAGGGGCGTCCACCGGGTTGGTCGGACCCATGAGGGTTCGCCAGCAGGTGATGGCGTCCTCCCCTGTGATCTTCGCGATGACCACGGGGCCCCCGGTGATGAAGTCCACGAGCTCTCCGAAGAACGGCTTCTCGCGATGTTCACCGTAGTGCTCCTCGGCCACCTCGCGCGGGATCGTGTAGAGCCGCATGGCGTCGATCGTGAGCCCCTTCGCTTCCACGCGGCGGATGACCTCTCCGACCAGCCCACGGCGGACGCCGTCGGGCTTGACGATGAGCAGGGTGGATTCGATGGCCATTCAGTTGTCTCCCAGAGGTCGGCCGAGCGCCCGGTAAGCGTCCGCGACAGTGTACAGAGAGCCCGTCACGAGGATGAGGTCGCCGGGGGCCGCGGCGCTGCGGGCGGACTCGATCGACGAGGCCACACTTGGCTCAATCTTCACGTCCGCACCGGAATCGGCGAATCGCTCCGCAAGGATCAGCGGCTCGGCGCTCCGCACGCTGTTGTTCTTCGTGAGATAGACGACGTCGGCGAGCGGAGCGAGCGGAAGCACGATCCCGTCGACATCTTTGTTCGCGCTCGTGGAGAGCACGAGATGGAGCCGCTCCCAGATGAACGCCTCACGGAGCGCGACGCTGAGCGCCTCCGCCCCGGCGGGATTGTGGGCACCGTCCAACACGAGGAGCGGATCGCGATCGATGATCTCCAACCGTCCGGGCGAACGCAGGCCAAGGAACGCTTCACGAACAAGATCGGGTTCCAGGGCCTTGTCGAACAGCGCTTCAACGGCGACGAGACCTGCCGCCGCATTGCGGGCGGCGTACTCGCCGAAGAGTGGGATGAAGAGGTCGTCGTAGGTGGTGTAGAGCCCCCGCACGGAGAACGACTGTCCGCCGACAGCCTGGAGACGGTCGTCTACCTCCCAGTCACGGAACTCGACCTTCAGATCGGCGTCGACCTCCGACGTCCGGGCCTGGAGCACCGCCATGACCTCGCCATCCTGCTCGCGAACCACGACCGGGCGCTTGGCCTTGATGATCCCCGCCTTCTCGCGTGCGATGTCGGAGATGGTCGGTCCCAGCTCGGCTACGTGATCGAGTCCGACCGGACAGATCACGGCCACATCGGAGGCGACGAGGTTCGTTGCATCCCAGGTCCCGCCCATCCCCACTTCGAAGACGCCCAACCCGACGGGCCGATCGGCGAAGGAGAGGAACGCGAGGGCGGTAAGCGCCTCGAAGTAGGTCACCGCGACCTCGCTGCCTGCGTCCACGAGATCGAAGTAGGGCGCCAGCCGTTCCCATTCGTCGGCGAACTCCTGCTGGCTGATGATCTCCCCGCAGACGCTCAGCCGCTCTCGCACGGTGACGAGGTGCGGGGAGAGGTAGAGGCCGGTGATGACCTCGTGGGCGCAGGCGAGGCGCGCGACGGCACGCGCGGTTGTCGACTTGCCGTTCGTGCCCGTGACGTGAACGGTGGGATAGGTGAGCTGGGGATCGTCCAGGTAGCGCGCGAGCGCCCGCATGCGATCGAGTGAGGGCTCGGGCATGTGTTCGGGCTGGCGGGCGTTCAGCTGCGCCTCGGCATCACGGAACCGCACGCTCGTCATCCCTCCACGGGCGCGAGCACGGTGACGACCGACGGCGCGTCCGCGACCACGCGATCGATCCGCGCAACGTTGCCGGCCTCCATGAGGTCGCGCTCCACGTGCTCGAGCAGTCCGAGCTGTTCCGGCGCGTCGTGCACGGTGACGAGGTCGGCCGCGGCTCGCAGGGACACTTTCTGAAGCGCCTTCTCCTTGCGGACCGCCGTGAGGACCTGGGCACCCAGCTTGTAGATCGCGGTATCGCCCTGCCCCGCCTCGGCGAGCAATGCTTCCGGCGTAGGCCATGTCGTGCGGTGGAT
The DNA here is from genome assembly GCA_025351565.1 of Actinomycetes bacterium. Lineage (GTDB taxonomy): Bacteria > Actinomycetota > UBA4738 > UBA4738 > HRBIN12 > JANXVR01. The sequence continues at coordinate 9,693 of JANXVR010000254.1, forward strand.
ACTGCCCTGACGCCACCACGACCACACCTCTTCGGTGACGTAGGGAAGGAACGGGGCGAAGAGCCGGAGCATCGCGTCCAGCGCGATCCGCAGAGCGCCGATCGCGGAAGCGGCGCCCACCTCCCCGTGGGCCCCGTATGCCCGCTGCTTGACGAGCTCCAGATAGTCGTCGGTGAATGCCCAGAAGAAGCGCTCGGTGAGGTCGAGCGCTCGCGCGTGATCGTAGGCCGCGAACGCATCGGTGGCCTCGCGAACCACGTCGGCGAGTGTCGCCACCATCGAGCGGTCGAGCGGCTCGGTGATCGCTCCCGGAGCGGCCTCCATCCCCAGGGTGAACCTCGAGGCGTTGAGGATCTTGATCGCGAGCTTGCGCCCGACCTTCATCTGTTGTTCGTCGAAGGTTGCGTCGGCTCCCAGCCGCGCGGACGCAGCCCAGTAGCGAACCGCGTCCGAGCCGTGCTGTTCAAGTAGCCCGAGCGGGGTCACCACGTTGCCCTTGGACTTGGACATCTTCTTGCGGTCCGGATCCAAGACCCAGCCGCTGATGGCGACGTCGGTCCACGGGAGGGAGCCGTGCTCCAACTCGGCCTTGAGCACGGTGTAGAAGAGCCAGGTTCGGATGATCTCGTGTGACTGCGGGCGCAGGTCCATCGGGAACACCCGTGAGAACAGATCGGAGTCGTCCTCCCAGCCGCTCGCGATCTGCGGCGTGACCGATGACGTCGCCCAGGTGTCCATGATGTCGGGATCGCCCGTGAAGCCCCCGGCCTGGTCGCGTTGGGCGGCCGTGAAGCCTTCGGGAACGTCGGCGAGCGGATCGATGGGCAACCGCGCCTCGTCCGGCCTCAGCGGCGACGTGTAGTCCGCGTCACCGTTCTGATCCAGCCGGTACCAGATGGGGAACGGCACCCCGAAGAACCGCTGACGGCTGATGCACCAATCGGCGTTCAACCCCTGCA
>JANXVR010000283.1 GCA_025351565.1 Actinomycetes bacterium
GCGCGGGCCGTCAGGCGCGCCCGAGCCCCGTCATGAGTGCCCGCAGCGTCAAGCCGAAGCAGATGAACGCTGCCGCCGCGAACGGGACCCACGTGGCAAGCGGGCGTTCGCCGGGTTCGGTTCGGTCCAGGTCGCGGGCCAGGCCGTGCGCGATCACCAGGACGACTATCGGCCCGAACCCGTAGACGTAGTGGAGCCACACATCCGGGCGCTTCCCCAGGGCCAGGAGCACCAGCCCGATGAGCGCCTGCGACCCGGCGAGCACCTGCGCGATCGAGAGCCACACCCAGAACTTCTCGCTCGGGGCGCGCTTGCGGATCGCCGCACCCAGGCCCCAGATCCAGCCCACGGCGAACACGCTCACCACCACGAACCCGACGAACTTATGAACCTCTGGCACGGTGGGCAGTCTACGGGAGCCGGACGTGTCGGCGGGCGTTGATAGGGTCGCGCCGTGATCGATCCCAGCCGCATCCTCGAGCGCCTGAACCCGGCGCAGCGCGAGGCCGCGCGCGCCGTTCGTGGGCCAGTCGCCATCCTCGCGGGAGCCGGGACCGGCAAGACCACCACCATCACGCACCGCATCGCCTTCCAGGTGGCCGCGGGAAGCTTCGCCCCCGGACAGATCCTCGCGGTCACGTTCACGGAGAAGGCTGCGACCGAACTCAAGACCCGCCTGGCGGATCTCGGCGTCACTGGCGTCGAAGCGCGCACGTTCCACTCCGCCGCCCTCTCACAGCTTCACGGGCTCTGGGAGCGCCACACCGGCCGGCCGCTCCCCCAGATCCTGGATTCCAAGGCACCGCTCGTAGCCTCGCTGGCCAACGCCCTGCCGCCACCGCACAAGTTCCTGCCTCGCAGCGAGCTGGCCGGGGAGATCGAGTGGGCGAAGAACAGGCGCATCACCCCGGCCGGCTACCTAGAGGCCATCCAGGCGCAGGGCCACGAGCCGCCCATCCCGCCCGAGCTCATGGAGCGCGTCTACGACGGCTACGAACGCCGCAAGGAACGGATGGACCGGATCGATTTCGAGGACATGCTCGGTCTGGCGGTCGATCTGTTCGACCGGTATCCGGCGGCGACCGACACCGTCCGCGAACGGTTCCGGGCGTTCACCGTCGATGAATATCAGGATGTGAACGGGTTGCAGGCAGCCTTGCTGGATCGTTGGCTCGGCGAACGCGACGACCTCTGTGTGGTCGGCGACGACTACCAAACCATCTACACGTTCACCGGCGCCTCACCGTCCCATCTGCTCGGCTTCCCCGACCGGTTCCCCGGCGCCACCGTGATCAGGCTGGAGGACAACTACCGCTCCTCGCCGCAGGTCCTCGCCGTCGCGAACGCCCTGGCCACGAAGATGGGCGGCTTCCACAAGGAGCTGCGCGCCACCCTTCCCGACGGGCCGAACCCCACCGCGCGCGCCGTGGTCGACACGAACGCCGAGGTGGCGTTCGTGGTGGCGCAGTGCCGCGAGCTGAACGCGGCCGGCACGCCCTGGGACCAGATGGCCATCCTCTACCGCGTGAACGCCCGCTCAGAGCTATACGAGGAAGCCTTCGCCGCAGCCGGGATCGCCTATCAGGTGCGTGATGGGGCGTTCCTGCGCCGGCCGGGCCCCCGCTCGGTGCTGAGCCGTCTGCGGCGCACGCCGGCCGGGCCCGACGTTGCCACCACGGTCAGCGCCATCACCGACGAACTCGGGTTCGGCCCGGAGACCGCCCCCGACGCCGACGAGGAGATCACGCGGCAGGCGGACCTGGGACGACTGCGCGCGATCGCCGCCGAATACCAGGCCTCGGCCGGCCCGGGCGCCTCGCTTTCCGGCTTCCTGGCCGAACTCGACCATCGGTTCACGGTGCAGCATCAGGGCCGCGGCGTGCAGCTCATGACGTTCCACCGCGCGAAGGGTCTGGAGTTCGACGCGGTGTTCCTGCCGCGTCTGCTCGACGGCGAACTCCCCTACAAGGCGCGACGGACCGAGGCCGACCCCGACGAGGAACGCCGGCTCCTGTACGTGGGCCTTACGCGCGCACGGGTCCACCTGTTCCTCTCATGGCCGCGCGAGATGCGCACCACGCCGTCGCCGTTCCTTCAGGAGCTTGGCGTGGTCGCCTCGCCGCCGGCCCGGCCGGAGAAGGCCCGGGGCGCCGGGGCACCGGTGCTCACGCCCACGGACGGTCCACTGTTCGATCGGTTGAAGGCGTGGCGCCGGACGCGGGCGGCAAACGACGGCGTGCCCGCCTACGTGGTCTTCCACGACGCCACCTTGGCCCAGATCGCCGAACGCAAACCCCGCGACCGTCATGACCTGGCCGGGATCGGCGGCGTCGGCCCCGCCAAACTCGAACGCTACGCGGATGAAGTGCTCGCCATCGTCTCGTCGGAGTAGGTCGTCCGCGCGTCGTGCCCGAGGGCTCCGATCAGATCCGGGCGAGCACGGCAGCCAGGGCCAGGAGCGGCACGGAGAGCGACAGGAGCTTGAGCGCGCGTTCGGGCGCGGCCCGAAGGGCCGCGCCGTTCAGCGGCTGCTGGGTCCCGTCGTGGAAGATCATGGTTCCTCGCACCTCGGCCACGTCTCGGCGCAGGCGCCGCACCGGTGTGGACAGCACCCGCTGGGCCGCGGACAACCCCGCGCACCCTGCCGCCAGCAGAACGGCGGGGACGCGAAGTGTTCCCGCCTGGGCGAGGTACGCGGTGATCACCGGGAACCCACCCCAGGCCAGCGAGAACCACAGGTCCGAATGGAACGCGCCGCCGAAGCACTCGAGGTTGTAGGCCACCACCAGGAACACCCCGACCGGGATACACACCGCGAGCCACGGCGTCGCCGACAGCACGCCGTGGACCCCCAAGACCACGGCTCCCCCCAGTCCCGCGACGGCGAGCCCCACAAGGACGGCAGAAGGGATACGTGTCCGCAGAGGACGTCCACGAAGTTCGTCCAGGGCGTGGGCGGCGACGCCCATGGCCAGGAAGAAGGCCAGCAGCGACTCCAGGAGCCACCGCATCCGGAACTGGGGCGCGATCGCGGCACCGAGCGCCACGTACGAGAGATGCCAGATCGTGTACGGCGGGTGCAGGAGGGTCCAGTAGTCGCGCCGGCCGCCCGGAGTCAGCGCGTAGAACGCGGGAGCGCCCGGATCGCTCCTAGCCATCCAGCTGGCCCCACCAGACCACGCCGGCCCCGAGCGACATCACGCGAGAATGAACGTGGCGCAACCCCGCCTCCTGCCACCACCGAGCCTGCTCGGCCAGCGGGTGATCCGCATAGAACCGCGTGATGCTGGGCCCCAGGAACACGCCCGTCGCCCGCCACTCGGGCGAGGCAAGCGCGCCGACCCGCGGCATCACGTACCGCGTGTAGCCGAACCACCCCGCACGCAGCACAGGCGCACGGGGTTCATGGAACTCCAGGCACGCCAGCCGGCCGCCGGGGCGAAGCACCCGCGTCAGTTCCTTCATGGTGGCGCCCGGGTCGTCCACGTACCGCAACAGATACGTGAACGAGACCGCATCGAACGTCGCGTCACCGAACGGGAGCCGCTCGGCCCGGCCCAACACAGGGTGAAGCGCCGAGGTGAGCCCGGCGGCGCGCGCCGCGCGCTGCCCCGCCCGGAGCATCGCCTCACTGGGGTCGAATTGGATCACCCGCGCCCCCCGGGCCCCGATCCGCCTGGCAACAAGTCCGGTTCCGCTCGCGACATCGAGCACCAGTTGGCCGGGCCGGGGCGCGAGCACCTCCACCATCGCGCGCCTCCACCTGGCGTCCTGCCCGAACGACAGGACGGCGCCCATCCACTCGTATTCGGCGGCGATCCCGGCGAACAGCGCGTGCGCGTGCCGGGCTCGCGCGTCCATCATGTCCCGCGGATCAGATCCGGAACATCGGCCAGTTTGTCCACGACATGGTCCGGCTTCCCCTTGCCCTGCAATAGATCCGACTCCCTGAACTTCCCCGTTCGAACCAGGATCCCGGTGAGCCCAGAGGCCTGGGCACCCAGTACATCGTTCGTGATGTCGTCACCCACCATCGCCGCGCGTCCGGCCGGCAGGCCGAGCAACTCGAGCGCTGTATCGAAGTACGCCGATGCGGGCTTGCCGCAGACCGTTGCGATGACGCCCGCTGCAGCTTCCAGGCCCGCGACGTAGGCGCCGCCGTCCAGCTCGAGCCCCCGGCTGGTTCGCCAGTAGTGGTTGCGATGCATGGCCACCAACGGCGCCCCGTCGGCCACCTTCCGGAAGATCCGGTTGATCGTGTCATAGCTGAACGCCGAGGACGCGCCGCCCATCACCATCACATCCGCGTCCTCAGGTTCGTCCACCAGGGTCACGCCGTCCATGTCCGCGCCGGGTCGCCCGTCCGACAGCACGAACACCCGCGCGCCGGGGTGGGCGCCGTGCAGGTATCGCGCGGTGGCCACGACTGCCGTGACGATGTCGCCTGCCTGCACATCGAACCCGGCCGCCACAAGGATCTGTGCCAGCTCCAAGCGGGTGTGCGTCGTGGTGTTCGTGATCAGGCGGAAAGGCACGCGCTCCGCGCGGAAACGTTCGATGGCTTGAACGGAGCCGGGGAGGGGCTCCCACGAGACGGTGAGAACGCCGTCGATATCCAGGAGCAGCCCGTCGATCACGGCGCGGTCACCCCTGGCGCTTGCGAACCCTCCGCCGGATCCTCGGTTCCCGTTTCGCCGATGCTCTTCGCGAGATCCAGCCGGATGCCCGCCCGCTTGCGCGCCTGCTCGACCTCGCCCGGCGGTTCGATCCCCTTCGCTCTCATCCGGAACTCGTTGTACGGCGCGATGTAGCGATACTTCGGCGGCAGGGCGGGTCTGATCGTGCGGATCCCGGCGAGCGTCGCCCGGGTCGCCGCACCTCTGACCGCGCCCGCCTTCACGCCGTACAGCTCGCGGACCACCGGCGGCAGCGTCGCGTACGCCAACCTCGACACGCCCTTGAGCATCGGCCGCCATTCTGCCTCCGCCGGCGGGGAGAGGAAGAGGTCGGCGACCCGGCGGGCAGAGTCGGTCACGCGGAACGTGCCGGCGTCGGCCAGGTCTTCGAGGTAGGCGCGCAGGGCGGGGACGGTGGGCGGGATCATGGCCCGTGGAACCAACATCATCTCGGCGGCGAGCATCTGCTCTTCGTGGAACCGCTGCCGTCCGGCGTCATCCAGCTTGCCGACCGTGAGTTCCTCGAACAGCAGGGCGCAGTCAACGAGGCACGCATGCACGTAGAGCAGCAACGCAGGATCGAGCGCGTCGTAGGGATGCCCCGTGATCTCGTCGATGCCGTGGATCCGGGCATGCACCTCGTTGATCCGCTCCGCCGCTGCGTCGGCTTCGGCCTTGGTCCCGAAGGTCACGGTGTATGTCAGGATCAGCGTGCGCTGCAGACGTTTCCACGGGTTCCGTTCGTAGAAGCCCGTGTGGCGGGCACCGGCGATGACCAGCGGATGCGCGGCCTGCATCAGAACCGCGCGGGCCCCACCGAACAGAACCGTAACCTCCTTGTGGACCTGCCAGCTCACGCTGTCGGGGCCGAAATAGCCGGTGTCGTCCGGGACGGGCATGGACCCCATGCTAGTGGCAGGGCGCTCGAAGGCGGACGCCGCCACCGGCCCGCTGCTGGACACGGTCGGGGATGCGTGGGAGCATCCGCTCCCCGGCGCCTCTCACCTGGGCCTTTCCTATGACAGTCGTCATCCCCATCGTCGCTCTCGCGTTGCTCGCGGGATTGGTCGCAGGCGGAAGCCTCCGCTCGTTCGAACGCGTGCGTGTTCACTGGTGGGCTGCTGCGCTCGGCGGGCTTCTGCTACAAGCGACGCCCGTCGGTTATGACCACCGTCTCGCGGTGCTCGCGCTGGCGGGCTCCTACTCGCTCCTGGTGACGTTCGCGTCGATCAACCGGCGACTCCCGGGAGCGTGGCTGGTTCTGCTGGGGCTGGGGATGAACCTGGCCGTGGCGGTGCCCAACGGGGGGATGCCGGTAAGCCTGTCGGCGGCCCGCTCAGCAGGCGCCGACAGCTCGGTGCGGATCGCCGATGAACTGAAGCGCCACCAGATGACCAGCGATGACACGTTGGCATTCTTGGGCGACGTGATCCCCGTGCCGGAACCCGTCGGCATCGTACTGTCCCCGGGCGACGTGCTGCTTTACCTAGGGATGGCGTGGTTCCTGATCGCGGTCACGCTGGGGCGGTTTGGCGAGAACCATCGCCCCCCGGCCCGGTGGTTCCTGATGTATCGCGGGAAGCATCTGCCGGCCGAGCTGCGGTTCCCGCGGCGGACGCTGGCACGTTGGGCGACGGCGTCACCTGCAGGAGTGCGATCGGGAATCTGACGGTGATGGTGGACCCCTCGCCCGGGGCGCTCGCCACCGCGAACGTTCCACCACCCACCTGTGCACGTTCGCGCATCATCGCCATCCCGAAATGGCCCTCCGGCCCAGGTGCCGTGGAGTCGAACCCCACGCCGTTGTCGCGAAGCTCGAGTTCGATGAACTCTCCCGATTCGCGAACCGCTATCCACATGTCGCTCGCCCGCGCGTGCTTCAGCGCGTTCATCAGGCCCTCCCGGGCGATGTGATAGACGAGGAGGGCGATCGGTGCCGGGAGATCGATATCGGCGATATCGCGGTGGAAGCTCACACCCGAGTCACGGCCGACCTCATCGGTGAACGACTCCAGCGCCTCCGCAAGTCCCTTGGCCCCCAACGGAGATCGGTGGAGGTCACGGATCAGGGCGCGCACTCGGTCCGAGGTGTCCTGCTTGGATTCGCGGATGTTCTCGAGCTGCTCCATGACCTCGGCGAGCTCGCCCTTCTCAAGGAGCTTCCGCGCTACGTCCACCTGGATCGAGAGACGGAACAAGATCTGCGCGAGGTCGTCGTGCAGATACGCGGCGATCTGCGTTCGTTCGTCCGCCCGTTCCTCCGCCATCACGTTGGAGAGCGAACGCAGGACTTGCTCCCGTTCCTGAAGCTCCTGGTGCGCCTCCTGTAACGCCTGCGACCGGATGAACATCTGACGGGCAAACAGCAGTGGAGCGAAGACTGTAACCACCGACCACATACCGACACCTGGGTAGTGGTACAGCTTGGCAAGGACGGTGCCCAGTACCCCCAACCCCACATAGCTGATGAGAAACTCCTGCCCTCGCCCTAGGAGCTCACGCATGATTCGCGCTGGTCGGTCGCCATAGCCGACGCTCACCGCAGTGGTGACCAACCCGATGTTGATCATGTAGTCGACGACCGTCGCGACAAGAGCAGCGGGGATCATGCTGGTGAGCGGATGTCCCACGCTCGAAAGTTGGTGGAAGACCGCGCTCGATGCCATCACAGCCAGCGCCACCTGGCTGCGATTGAACAAAGCCTGCACCAAGGACACTTCTCGCCGGTACTCGCGCGGATCGCACTCGCCAAGCAGGGCTACGAGCCCGGCCAAAGGCGGCGCGAAGATGATGGCCACGGCAGTTAAGAGAGTGAATCCCAGGCTCACCTGCACTCCGGCCCAAGTTGACACGGGAAGCAGTTCGACCGCGGCCACCATCACGACCCAGAGGAGCAGCGCAACCGACACCGGGGCTGCTGAGCGCATAAGTAGGTAGCCGACGAGCACCAAGGTCGGGAAGACAACGAGCAACCCGTAGGCCGTCGCGGCAGTAAAGGGCCGCAAGTGCATGATTCCTTTGGTGGTCGGTTCGATCGGGGGCACAACTACTCCTCTGGCGGCCGCCCACACATCTTCCTCCGTTGGACCGCTCGGGAGAAGCACCCCTCTCGTCAAACCTTAGTGCATCCAGCGTAGGTCAAAGCTCGGGCTTGTCCCCCTACTGGGTGTCACCCGATAGTTCTCCTCAGTCCCCCACTTGGGGTGGATCGAGTCGGTCGGTGTTTAAGCCGCCCGCCGGGAGAGGGAGGAACCATCGCATGCAGACCGCAAAGCGCATCGCCATCGCTCTTGGATCGCTCTTGGCCGTGATCGTCGCCGGAGGAGCCCACTACCGCGTCTGAGCAGCCTCGCTAGTCTTCAGAATGGCCCGGGCAATCCCCCGGGCCATTCTTCTGCCCGAGCCTTGCTCGTCGGTTGATTCAGGACATTCCCGGCAGCTCGGGCGGAAGCACCGCCCTGATCCGAGTTCCGGATCCCAGTAACGAATCGATATGAACCACTCCCCCGGCAGCCTGGGCGCGCTCCCGAATCAGCTGCAGCCCGAAGTGATTGCCGGACTCCACCTGATGGGGATCGAACCCGATACCGTCGTCCTCAACGAGCAGATGGATGCTTTCGTCCTCACCCTTGCGAACGGAAATCGTGAGACTGGACGCCTTCGAGTAGCGGGAGGCGTTGGTCATCGCTTCGCGGGAGATCTGATAGGCGAGCAGCTGGATTGCGTCAGAGCCGCCGACATCCTCCAGCTCCAGAACGATCCTTGGGGAACCAGCGGCCTCCAGTTGCCGGGCGAGCAGCCTAAGAGTCGAGTTAAGTCCCGCGGGCCCCAACGAGGATCTACGGAGCGCGCCCACCAAGGAGCGGATCGCTGCCTGCGCCGCCTCCGTCGCGTCCAGAAGTTCGGGTATGTCGTCGTCCAGTTCGAGCAACCGGCCACTTATCAGGTCCTGCCGCAACACTTGACCCATGAGATGCACCTTGAACAAAGGGGGAAGAACTTCATCGTGGAGCTCACCGGCCACGGACAATCGTTCGTCTCTCCTTTCAGAGGCGATCCGCTCAACAGTTTCGATGAGAGCGGCGTTCTTCTTTCGAATCTGGCCTGCCGCGTCACGCAGTCTCTGACCGGTTGTGAAGAGCTCCCTTGCCAAGAGGAGGGGAACAATGAATGCAATCACTCCCCAAGAGCCCGCCGCGCGGACCTCGGCAACGATGAAGGCGGCAAGGAGTCCAAGGCATGCGTATGTCGTGGCAAGCCGAACTGGATCATCGCCGTACACACGTTGGAAGAGCTCAATGCGCGTAAGTCCCGTGAAGTATCGGGCAACAGATAACGCAAGGAACATGTTGACGCTGAAGTCCGTCAGCACCGCCAAGAGCAGGGGACCGAGAATGATCGGGAAATCCGCGGCACTCCGACCGAACGAATGAAACACCGCGGATGCTAGGAACACACTCGCCGCCACCTGGCTCCGATTGAACGCAGCGCGAGCAAGTGGCACTTCACGCTTGAACTCTCGCCTATCAAAAGCGGCGACAAGCGCGATCACGCCAGCTTGGACCGGACCAAGAATCATCCCCGCGGCAATGGTGACCGGCGTAGAGACGCTGACCGTAAATGTGCCCCAGTGCGGCACAGGCAAGAGATCGGCCAGGGCGACGACCAGGGCAACCGATGCCATGAGCCAGAAGTCGTGCCTGTACGTACCCCAGCCGCGAGCGAACTGCAGTGTCAACGCTGGCGCAACGCCCACCGTCACAAGCCAGCAGAGAACCCTGGCCTGGACCGGATCACGGTCGACGCGCTTGCGCGCGGACACGGGTGCTTCTTCCAGTGTGACGGACATCGATCCCCTCCTAAGGCATCCGTCGTCCGTCGGGCAGCGGACCGATATTCGATTTGGATGGG
>JANXVR010000066.1 GCA_025351565.1 Actinomycetes bacterium
CGAGCGCGACGCCACGTACTTCGCGCGCGAGCTTGGCCAGACGGTCCCCGACGAACCCGGCGAACCCGGCGACGTCTTCGAGGACGAGGGCTACCAGGGCGTTGCCATCGCCGTGATGGCGGCCGCGATGCAGCGCCGCAAGGTGCCACTCATCCTGAACGTCCCCAACCGCGGTGCGATCGGTGGCCTGTGCGACGACGACGTGGTCGAGGTCACGTGCATGGCCGACGAGCACGGCGCCCATCCCATCGCGCAGGGCGCCATGCCGGAACCCGCCCTCGCACTGGTCCAACAGGTCAAGCTCTACGAACGGCTCACCGTGACCGCCGCGGTCGAGGGTTCCTACGACGCGGCGCTCGGCGCGCTGCTCGCGCATCCACTCGTCGCCTCCTACCCCGCCGCGAAAGCCATCCTCGATGGCTACGTCGACGGACTCCCTGGGTTGCTGCCGCCGCTCATGTAGCCCGAACCTTGACGCGGTGGGCCCGAGATGCGGAACGGTGAGCGTCGGCTAGGAACTCAGCCGCTCAGGCGCGAACGCGGGCCCGCTCGGGGTCGTAGAACGCCTCGGTGGTGACGACGCCGTTCGCCGAGCTCACCATGACCTCGGTCCCGGCCGGGACACTCCCATCCACGTAGCCCATCGCCAGGTTCCTGCCCAGGAACCATCCCGTCTCCGCGGAAGTGATCCGGCCCACCTCGGCGCCGTCCGGCGTCGTGATCCGATCGCCCGTCGCAGGCATGAAGGAAGTGTCCGCGAACCCGATGCCCACCAGCGTGCGTGCCACGCCCTCGTTGGCCTGTTCGCGCAGCGCATCACGGCCGATGAAGCCGTCCTTGTCCAGATCCACCGCCCACCCGAGGCCCGCTTCGAGCGGCGAGGTCTCCTCGCCCACGTCCAGCCCGTAGAGCGGGTACTTCTTCTCCATCCGCGTGGTTCGGAGTGCCCCCAGGCCCGCCGGCTTGGCATCGAACTCCGCGCCGGCTTCGAACACCGCGTCCCACAGATGCGAGGCGTAGTCGCGCGGGTAGTAAAGCTCGTACCCCAGTTCGCCCGAGTACCCGGTTCGCGACAGCAGCATCGGCACCTCGGCCACCGCTGTTTCGATGAACCGGAAGTATGGGAGCGCCGCCGAGCCGAGATCGGCGTCGGGCGCGAGCCGCGCGAGCAGTTCGCGCGAGCGAGGGCCCTGGACGGACAGGTACGCGGTGCCCGCCACGATGTCGGTGATGTAGGCGCGAAGACCGCGGCCCTGCTCCCGCAGGTGCGCCTCGATGACATCGGCCCGTGAGGGCGTAGCGACCAGCCAGAAGTGCTCGGAGGAGAGGCGATAGACCGTGAGGTCGTCGATCATCCCGCCCGCTTCGTTGCAGACCGACGAGTACAGCACGGCGCCGTCGTTCATCCGCCGCTGCACGTCTCGCACCAAGATCCGCTGCAGCAGCGTCTGCGCGTCCGGACCCTTGATGTCGATCGGGCCCTGGTGGTACACGTCGTAGACCCCCACCGCCTCGCGAGTAGCCATGTGCTCCTCCTGCGTGGAGGTGAACACCACGGCCGCGTCGAACCCCATCCGGTCGCCGAGTTCGGCCCCCAGGGCGACGAACTTGTCGTAGTACGGCGTGCGCTTGCGCGGCGGGGACATCCGCCGAGGATACCGACTCAGAAGGCTGCGCTCATGCCGCGGGCGGCGGCCAGCAGCGAGGCGATCGCCCGCGCATTGCCGAGCGCGTCGTCCACGGCGAGGTGTCGCGGCTCCTCGAGCCCGCGGATCACTCGGTGGATGTGCCTGATCGCGGGAGTGAACGACTCTTTCCCGCTCGGCACGGCCGGCTCGGTGTCGATGCCGTCTTCGCGCACCGTGACGATCGTGTCGCTCGGTTCGGGATGGAACGGGTTGGTCATGCGGATCTCGCCCTCGGTGCCCAGGAGCCGGGTGAACGTGTCGTCGGCGCTGTGGAACCCGGACGAGAGCACGAGCCGCCGGTCGCCCGGGAAGGTGAGCGAACCCCACAACTCGGTGTCCACGCCGCGCTCCCACGTGGCATCGGCCATGGTTCGCGCGAGGTCGGGTTCGGTGCCGTACACCAGCCGCGCGAGCCGGATCGGGTAACACCCGACGTCCTGCGCGGACCCGCCCGAAAGTTCCGCCAGCATCCGCACGTCCTTCGGATCGTCCAGCGAGAAATGGAAGCGCGAGGAGATCTCGCGAACCTCACCGATCGTGCCGGCATCGAGCAATTCGCGAACGCGCGCCATCTGGTGATGGAACGGGAACACGAACGCCTCCCACAGCGGAACCGGGGCCCTCGCCGCCGCGGCGAGCACGCGCTGCGTCTCCCCGGGCGTGGCGCAGAGCGGCTTCTCGCAGAAGACCGTCTTGCCGGCCGCGAGCGCCGCGACCGTCCACTCAGCGTGGAGCCCGTTCGGCAACGCGATGTAGACGGCGTCGACGCCGGGGTCGTCCAGGACGCGTTGATAGCCCTCGACACCGGCCGCGACGCCATGCTCGGCGGCCCACCGTTGGGCGCGTTCGCTATCGCGGCTTCCGACCAGCACCGCCGCACCGCCGGCTTCGCGAAGCGCCGGTAGGAACGCGCTCTCCGCGATGCCCGCCGTGCCCAGGATCCCCCAACGAACCAGCTCTTCCGACGTCATCACGGCACCAACCTACCGTCCTCAGCCGGCGAGCATGGGCCCGGCCTGCAGGAGGAACGCCAGATCCGCCACGAAGTCGTCCTGCAGTTCGACGCGATCGGCGATGTGCTCCTCGACCCACTCGGCGGCCACCTGTGTGGCGGCATCGGCCTGCTCGGTCGAGTCCCACAGGGAGATCGACAGGAGGATCTCGTCATCGGTGACGCCGATGCCGTACGCGATGAAGCCGGGCTGCTGCCGGAACACCTCCGCCATACCGCCCGGCGATCGCGCGAGCTCGATCACCTGGTCGGTGGTCCCTCCCGTCAGCACGTAGAGCGCGACGCGCAGATGCTGCATCTCGATCCCCTCCTCGGCGCGGACCCCCTCGGCGCGGATCCCACCGCGCGGATCCCATCGCGACTGGCATCGTACTCCGGCCTCGGTATCCGCGGGTTCGCCGACTGCTCTCGGGTAGATTGACCACACATGCGGACCGATCCCGACTACCGCGGGCTGAGCTTCTGGCACGAGACCGCTCCCGGCCGGCTCGATCCGCGCCCACCGCTGCGGGGCAACGTCCGGGCCGACGTGGCGATCGTCGGGGCGGGGTTCACGGGGCTCTGGACGGCGCTCTCGCTCGCAGCGGCGGACCCATCGCTTCGGATCGCCGTCCTGGAACGGGAGATCGCGGGGTTCGGGGCGTCCGGGCGCAACGGCGGCTGGGTCTCGGGGGCGTTCCCTGCGCCCAAGACCGCGATCGCCGCAGCGCACGGACGCGATGCCGCGATCGCGATGCAGCGGGCGTTATTCGACTCGGTCGATGAGGTCGGCACCGCGTGTCTGTCCGAAGGGATCGACGCCCACTACCGCAAGGGCGGTTCGCTCGGGGTCGCCACACTGCAGCCCGAGGCCGACCGCTTCCACGCCCTCCTCGAGGAGGAGCATGCGTTCGGGTTCGGGGATGCGGACGCCGCGTGGCTCTCGGCCCAGGAGGCGCAGCGCCGCGTTCGCGTGGACGGCGCGATCGGCGCGCTCTGGACGCCGCACTGCGCCCGTGTTCACCCGGCCAGACTCGCCCGTGGGCTCGCCGAGGCTTGCGAGAGACGCGGCGTGCGGATCTTCGAACGAACACCGGCGCGCTCGGTGGAAGGCAGGATCGTGCGGGCCGAGCACGGCCGCGTGCGCGCGGACATCGTCGTCTTCGCCACCGAGGGGTACGGGGCGGACATCCAGGCCCGGCCTCGAGGCGTCACCCCCGTCTACAGCTACATGGTGGTTACCGAGCCGCTGCCGGCTTCGTTCTGGGACCAGGTCGGCTGGCAGGGTTACGAGTGCGTGTGGGACGGCCTGCGCCTCTACCTCTACGCGCAGCGCACCCAGGACGACCGGATCGCCATCGGCGGCGGCGGCGTTCGCTACCCGTTCGCCTCACGTGTCCGGCCCTCGTTCGATCGGCCCCAGGCGGTCTTCCGGCAGCTCCGGCGGATCATCGCCGAGCGGTGGCCGGCGGCAGCGGAGGCGCGGATCACCAACGCGTGGGGCGGCGCGCTCGGCGTTCCGCGCGACTGGTTCCCGTCGGTCGGTCTGGACCCCGGCCGCGGGGTCGCGTGGGCCGGCGGCTACGCGGGAGACGGCGTTGCCGCCGCAAACCTGGCGGGACGAACGCTCCGCGACCTGATCCTGGATCTCGACACCGACCTGGTGAACCTGCCGTGGACCGGCCACCGCTCCCCTGCGTGGGAGCCGGAGCCGCTGCGTTGGCTCGGTGTGGCGGGCGGGATGCGGTTGGTCGGGCTCGCCGACAGGCGCGAACGGCGAACGGGCCGCGCGCCCGCGCTACTGGATCGCGCGCTGGATCAGCTCCGGCGCTGAAGACCCGCGCCGAGCGCGACCCGGCGGAACCGGGCAAGATGAGCGGCGCCGCTCACGAAAGGAGACCGATCATGGCAAAGGCGAAGGGAACCGGCACCGCGGGCGATCCATGGGTCCTGCACACCCCACCGGGGACCTCCGAGTATCTGATGTGGCGCGACGAGGCCGGCGAACCGCCCACCCTGGTCTGCCAGGTGGGCACGACGCGCCTGGGTTACCAGCTCCGCTGCATCGAGGATCTGCACGCGATGTTGAAGCAGCACGGCGACTGGATGCCCCTGGGCGCCGCCGACGAACAGAAGCCGGCGAAGGAGGGGACGGTCGAAGCTTGGGGGCGTTCGCCGGAGAATCCGGTCGGAGGGTGGTACGGCGCGAAGAAGGGCCTACGAGGACGGTTCGGGATGTACGTCCCACCGCTCCTGGAAGCGCTCGGCCTGGCCGAGCTGGAGCACGAGGCCCGCAATAACCGCATGCGCGCCATCTGAGTCCCGGCCTGCGTGCTTGTGTTTCGAGCCCTTCTGCGGCACCATTCCCGGCACGAGAGGAAGGAGGTGGTCCACCTGCACACACAGCATGAGACCCTCGAGGTGACTGGCTGCTGAGCCATCCCTCGCGGGCCGGGGACCACCCCGCCCGCGCGCCGGGTGACCGGCAGAATCCGACCAGTTCACCGACCTCGCAGGCTCCGGAGGGTCTACCGGACGAGCCCTCGTCAGAGGACCGAGCACCTCGCGAAGCCAGCGGCAACGAACGGACCGGGCCCGGCTCTTCGGGCCCGGTCCGTTCGCGCTAGCGAAGGTCCAGGATCGATACCTCTCCGGCGATCACGTCCACCCGTCTCCCCGCGGCTCCACCGGCAAGGAGCCGGTAGGAGCCCGCCGGAAGCTCGGGGAACAGAGCCGAGTGGTCCGCGCCGCCGCGCACCGGCCGTCGATGCACCACCGCATGCGCGGCCGAACGCGTTCCGTCCAGCGTGACGTGCACCTCCCTGCCCAGGAGCGAGGGGTCCGTCATAACCTGGATCGCTCCCGTGTCGCCGCCGATGTCCAGAACAGCGATACCGGCCGCGGGCCCTTCGCTGTCCATGATCATCACGACGGCGGGACCAGCGAGTACCCGTCGATGGGGTTGTTCAGGTACGGGAAGCTCCCGGGGTAGGCGGTCGAATGTTCGGGTCCGCTCACGCCGTCGGTCACCACGGCGGCCGCGCCGTCAGGGGTGTAAGACGGGTCGACGAGCGGGTAGGTGACCCCGGCGATCGCGCGGAGTTCGATCGTGAAGATGTCGTCCACCAGACGCCGGCCGTTCGGGAATCCGGCAGGATCGCCGCCGATAAGCCCCATCGGGTTCGGACTGGACGCCGGCGGGATCGCCATGTTGAGGCGGAGCATGTCGGCCAGCACGGGACCCGTGTTGTTCTGGAACCCGTCCACGATCCCCGAGGGCAGACCCGTCAGCAAGATC
>JANXVR010000225.1 GCA_025351565.1 Actinomycetes bacterium
TCGGCCACCTGCACCGATCCGAACGACCCGATGAGCTGCTCGTCGAACGTGGAACTCAAGGGCCCCCAGTACCAGTACCGATACGGTGAGGCTCCGCTATACGCGTGGACTGACATCACCAACCTTCTGGATGAGCAACACGTGAGCTGGCGCTACTACGTTGACGACGACACCTGCATGACCCCGCCGTGCGCCTATCCCACCACGAACCAGACCGGACCGGTGAAGAACCCGTTGCCCGGGTTCACCGATGTCAATCAGAACGGATCGCTCGGCAACATCCAGACGCACACGCAGTACCTCGCAGCTGCGGCTGCTGGCACGCTCCCCGCCGTGTCGTGGATCGTTCCCGGCCACCACAACAGCGAGCATCCCAAGGGCGGCGGCGCCGTCAAGACGGGGATGGCGTTCGTGACCCGGATGATCAACGCCGCCATGACCAGCCCGGACTGGAGCTCCACGGCCATCTTCCTCACGTGGGACGACTGGGGCGGCTTCTACGACCACGTGCAGCCGGCGTTCGTGGACGAGCCGGGTGGCTACGGGATCCGCGTCCCGATGATCATGATGAGCCCCTACGCGAAGACGGGCTACATCGACTCGCAGATCCTTTCCTTCGACGCGTTCCTCAAGCTCATCGAGGATCGGTTCTTGGGGAGCGCCCGACTCGATCCCGCGACGATGTCCAGGCCGGACTCTCGGCTGCTGGTCAGGGAGAACGTTTCGATCCTGGGCGATCTCGCGAACGAATTCGACTTCACACAACCACCGCGTCCGCCCTACGTTCTTGACCCCACGCCCTTCGGGCCGTAGGCGGCACGCGCTCGCTGCGTTCAGCCCGGCGGCCAGGCCATGGGCCGGCCGCCCATCAGGTGGAAGTGCAGATGGAAGACCGATTGCCCGGCGTCGGCCCCGACGTTCGTCACGAGCCGCCAGCCGCTGACCGCGATCCCTTCGGTGTTGGCGAGGTGCGCCGCCGCTCGGAAGAGATCGGCGAGCATGGCACCGTCCGCTTCCGTCACCGCGGCCACGGAATCCAGGTGGGCCTTCGGGATGAGCAGGATGTGGCTGGGGGCCTTGGGGTCGAGGTCTCGGAAGGCGACCACTCTGTCCGATTCGTGCAGGATCTCCGCGGGGATCTCGCGCCGCGCGATCTTGCAGAATGGGCAATCCGTTTCAAGGATCTGCGTCACGGCCAGAGCTTAGCGGAACCCTGGGCGCCGCAGATCCGCCCGGGCCCCCTGACGCTTCCCGTCCTCGCCGCGAAGTTCCGCCAGCTGTTGATAGAGCTTGCGTTCGTCACGGCTGAGGTCGCGAGGCGTCACGACGTGCAGGGTGATGAAGATGTCTCCTCGTCCGCGGCGGTTCAGATTCGGAACTCCTCTGCCCTTCACTTTGATCACCGTTCCCGACTCCGTGCCGGGCTCGATCTTCACGTGTTCGGGCTCATCCAGCCCTTCGACCTCCAGCTCGGCGCCGAGCGTGGCTTGGGTCACCGAGATGTCGAGAACCGTGAGCAGATCCTGCCCGCGCCGCTCGAACGTCTCGGAGGGCTCGACCCGCAGCACCACGTAGAGATCCCCCGGCGGACCGCTCGATGCGCCCGCGTTCCCGCCGCCGCCCACGCGAAGCTCCATCCCGTCGGACACTCCGGCGGGGATGTCCACGGTCACCGTCCCCGGCTTTTGCTTCCGACCTCGGCCGTTACAGGACGAACACCGGTCGGTGATCTGTTGGCCCGTTCCTTCGCACGTCGTACAGGGCGCAGCCGTCATGAGCGTGCCGAACACACTGCGGCGCAGCTGCTCCACCTGGCCGCTGCCGCCGCACGTTCCACACGTGGACGGCGCCGTGCCCGGCTCGGCGCCGTTGCCCATGCATCGCTCGCACACCGCCAAGCGCTCCAGGTTCAGATCCCGCCGAACGCCGAAGACGCCCTCGTAGAACGTGAGCTGCGTGGCGATCCGCAGGTCCTCCCCCCGATGCGAACGCCCGCGAGGACCTGAGCGGCGGCGCCCTCCGCCCCCACCGAAGAACATGTCGAAGATGTCCTGGATGTCGGTGAACGGCTGGCCCTGGGGGCCGGACGCCCCGAAGGCATCGTACCGGGCGCGCTTCTGCGGATCGGACAAGATCTCATAGGCGCCCGCCACCTCTTTGAATCGCTCCTCCGCCTCGGGATCGGCGTTCACGTCCGGGTGGTGTTCGCGCGCCAGCGCTCGATAGGCCTTGCGGATGTCGTCGGCGCTGGCATCTCGGGCAACGCCGAGCACATCGTAGAGATCCTTGGCAGGCGGCATGGCTACTGGTTGAGCTCCGTCGCGAGCTCGCTGAGCCGCTTGGCCACGGCTCGAACGCTAGCCATCGCGCTCACGTAGTCCATGCGCGTGGGTCCGACCACGCCGATGGTCCCGACCGTGGTTTCGCCCGACCTGAACGGAGCCGACACGATCGAAGCGTCCAGGTCTGCGGTGGTCGGGTGTTCGCCGCCTATCGTGACCGACAGCGCGTTCCCCGGCGCCGTTACGTCGCTCAACACCTGGAGCAGGTCCTGCTCGTGCTCGAGCGTCTCGAAGAGGCGGCGAAGGGTCTCGCGGCGCCAAGCCTGAGCTTCGTCGGCGAGGTTGGCGACGCCCCCGAACACCATGTGAGCGGACCGATCCCCTTGCTGCGCGGTTCGAAGGGTCTCCGCGACGTGCAGCATGAGCTCGTGCTCGTCGGCCGGTCCTTCAGCCGCCAGCTGGAGGAGGCGCGCCTGCGCCTGCGCATACGTGAGTCCGCGAAGGCCCGCGAGCCTGTCCTCCGCTCGCGCGAACGTGGACGGGGCCGCGCTGTCCGGTCGGTCCACTACACGCTTGTCCACCCGGCCGTGATGCCCCACGGCCAGGACCATGACGGAGGGCCCCATATCGATCACCTCGAGCCGCACGACCGGCTCGTCGGAGGCGTTGGGAGGCACCGCCAAGCCCGCGTAGCGAGTGAGCCGGCTGAGCAGTTGGACCGACCCCTTCAGCACCTCCTCCAGGTCCAAGATTGCCTCGGCGTAGTGCGCGGCGATGGCCCGGCGTTGTGCGTCCTTCAGCCCGCCCCCCGCGGGCAGCGAATCCACGTAGAACCGGTACCCGGCGTCGGTCGGGATGCGCCCGGCGCTGGTGTGCGGATGCTTGAGGTAGCCGAGTTCCTCCAGAGCTGCGAGTTCGTTGCGGATGGTCGCGCTGGACACCCCGAGGCCGGCGTGTTCGGCGATCGTCTCTGAACCTACCGGCTCGCCCGAACGCACGTACTCCTCGACCACCGCGCGGAGCACCGCTCCTTTGCGAGGACCGAGTCGTGGCTGTTGCTCCGCCATCGCTCCATGCTACTAGCACTCCCAAGGTGGGAGTGCTAATCGGCTAACCGGCGATTCGGGACGGGGGCTCAGGAGCCGGCGAGCGCCAGCACGAGCTCGTTGAGCAGGAGCATCCCGCGTTCGGTCGGGACCAGATTGCCGAAGTCCTCTTCGAGCAGCCCACTGGCCAGGAACGGGAGCGCACGGTCGTCGTCGATCCAACTGGCCGGGATCCCTTCGAGGGTACGGAGGCGCAGGAACACCTCTTCGAGGTACGCGTCCTGGGGCTCGAGCGATTCGCTGCCACCGATCGGGAGTTCGCCGCGTTCCACGGTGCTCATGTACTCCTCGGGCGGGCGGACGTTCCACCACCGGGCGTTGTCGCGGTAGCTGTGTGCGCCGGCTCCGAGTCCGAGGTACGGGCGGCGCTCCCAGTAGCCGAGGTTGTGGCGACACTCATACCCCGGCTTGGCCCAGTTGCTTACCTCGTAGTGTGCGTAGCCGGCGCTCCGGAGGAGTTCGCACGCGACCACGAACATATCGGCCTGCAGGTCAGGATCGGGTTCGGGCGTCTGGCCGGCCGCGATCCGGCGACCGAGCGGGGTGGCCGGCTCGACCGTCAGGGCGTAGGCGCTGATGTGCTCGGGCGACAGGGCGATGGTCTCCCAGAGCGTTCGTTCCCACGACTCCACGCTCTCGCCGTTGGCACCGTAGATGAGGTCCAGGTTCACGTTCAGGTAGCCCGCATCGCGCGCCGCCCCGAATGCCCTGCGAACGCTGTCCGGGGTGTGCACACGTTCCAGCTCGCGCAGAACCGATAGGTCGAACGACTGAGCCCCCATGCTCAGCCGCCCGAACCCGGCGGTCAGGAGCGCCTCCAGAGAGGCCTGGTCGACGGTGTCGGGGTTGGCCTCGGTGGTGATCTCCGCCGCCGGATCCACCGAGAAGCGATCCTGGATGTGAACGAGCAGCGACCGAAGGTCTGCCGGCGCCATGGTCGTAGGGGTGCCGCCGCCCAGGAAGATGCTGATCACGCGCTCCTCCGCCCATGCGGGGGCCGCCAGAGAGGCTTCGGCCAGGACCGAACGCAGGTACCGCGGCATGAGGTGATCCATCCCTGCGTAGGCGTTGAAGTCGCAGTACCCGCATCGCGTCAGGCAGAACGGGATGTGAACGTAGATCCCCGCCTCCGTCACTTCTTCTCCTTCTTGGCGCCCTCGTCGATGCGAAGGGCGGCGATAAACGCCTCCTGCGGCACATCGACCTTCCCCACCCGGCGCATCCGCGCCTTCCCCTTCTTCTGGGTCTCGAGGAGCTTGCGCTTTCGCGTGATGTCTCCGCCGTAACACTTGGCCAGGACATCCTTGCGCTTTGCCTTCACCGTCTCGCGCGCGATGATGTGAGACCCGATCGCTGCCTGGATGGCAACATCGAAGAGCTGCCTTGGGATCAGCACCTTCAGGCGTTCGACCATCTGCTTGCCGTAGGGGTAGGCCTTCGTTCGGTGGACGACGCTGCTGAACGCATCTACGGGATCGCCGTGCAGCAGTACATCCACCCGAACCAGGTCGGACTCCTGGTGGCCCCACGGCTCGTAGTCCAGGCTCGCGTAGCCCTTCGTTCGAGACTTGAGCTGGTCGAAGAAGTCGAAGACGATCTCGGCAAGGGGCAGCACGTAGTGGATCTCGACCCGCGTCGGGGTGAGGTAGCCCATGTCGACCATCTCGCCTCGCCGGGTCTGACAGAGCTCCATCACGGCCCCCAGGTAGTCGGCGGGAGTAAGCATCGTCGCGAACACGACCGGCTCCTCGATCTTGTCGAACGTCCCGGGCGCCGGCATCTCCGCGGGGTTGTGCACGACGTCCATCTCCCCTTCCCGGTAGACGCGGAACTCGACGTTCGGCGCCGTCGCGATGAGCTCCAGGCGGAACTCGCGCTCCAGCCGCTCCTTCACGATGTCCATGTGCAGGAGGCCGAGGAACCCACACCGGAACCCGAACCCAAGGGCCATCGAGG
>JANXVR010000226.1 GCA_025351565.1 Actinomycetes bacterium
TCGACGGTCCATTCGACGCTCACGCGCATCCCGACCTTCTCCAGCACCTTTTCCACGGACCCGAATCCGATCATCTTCTTGATGGTCGGGCCCCACGTGTACGAGGTGCAGCGGCCGACCTGCTTGTTCTCCTTGTAGACCGGGATGGCCTCGCGCGTAACCATCGGCGACACGCCAGGGGCCAGCCCGTGCTTGGCGAACATCGCCTCGATCCCGCTCCAGTCGATGTCCAGCCCGACCAGCCGCCGGGCGGGTCCGCCGGCTTTCTGTTCGGCCAGGAGGGCGCGTTTGCCCACGAAGTCGCTCGTTTTGTCGAACCGCACCAGCTTGCCCATGCCGAGTTCGAAGGGGGAGTAGTGCTGCTCGGGGCTCACCGCGTGGCGCGCTGAGGTGTACTCGGCCTCGATGAGGATGAGGCCGGCTTCGACCCGCGCGACGTCCATCGCGCGGATCCCGACGGGGTAGATACCGTAATCGCGACCGACGTCGAAGATCCGGTCCCAGACGGCGAGCGCGCCGTCGGTGGGCATCCACAGCTCGTACCCGCGGTCACCGGTGTAGCCGGTGCGCGTGACATCGACATCGACCCCGGCGATCTGCGTCATCCGCCGGCCGAAGTACTTCAGGTCCTTCCAGTCGCGCTCGGTGGCCGCCTCCAGCACCTCGCGCGAGAGCTGGCCCTGCAGGGCGAGCGCCGCCGTCTGGTCGGAGATGTCCTCGACCTCAACATCCAGGTGCGTCGCGTTCATGGTGAACCAGCGCAGGCAGGGGTCCGCGGCGGTGATCCGGAAGGAGCTCTCCCCGATGCGCGCGACCGTGCCGTCGTCGACCAGCTTGCCGGCCTCGTCGCACCAAGGGGAGTAGACGACGCGGTCCAGCTGCAGCTTCGAGATATCGCGGGTCATCACGCGGTCCAGGAGCCGCTCGGCGTCCTTGCCGCTCACGATGTACTTGTAGAGGGGACTGGCGTCGATGACCGCTGCCGCCTCGCGGATCGCGTTGTACTCGATGTCGTGGAAGTCCGCGTAGACGGCGGCCGAGTAGTACCCGGCCCATTCGCCCCATGCGAGCTTCCTGTTCAGCTCCTGCTGGCGCGGGAAGAACGCTGTGCCGACGCTCACGGTGGTGCCTCCTTCAAGGACTGGATCGAGTGCGAGAGGCCGCTTGAGAGCAGTAGCGTAGACGAGAGGGCGCGTTCTCTGCAGGGGTAGTTTGACTTCAGGTCAATGGGGCGCTGGCCGCCGTCCGTGGCCGTCGCTAGCATGGGCGACCGGAGCCGAGTACGTTCGCGACCCGCAGGTCGATCGACCTCCGGTCACCTGATCCGATCGACGAAGGAGTCTCGATGGCCAAGCGATACGACGCGATCGTGATCGGTGGAGGTCACAACGGGCTCACCACCGCGGCGTACCTGGCGAAGGCCGGCAAGTCGGTCGTGGTCCTTGAGAAGAACTCGATCCTCGGCGGCGCCGCGATCACCATCGAGCACTACCCGGGCTTCCGGTTCAGCGCTATGTCGTACGTGGTCTCACTCCTGCGTCCCGAGATCATCCGCGAACTCGAACTTCCCAAGCACGGTCTGGAGATCCTTCCGCTAGACGGCACCATCACTCCCTTGGACGACGACTACCTCTGGCGCGTGAACGACCACGGCAAGACCGTGCGCGAACTGCGCCGGTGGTCGAAGCACGACGCCGAGGCGTATGAGGAGTACGGCCAGCTCATGGCCGAGATGGCCCGGTTCATCAAGCCGATCCTGTCGATCGTGCCGCCGGACCCGGGCAAGGTGAGCCCGATGGAGTGGCTCCCGCTCGGGGGCCTGGCGAAGGACTTCAAGGATCTACCGAAGAAGCTGCAGACCACGTTCATCCAGCTGATGACGATGAGTGCGGCGGACTTCCTGGACCAGTGGTTCGAGACGGAGCCGCTGAAGGCCACGATGAGCGCATCGGGGATCATCGGCACGTTCCAGGGGCCGCGTTCGCCGGGAACGGCCTACGTCCTCCTGCACCACTACATGGGTGAGATCGACGGTGCCTTCCGCGCATGGGGCATCCCCAAGGGCGGCACCGGTGGGATCAGCTATTCCATCGCCAACGCCGCGCTTGCGCTGGGCGCGGAGATCCGGACCGAGGTCCCGGTAGACCACGTGAAGGTGACGAACGGCCGCGCGACCGGCGTGGCGCTCACGTCCGGCGAGGAGATCGACGCCGACGTGGTGATGAGCTCGTTGGACTCGCGGCAGACGTTCATCAACCTGCTGGACGACGGCGTCCTGGACCAGTCGTTCAAGGACGAGGTCATGCGGTACAAGTACCGCGGTTCTTCCGGCAAGGTGAACCTGGCGCTGGACTCGCTTCCCGAGCTGGCGTGCAAGCCCGGCGTGGGCGAATGGCTCCGCGGGGCCATCAGCTTCAGCCCGTCCCTGGACTACATGGAACGCGCCTACGACGACGCGAAGTACGGGCAGTTCTCCAAGCGCCCCTACATCGATTGCATCTTCCCGACGCTGGTCGACCCGTCCATGGCGCCTCCGGGCAAGCACATCATGAGCTGCTTCGTGCAGTACGCGCCGTACCACTTGGCGGACGGGGCCGCGTGGACCACCGAGATGCGCGACGCGTTCGGCGAGAACGTCATCGACACGCTGTCGGAGCGCTTCCCGGACCTGCGGAGCAAGATCCTGCACAAGTTCGTGCTCACCCCCAAAGACATCGAGGACTTCACCGGGTTGACCGAGGGCAACATCTTCCAGGGCGAACTGAGCCTGGAGCAGTTGTTCTTCAACCGGCCCGTGCCCGGCTGGGCGCGCTACCGGACCCCCGTGCAAGACCTGTGGATGTGCGGATCGGCCACCCATCCCGGCGGCGGCATCATGGGCGCGCCCGGGCGGATCGCCGCGCTCGAATACCTCAAAGAGAAGAAGCGCGGAAGGAGGGTTGCCTGATGCGGTCGCACATCCTCGTCGTCGGTGGTGGCCACAACGGGCTCATCACCGCCGCGTATCTGGGCAAGGCCGGGTACGACGTGACCGTGCTGGAGCGCGCGGATGAGGTCGGCGGGATCCTGCGCAACTCCGAGATCGCGCCGGGGTTCACCGCTCCCGGGATCATCCACACCGTCGGTCGGCTGCGCGCGTCCGTGGTGAAGGATCTGAAGCTCGCCGCGCACGGACTCCAGCTGCTCACCCCGGACGTCCGCATGTTCGCCCCCCAGCCGGGCGGCAAGAGCGTCACCTTCTGGGGTGACGTCGGCCGAACCGCGAACGAACTGAAAGCCATCAGCGAAGAGGACGCCACGGAGTACCCGGACTTCGACAAGAAGGTCCGCGCCATCGCCAGCTTCCTGGCGGCCATCTACGCGGTGACCCCGCCGAACATCGAGGCGCCCTCCATCGGCGACGCGATCTCCGGACTCAGGCTCGGGAAGTCGTTCAAGGATCTGGGAGCGCGCACCGGGCGCGAGACCATCCGTTCGCTGCCGATGGCCATTGCAGACGTCGTGCAAGAGGTCTTCACGTCCGAGGCCATCCGTGGCCCGCTTGCCACTCGCGGCGTGCGATTCACCTCCACCGGGCCGTGGGCGGCCGGCACCGCGTCGGTGTTCTTCGGCGATTCGGCCGGGAACGACGGGGGAGCGGCGGGCACGGCCGTGTTCGCCAAGGGAGGGACCGGGGCGCTGGCTGCGGCGCTCAGGGGAGCGGTCGAGGCGTTCGGCGGGAGGATCCGCACGGGCGCCGAGGTCGTGGAGATCCGCGTGCGGGGCCGGCGGGCGATCGGCGTGACCCTGGCCGGCGGCGAGCAGATCAACGCCGACCTGGTGGTCAGCGGCATGGACCCCAAGCGCACGCTCAACCTCTGCGATCCGGTGGAGCTGGGACCCGAGATGATCTGGCGTGCGAACAACATCCGAACGCCGGGCGCGACCGCGAAGGTGAACCTGGCGCTCGGCGCACTCCCCGCCTTCACGGGCGCCGAGGGAACCGAACGCCTGCAAGGGCGGATCGTCATCGCGAACTCGATCGACCATGTGGAGAAGGCGAAGGACGCGTTCAAGTACGGGCACATCGCCGAGGAGCCGTGGCTGGAGGTCACGATCCCGACGCTGCTGGATCCCTCGCTCGCACCCGAGGGCAAGCACGTCATGAGCATCGCGTTCGAGGCGGCGCCGCGCCATCTGCGGGATGCCGAGTGGTCCTCGGAGCGGGACCGTCTGTCGGAGATCGCCATCAAGGTCCTGGAGCGTTACGCGCCCGGGATCGGTGGGCTGGTGGAGGCCTCGCAGGTGATCACTCCCGAGGATCTGGAGCGCGACTACGGATTGTCGGGTGGGCATGTGGAGCACGCCGAAGCCGGCCTGGACCAGTTCTTCCTGTGGCGTCCTCTGAACGGCGAAGCCCGGTACAAGCTGGTCTTCGAGGACCTCTACCTGTGCGGATCGGGCGCACATCCGGGCGGCGGCATCACGGGGGCCCCGGGCGCCAACGCCGCCAGGCAGATCCTCAAGGACATCAAGTTCTGAGCTTCGTAAGGCCGGGCTCACGGGCACACCGCGCCATCCATCTGCGATGCTTCACGGCATGACCGACCCACCCGACTTCCGTATCGAGAACTCCGAGCTCCGCGGCGAGGACGAGTTCTCCGAATTCTCGAACACGGATCTGCCGTACTACTCGGACTGGCACGGTTCGTTCGAGAAGCTGCCGTGGGCGACCGATGTCGAGGCGCTTGCGGCGGCGGCGCCCGATGTGGCCATCGTGGGGGCGCCGCTGGACGACGCTGTGTCCTCGCGGCCGGGCGCCAGGTTCGGTCCGCGCGCCATCCGGATGGCGCCGAGCGCCTGGAGTTCGGAGTACGCCTGGTCCATCCAGCTGGCGACCGAGCCCTACGCCAACCTGAAGGTCGTGGACGCGGGCGACGCGCCGATCGTGCCGGCACGCCTGGACCGCGGCCTGCGCGTCACGCACGAGAAGGTCTTCCAGGTGGCCAGCAGCGGCGCCATCCCGATCGTCCTGGGCGGGGACCACTCCATCACCTATCCGAGCGCCGCCGCGGTGAGCCGGTACCGCTGGCCAAGGAAGGTTGGCATCGTCCACTTCGACGCGCACGCCGACACGGGGCCGGAGCAGTGGGGTTCGCTGGTCGGCCACGGCACGCCGATGCGCCGGCTGATCGAGGAGGGCTGGATCGACGGTCCGAACTTCGTGCAGGTGGGCCTCCGCGGCTACTGGCCGGAGAAGGAGACCTTCGACTGGATGAACGAACAGGGTCTGCGCTGGCACACCATGGTCGAGATGGAGGACCGCGGGTCCGAGGCCGTGATCGCCGACGCGATCGCCGAGGCGTTGGACGGGCCGGACTGCATCTACCTGTCGGTTGACATCGATGTCGTGGACCCCGGGATGGCACCCGGCACGGGGACGCCGGAAGCCGGCGGGATGCTCAGCCGGGAGTTGCTGCGCGCGGTCCGTCAGATCGTCGGCGCGGTGGATCTGGTCGGGATGGACGTGGTCGAGGTCTCGCCTCCCTACGACCAATCCGAGCTCACCGCGATCCTGGCCCACCGCGTGGTCATGGAAGCGATCAGCGCCCTCGGGAAGAAGAAGAACGACGCCTGATGGGCGGCGCGAGTCCCATCCGCCTCAAGACCTAACCCGCCTGCGCCGACACCTTGGGGAGTATGCGGCCCCAGCCCGAACTCGCGGTCGGCGAGACCACCGCCGCGTTCCGACGCCTGGTCGAGAACGTGACGAGGGTCATCACCGGTGATGCCGTCGTCGTCGAGACGGCGGCCATCTGTCTGTTCGCCGAGGGGAACCTGCTGCTGGAGGGTGTTCCGGGTGTCGGCAAAACGATGCTGGCCCGCTCGCTGGCGCATTCCATCGGTGGGCAGTTCAACCGGGTCCAGGCTACGCCCGACCTCCTGCCCTCCGATCTCACGGGCATCAGCATCTACGACCAGGCGAAGATGGAGTTCCGGTTCGTGCCGGGGCCGGTGTTCGCGAACGTGGTGTTGGTCGACGAGATCAACCGGGCAACGCCGCGGACCCAGAGCGCGCTCCTGGAGCCCATGGAGGAACGCCAGGTGACGGTAGAGGGCATCACCTACCCCATGCCCAAGCCCTACCTGGTGATCGCGACCGAGAACCCGATCGAGCAGCACGGCACGTATCCGCTCCCCGAAGGCCAGCTCGATCGCTTCGCCATGACCGTCGAGGTCGGGTACACGGATCGCCAGGGCGCCGCTGACATCGTGCGGCGTCAGCTCCATCACCACCCCATCGAAGACCTGAACCCGGTGCTGACGCCCGCGGAGGTCGTCGCGTGTCAGCAGGCGGTCCGTACCGTTCACGTCGATCAACCGATCATCGACTACGTGGTCTCCTTGGCGCTCGCGACGCGCGCGGCCGCGGAGATCGCACTTGGCGCAAGCCCGCGCTCCATGGTTGCGCTCACCCGCTGCGCGCAGGCGCGGGCCATCAGCGAAGGGCGCGACTTCGTTCTGCCCGACGACGTGAAGGCGCTGGCGCCCGCCGCGCTGGCGCACCGGTTGATCCCGCG
>JANXVR010000125.1 GCA_025351565.1 Actinomycetes bacterium
GACCGCTGTCCGTCCACCACCGATCGCGAGTACTGACACCGACGCCGTGTCGGCGACCATCCGTTGGAACGCATCGAGGCCGGCCCCGCTGTAGTGGTTCAGCAGCACGCGGACGATATCTCCGTGCGTAGCCACCGCGACCCGGCCGTGCCGGTGCCGCTTCGCGATCCGTTCGATCTCGCTCACCACGCGGTCCCGGGCTTCGGAGAAGCTCTCGCCTCCTGGGAAGCGGAACGTGGACGGGGACGTCTGGACCTGGCTCCACGCCTTCAGATGACGCAGGCGCTGGAGCGGCTTGCCGGTCCACGTGCCGGCGTCCATCTCGATGAGCTCATGGCGTTCCTCGAGGTGGAGACGCTGCGTGGCGGCGAGCGGCTCGACGGTTTGCACGCAGCGTTCCAGCGGACTCGAATACAGGGCGGTGAGCTTCACTCCGTCGAACCGCGCAGCGAGGCGCTCGGCCTGCGCCCGGCCCCGGTGATCCAACGGGAAACCGCCGCTGCGGCCGTA
Organism: Actinomycetes bacterium; assembly: GCA_025351565.1. Lineage (GTDB taxonomy): Bacteria > Actinomycetota > UBA4738 > UBA4738 > HRBIN12 > JANXVR01. The sequence goes on from JANXVR010000125.1 coordinate 511, forward strand.
GAGCGTGATACCGGTTCGCGCGGTCAGACCGTGTCGGACGAGGAAGATGGTTGTCACGGACCGGGAGCATACGCGGGCAGTCGCACCTCGAACGTGCTCCCCGAGCCGAGTTCGCTCTGCACGTTGACGCTACCGCCCAGGTTCTCGGCGACGTGCTTCACGATGGCTAGTCCGAGCCCCGTACCGCCCGTCTCGCGCGAGCGCGCTCGATCGACACGATAGAACCGTTCGAACACCCGGGGCAGTTCACGCGAGGCGATGCCGATCCCGGTGTCTCGAACCGTGAGGATCACCTGATCATCGGAGGTGTCCACCGCGGCCACGATCGAGCCACCGGACTTCGTGTATCTGATCGCGTTGTCAACGAGGTTGCGAACCAGAAGTGCGAGATCGCGGGCCGAGCCCAGCACCGGTGGCACCGCACCGGCGTTGATGGTCAGCGTGATGCCCGCGTCCCTAACCAGGTCCGCGCTCCTCGAGCATTCCTCCCTGACCACGGCGTCCAGGCGCACGGGTTCGCTGGACTGACTCCCGCTCTCCAACCGCGAGAGGTCCAGCAGGTCGGCAACTATCCTGGAGAGGCGAAGGGACTCCCGCTGCAGCTGGTGGGCGAAGCGCGGCACGGCTGAGGGGTCCTCGTCCACGACCGTGCTCAGCGTCTCCGCCGCGGCCTGGATGGCGGCGGCCGGCGTCTTCAGTTCGTGCGAGGCGTTGGTGACGAAGTCCCTGCGGACCAGGTCGATCCGCAGGGCCTCCGTGACGTCGCGGACCACCAGCAGCACGGCGCCCTCGGAGCCCGCCGGGGTTGCCGTCGCCCGCAGGACCCGGCTCGGCGTGCCGATCTCCGCTTCAGCGCGCTGCTCCGAACCCACGTACCCTGCCCGCTGGACCGCCTTCTGCAGGTCGAGTGGCAGCAGCGAGCCGACGTCGGCGGGCGCGGTCTCAAGGAGTGCTTCCGCGGCTCGGTTCGCGAAGACCGTGGAGCCCTCCTCATCGAACAGGAGCACCCCGTCGTCCATCGATTCGAGGATGAGGCCCTGGACCTGCAGGTGCTCACGCGTGTCCTGGCGCTGGGCTGCCAGGGCCGACTCCGCCGCCTCGGAGGCGGCGGTGGCACTCAGGATGTGGCCCCGGAGGGCCCGCCGCCCGAGGTAACTGCCGGCCACGGCCCCTATCGCTGCAAGCGCGAGGGCGACGATCACCGAGAGCGTGGTCATGCCCCAGAGTCTAGGGCGCCGGCCTTTTCAGGTCCGTGTTCACCCGGCGTTCATCCGCGGGCCACCGGTCGGCAACCCCAACGCGGAACCATATGGGTCAGACCGAACTCCAGAAGGAGATAGCTGATGAGGACGCGGAAGCTTGCGGTGGTCGCGGGGATCGTCTCCCTTGCCGTCATCGCCGCAGCATGCAGCAGCAAGAACTCAACGTCGACGGGTGCCGGCGGGACCACGACCAACACCGGCGTGCCGCTCACCGGCGCCGGCTCGACCTTCGCCGCCCCCATCTACACCCAGTGGGGCAAGGACTTC
>JANXVR010000160.1 GCA_025351565.1 Actinomycetes bacterium
TCCCAGTTCCACCAGCCGCTGGAGCCGCTCCAGTCGGAGAGGCCCAGCGGGCGCGCCCACTCCCGGTAGCCCATGGCTTCCTTGTCCGGCACGGTCTGCATCATCCGACCGATCGGTTCGGGCTTGACCAGGAACCCATTCGCCATCGGCCGTTCGAACGAGACGCGGGTGCCGCCGGTGTAGAGCGACGGTCCGCCCCAGTCGTTGTAGGCGTTGTACGTGGTTGTGGAAAGGACCAGCAGGATCGGTGCGCGGCGGGAGAGGTCCGGACCGGGCCGGACCACCAGGAACGCGTCGGCGCGTTCCTCGCCCGCTGTGACCGTGACCGCGTAGTAGCCGGAGGCCCAGTCCTCGCTTGTCGGGATCTGGAGCGCGGCGGGCCAGCCACAACCGCTTGCGGAGGCATCTTCCGGGGTGGCGTTGAGGGTCCCGTTGCCTGAGCCCTGCCAGAGCATCGCCTGCTCGGCTCCGTCGCGGGTCACGGTGACCTTGAAAGCCCGCGCATCGGTCGAGACGTGAAGACGGGCCGGTTCGCCGGGGGCAACGCTCTGCGGGTGGCAGTACGCCTCGATCACGGGCGGAAGACGGCGAAGTAGCCCGCGATCAGGATGATGATGCCGGCGATCAGCGGCGCGATGACCCACGCCAGCCCCAAGCGGCCACGATAGGGGCCGAGGGTGCCGATCTTCGTGGTCTGCTTGAGGCCCGGGGGCCGGAGCTGGATCTTCTTGCCCATGGCGCTCCCGAGTCTACGAGGCGACCACCCGGTAGAGCCGCCAGCGGTCGGGGACACCCTTGAGTTCGTGCTCGCCGGCGTCTTCGAACATCAGGCCCGAGCCCGCGGTCAGGTCCTTCACGGTCTGAGATACGAGAACTTCGGACGAGCCCGCCTTCGAAGCCACGCGAGCGCCGATGGTGACGCTGAGCCCGCCGCACTTGCCGTCTATCAACTCGCATTCGCCGGTGTGGATGCCGGCGCGGATCTCTATGCCCAGGTCGCGGACGCGCTCAGCGATCTCCTGGGCACAGCGGATCGCGCGCGCGGGCCCGTCGAAGGTGGCATAGAAGCCGTCCCCGGCGGTGTCGTTCTCGGATCCACGCCAGCGCGAGAGGGCGCCGCGTACGACCGCGTGATGGTGCTCCACCAGGTCCTTCCATCCGCGGTCGCCGAGCGCCGCTTGCTTCCGGGTCGAATCGACGATATCGGTGAAGAGCACCGTCGCCAGGATGGTTTCCAGCTCCGGCGTGGGTGCCTCGATGCCGATGAACGTTCGGATGGCTGCCAAGACTGCGGCTTGCTCGTCGATCGCCGGAAGACTCGAGAAGGGTGGAGCGCCGGGGAACAACCGCACCTCGGCGCGGGGCATGAGCGAAGCGATGTACTCCAGCGCCTCGCGATCCTGATGGCGGGCCAGCAACAACGTCGGCGCCGTTACGGCCGGCAAGGTACCCCGCACATCCGTCTCGCGCCAGATGTTCTCCAGTTCGATGGCGACGTCCGGCGTCGCCGTCTGGCGGCTCAGGAGGGAGTAGGGGAGTCCTGCCCCGCTCGCCGTGCCACCTCCCTCTTCGAAGGCCTTCGTCCCCCACGCGTTGACGATGTCGTCCATCTCCACGGCCAGTGCCTGGGGTTCCATCCCCCACGGGTAGTCGGGCGCCTTCTCGGACCTTGGCGCCGGATACCACCAGAAGAGCGAGTGCACTCGCGCAGGGTGGGTGGCGGCGAACATCACGCTCGCCGCCCCGCCTTCGAGCTGGGCGCCGAGGACGGGTCGCTCGGAGCCGGCTGCGCCAAGCACAGCCAGGAGGTCCGAGACCCGCGTCTCCAGGTTCGGCACCGCCACGTTACGGCTCGAGGCTCCGGTTCCCCGTCGGTCGTGGAGGATCAGCCTAGAGAACGACGCCAGTCCTTCGAACCACTCGGCGAACACCCGTGACTGCCAGATGACATCGACGTTACCCATCCACTCGAACTGCCAGGCGATGTCGATAGGTCCTGCGCCGACGGTTTGATATGCGATGTAGGCACCGTCGTCGGCTCGCGCGTACCGCGTATCTGGCTCGTTCAAGGGCTCACCACTCGATAGAGGTGCCAGCGGTCGGGGACTCCCTTGAACTCGTGTTCACCGGCGTCCCCGAAGACGAGACCGGTGCCTGCGACCAGATCCTTCACCGTCTGCGAGACAAGGACCTCCGAGGGGCCCGCGTTGGAAGCAATCCGAGCACCGATGGACACTGCCAGACCGCCACACTTGCCATCGATGATCTCGCACTCGCCGGTGTGAACGCCGGCGCGCACCTCGATACCGAGGTTCCGGATCCGCTCGGTCACCTCGCGGGCCGCATGGATCGCACGAGCGGCGCCGTCGAAAGTCGCGTAGAACCCGTCGCCGGCCGTGTCGTTCTCGACCCCGCGCCAGCGCGCGAGCGCGTCACGCACCACCGCGTGGTGGGCTAGGACAAGCTCCTTCCAAGCCCGGTCGCCGAGCGCCGCCTGCCTGGCCGTCGAATCCACGATGTCGGTGAACAGCACCGTCGACAGGACGGTCTCGAACGCCGCGGCGGGCGGCATGCCGGTGACGAACTCCTCGATCTGATCGAGCAACGCATCGGTGTCGCCGACGAACGGGATGTGGTCGATGCCCGGGAGCTCGACGTACCGGGCTCCGGGGATCTGTTCGGCGACGAACCTGGATTGGCGCGCGTCCGCGATCAGGTCGCCGGTTCGCGCCAGCACCAGCGTCGGGACATGGATCGCCGGCAGCACGGATCGGACGTCGACGGACGCGAAGATCCTGGCAAGCTCTTCGTAGGCGCTCGGGCTCGCTACCAGTCGCTCGAACCGGCTCCACCATCGCGTGAATCGCTCATCGCCGACCATCGAAGGCGCCTGCAGGTCCAGGTTCCGTCCAGTTCCCATCTCTCCGACGAACCGTTCGAAGAACGCCTCCTGTTCCTCCGGGGTGCGGCCGTAGGGGAAGTCGTCGGAGCGAACGGTCTTGGCGACCGGCGCGTACACGACCAGCGCGTCGGCGCGTGCGGGATGGGTCGCGGCGAAAAGCATGGCCATGGAGGCAGCCCTCGCGACACCGAAGATCGTGGCCGTCTTCGAGCCGGCGGCATCCATGACGGCGGCCAGGTCATCTCGCTGCAGCTCGAGCACCGGCGGCTCCGGCCCGCGATCCGAGCAGCCGGCCCCCCGCATGTCCAGCAGGATCAGGCGCGAGAACGAGGCCAGCCGCTCCAGGAAGTGGGACCAGAGCGGCTGGTCCCACATCAGTTCGACGTTCGAGAAGATCCCGTTCGCGAACACGAGGTCGAGCGATCCCTGGCCGACGACCTGGAACGCGATCGACGTGCCGTCCGGCGCCTTCGCGTATCTGGTCTCGGGGGTGTTCACAGGCTGCATCCTGCGCGAGGAACCCCTGCGGAGGCAACCTGCGCGTTCGCTAGACTGGCCGCCATGGCCCAGAAGAAGCTCCGGATCATCGTGGCGAAGCCCGGGCTGGACGGGCACGACCGCGGCGCCAAGGTGGTCGCGCGCGCCCTGCGAGATGCCGGATTCGAGGTCATCTATACGGGCCTGCACCAGACGCCCGAGCAGATCGCCGAGACCGCCATCCAGGAGGACGCCGACGCCGTCGGACTGTCCTGCCACTCGGGAGCCCACATGACCTTGTTCCCGAAGGTGGTGAACGAGCTCCACGAACGCGGAGCGAACGACATCCTGGTGTTCGGCGGCGGCATCATCCCGGCCGGCGACATCCCGCTACTCGAACAGGCCGGCATCGAGATGATCTTCACGCCCGGCGCTTCAACCGTCGATATCGCCGTTTGGCTGCGGGAGCGCCTGAGCGCCGCGACCGCTTGAGAGCCCCGTTCCCACACCCGAAGGAGCCACATGGATCTGTACGAACACATGGGCAAGGATCTGCTCCGCGCCCACGACATCCCCGTTCCTCGCGGGACGGTTGCCGAGACTCCCGAGCAGGCCGCGGACGCCACCCGCGAACTAGGCGGGCGATCGGTGGTCAAGGTCCAGGTCCAGGTCGGTGGCCGCGGCAAGGGCGGTGGCGTCGTGCTGGTCGATTCCCCGGAACGCGCGGCCGAGGAAGCCGCTCGTATGCTCGGTTCGGATTTCCAGGGCCACGCCGTTACGCGGGTCCTGTGCGAAGAGCTGCTGCCCCTGAAGCAGGAGTTCTACACGTCGGTACTCTTGGATCGCTCCAGTGGGGACTACCTCTTCATGATGACGGCCGAGGGCGGCATGGACATCGAGACACTGGCGGTCGAACGCCCCGAGGCGCTCAGGCGCGTCCATGTCGACCCCATGCTGGGGCTTCGCACCTACCACGTGCGCGACCTCACTGAGACGCTCCCGATGGAAGCGCGCGAGTCGGCGGGAGACATCCTGCGGAAGATGTTCGCGATGCTCCGTGAGGAGGACGCGACGTTGATCGAGATCAACCCGCTGGTGCTGCTAGACGACGGGCGGGTGGTGGCCCTGGACGCGAAGGTCACGATCGACGACAACGCGCTCTATCGGCGTCCTGCGACCGAGGCACTGAAGGAGCAGTTCCCGATCGATCCGGTGGAGAAGCGTGCCAAGGACGCCGGGCTTCAGTACGTGAAGCTCGACGGCGCGGTGGGCATCATCGGCAACGGAGCCGGGCTGGTCATGTCCACGCTCGATGTTGTCGCGCAAGCCGGCGCTCGAGCCGCGAACTTCTTGGACGTTGGCGGCGGCGCCAGCGCCGACACCATGGCCACCTCGCTCGAAGTGATCCTGTCCGACCCCGCGGTGAAGTCGGTCTTCATCAACATCTTCGGCGGCATCACGCGGTGTGACGTGGTCGCGAACGGCATAGTGGAAGCCCTGAAACGGGTCCAGGCGAGCGTTCCGCTAGTGGTCCGGCTCGACGGCACGAACGCGAAAGAGGGCCGGCAGATCCTTTCGGACGCAGCGCATCCGCAGATC
>JANXVR010000166.1 GCA_025351565.1 Actinomycetes bacterium
TCGAGCTGCCTGGGCCGCCGAGACTTGGCGATGAAGCTCAAGCAGTCGCTCGGCGACGTCGTCTCGTTGCATGTAGCGGTTGCGGTAATACTCGAAGTGCTGGCGACGCGGAGCTTCCCTTGGGAGCCACATCGACGGATCATCCGGAAACATCGCCCGGACTTCCCGGCGCACAAGGACCCACCAACCGCCACGGCCAAGCTCGCGCTCCACGGCTCGATGGGTGCCGAAGATCGAGAAGAACTCCTGCCACAGAAGCCAGACAAATGAGGGGTAGGTTCTCGACCTACCGCTCGCGCCTTGTTCGGGGATCGCCTTGGCGAGTTCGTAGATCGCCGGGTTACGGCATGCAGCGATGACCTTCTCTCGCGTAGATGCCGTACGAGGCGAGTTGCTCACGACTCCCCAGTTCGCTGCCAGTCAAGCGCGAGCAGCCGGGCGGTGAGGTCCAGGGAGCGGAATCCGAGCAGGCGCGCCACATCTTCGATGCGAGCTCCTTCGCGCAAGGCTTTCTGACCGACCCATGCGCTTACGGAGAGCGGCTTGATGCCGGGCTGCCCGTAGAGGTCGGCCTTGGCGAAGATGTCGCGAAGGACCAGCCCGCTTCCGGCCGAAGGCTGCGCTCTATTGGCGTTGGGGACGAGCAGGTTCTGCGGACCAAGGCTGGGACCGGTGCACCCCAGACGTATCTGGCGCCCTCCCCAGTCGCGGGTTCACGTTCGGGGATGCCGGCGAGCACGAGCGAAGGGTGTTCCGGATCGCTGGCACCTGTGTCGGGTCCTGAACACCTTGCACCGAGGCTCGCCAGCTGATGCGAGTTGCTTGAGGGACGCCCGCAACGGAAGATGCGCGGGTGGAGATTCCGAAGACCCGCTACGCACAGAGCGCGGACGGCACCTATATCGCCTACCAGGTGTTCGGCGAGGGGCCAGATCTGCTGCTCGCGTCGCCGTGGATCTCGCACCTGGAGATGATGTGGGAAATCGACGAGATGAGTTCGTGGTTCCGTGCGCTGGCTCGCTTCGCACGTGTGATCAACATGGACCAGCGGGGTATCGGCCTCTCTGACCGGATGACCCAGATGATCGACCTCGAAACGCGGGTCGATGACGTGCGGGCCGTTCTCGATGCCACTGGAAGCGACCGACCTTTCTTGTACGGCCAAGGTCTCGACGGCGGCGCGATCTGTGCGATGTTCGCGGCCACCTATCCGGAGCGCACCGCCGGCTTGCTCTTGTGGAGTGGGCAAGCCAGCGGTATCAGAGATGCCGATTACCCCTGGGCCCCGACCTCCGCGGAGAACGAGGACTTCCGCAAGCTCATCGCCGACACGTGGGGGGACGAGGACCTGATGGGGCCGCTCTTGGAGGCCGCAGGGGCCCCGACCCACGCCGAGAACCCGGCCGCGCGGAACCTTTGGGCCCGCTTCATGCGACATGCTGCTAGCAGGGGCGACGCACTGATCCACGAACGGATGTACGAGGAGACCGACTACCGGAGCATCCTGCACTCGATCCATGTCCCCACCGTGATTCTGCAACCCGAGGACGAAGGCCTGCCAGCGGCGGAGTGGATCGCGTCCCAGATCCCGGGTGCAAAGGTCGTGCGCCTGCCCGAGTCCCCCGACTACGCTCCGGAGTACAGCCACCCGGAGCGCAACCTGGAAGCAGCTGCAAGCTTCATCGCCGACCTGCGCGATCAGGAAGCAGAACTCGACCGCGTGCTGGCAACGGTCTTGTTCACGGACATCGTGGACTCGACCGCCACCGCCGCATCTTTGGGCGATCGCGCCTGGCGCGACGTGCTCGAACGGCACCACGCGATCACTCGCGGCTTCCTCGGCCGATACCGAGGAACCGAGATCGATACCGCCGGAGACGGGTTCTTCGCTACCTTCGACGGGCCGGCGCGCGCAGTCCGCTGCGCCGAGCACATATCCGACGCCGTGCGGCCCTTAGGCCTCGAGATCCGAGCCGGCGTGCACACCGGCGAGTGTCAGACGATCGATGGCAAGGTCGGCGGGCTCGGCGTCCTGATCGGCGCACGAGTCGGCTCCAGGGCGAAAGCGAGCGAGATCCTCGTATCTCAGACCGTCAAGGACCTGACTGCCGGGAGCGGGCTCTCCTTCGAGGATGCCGGCGAGCACGAGCTGAAGGGCGTCCCCGACCGCTGGCACTTGTACCGGGTGAGGAAGTAGGTCACTTTGCTCGTGTGACCTCGGTGGTTGCGACGTCCCTTCTCAGCTTCGGTCGGTGCCCAGGTTGCGGCGATGTCCAGTCCGGGGAAGGATGCGAACATGAAGATCCCCCAGACCAAGTACGCGAAGACCGTGGACGGCATCCATATCGCGTACCAGGTGCTCGGGCAAGGACCAACAGACATCGTGTACACGCCTGGGTTCATCTCGAACGTTGATACGGCGTGGGATCAGGGGCGCCATGCCCAGTTGTTCCGAAGGCTCGCCGCGCTCGGGCGGCTCATCATCTTCGATCGCCGGGGCACAGGACTCTCCGATCACCCGGATCGAGAGGAATCGCTGGCGTTGGAGCTCGGGATGAACGACCTGAGAGCTGTGATGGACGCGGCCGAGTCCGAGCGCGCCGTTCTGTTCGGGTTCGAGGAGGGCGGCACGCTCGCGGCGATGTTCGCAGCGGGAAGCCCCGACCGGGCCTCCGCGCTCATCCTCTTCTCGCCCTGGATCAAGGGACGCCGCAGCCTCGACTACCCGTGGGCGTGGTCCGATGAGGAGTCCCAAGCGTGGGACCAGCACGTCGAGGAAGCCTGGGGCACCGAGCCCTTCATGCGATGGCTCCTGAGCGCGGAGGCACAAGAGCTTTCCGGCGACGCACGATTCTTCGAGGACCACGCGCGATACTTCCGGTCCTGTGCCAGTCCCGGAACTATCCAGGCGATCGTGAAGATGCAGGAAGAGGTCGATGCACGGCCGATCCTTCCGACGATCTCCGTTCCGACGCTCACGCTCCGGCGGGTCGGGGACAAGGTGGCAACGCTCGACGAGGCCCGGTACATCACGAACCTGATCCCCGGAGCGAAGCTCGTCGAGCTCGAAGGGAACGAGCACGTTCCTTTCCTCGGTGATACCGACGAGGTCGTTGTGGCCGTCGAGACCTTCCTCGCCGGCGTCCGACATGAGGAGATCGAGTTCGATCGGTTCCTCGCCTCGGTACTGTTTACCGATGTGGTGGGCTCCACGGCCCGAGCCGCGGAGATAGGTGATCGTTCGTGGAGAGCACTCATCGAACGCCATCACGCGATCGTTCGAGCGATGCTCACCCGGTACCGCGGCAACGAGATCGACACTGCGGGGGACGGCTTCTTCTCGACCTTCGACGGTCCCGCAAGAGCGGTCAGGTGCGCCGAACAGATCATCGAGGCGCTCGAGCCGACGGGGTTACGGATCCGGGCCGGCGTACATACCGGGGAGGTTCAGACGATCGATGGGAAGGTCGGGGGCCTCGGGGTCGTGATCGGCGCGCGGATCGGGGCGCTCGCCGGTCCTTCCGAGATCCTCGTTTCTCAAACGGTCAGGGACCTTGTCGCAGGATCTGGCCTGATGTTCGAGGACGCGGGCGAGCACGAGCTGAAGGGCGTTCCCGATCGCTGGCACCTGTACCGGGTGGTTGAGTAGGTCCCTTTGCGCAGGTGACCTCGGTCACCTCGGGATCCTTGTTCGCGAGGTCGAGCGGGGTGAGCGGCCCGTGCAAGCCGGAACCTAGCGCAACGATCTCGTTCAGGCGAAGGTCTTGAAGACCCTTGGCTCCGTTCGACGTTTGTCCGTCCCGTCGCGCTTGTGCTGCGCCCGGCGTTCCTCGGAGCACCAGGACGTTCCGAAATCGGCGAAATCCGTTCCGAGTGGCGTCGCCCATCGTCGAAACCACGTTCGGATCGGGGTTTCCTGCCGGCCCTACGAGGGCGTAGCTTCGTCCCACCGTAACAACTCCGCGGGGTATACCCCGAGCGCGTCGGCAGAGCTTCCAGCGTGCTCGTGCGGACGTTGCTCTCGGAGTCCCTACCGGAATCGCGCGCCTCTTCGATGACGCGGATCGTGTCCCGATTGATTCAGTGGGAGGCGGAACAGACCGCATACGCCCCGCTCGCGGTGGTCTGCGCCACCAAGACGCCGTCCTCGACTATCTGACAGGTCACCTGGGCAAAGACGCTTCCGGTGTCGTCCTGGGCGACCAGGCTCGCGGCATCGAAGGACGGATCCAGGGGCACGGTCGCGGTCCACGGAAGGGACACGGTCGCTTGACTGGATCCGCTCATGTTGCCCCAAGTCACGTCGGCGGTGCCGGACCCGAGTACGTGGAAGGTCGCACTGGTGGGTGCGGGCGCCGTGCAGTCCCCGAGGAGCAGCACGTACCCCTTGCCTGTACCGGTCTTGCGATGGTGCCCGACGGTGCCGTCTGAACTCACCGTCTTCCAACGCCACTGCGCCTTCACGGTTTGAGTGAGGTTCGCGATGGTCGTTCCGGCGATGCTCTCCCTCAGCGGTCTCGAATGCGACAGGACGCGCATGGGCACGCGGACCCCGACGGCGTTGCGGATCTTCCAGGCGATGCGGTAGGCGGGCGGGCTGAGCGTGTCCAGGCATGTGACCGCGCCGCGCACGCGGGGGTGCCAGGTCAGGGCGCTCGCCGGCGTCGACGCCAGGGTGAGCAGGAGCGCGAACAGCGCGACACTCAGCAGTTTCCTCATGGGCGCAACCCTAGTGCTTGGTCCTGCATCACCGCAACCCGGCAGAAACGGTTCTCTATATAGGGACTCCCGCGCGTTTCGGGCGCGGCGCCTAAGGCGGCTATCCGAGTTGGAGCTGCAGGTCGTCGGGCGGCTCGGCGACCGGGGAGGAGAAGGCTTCGATGATCTCCATGCGTGCCCGATAGCCGCGTCCTGCCTTCTCCAGTAGGCCCATCCGTGCGAGGTCGTTCAAGTCGCGCGCGGTGGTCCGTTCCCCAGCCCTGGCGTAGTCGGCTGCGATCCGCGTCGAGAGTTCTAGCACCTCTTCGCGGGTGATGAACTTGTCCGCAGGCATCGCCAGGGCCACCCGCCGCTGCCGGCTCTTCGCATCCGTCCCCTTGAACCTGTTCATGATCTCGTGGATGTAGCCCTCCCAGGCGACGCGGACGTTCTGGTCCTTGACGACCTTGATCTGTAGGCGCAGCTCCTCAACGAACCCCTGGATGGCATATGCGACGAATCCGGCGGGGTCGAGCGTGGCCGAGGCCCGCTCGAGCTCGCCGTAGTACCTGTCCCTTGTCTTGTTGTAGTAGTCCGAGAGCAAGCTGGTGGCGACGAGTGGGACGAGCCCTGACTGGGTCAGGATCTGGACCTCGACAAGACGCGCCGTCCTCCCGTTTCCGTTGCCGAAGGGGTGGATCCACGCGAGGTATAGGTGCGCGAGGATTGCTCTGACGAGGCTTGCAGCGAATCTGTCGCCGTCCCCTGCCCCGGGTGGAGAGTGGAGCGTCTCGAGCCATTCGAACAGCGAGTCGACCAGCTGCTGGACCTGACCATGGTCGGGGGCCTTATACCTCGCCACTCCCACGTTGTGTCGCCTCAGGTGCCCGGGGTCGTTTTCGGGGGGGTTCTCAAGGCCCTGGAGGACCATGGCGTGCAACGCTAGCAGCCGGTTGCGATCGAGGGGAAGATGGGTGCCTGTTCTCACGGCCTGGTCGATGTCCCCGATGGCTCGGATGATGTTGTCCACCTCGATTCCGAGGTATTCGCGGGAGGGGGGAAGCTCATCCTTTGCACCGCGCACCCGGTCCAGGACCTCGTCCTCCGAGAGCGTGTTCCCCTCGATAGCCGTCGTGGCGTGGACCCCCCTGGCGAGATAGACGGCCGACAGGTTCTCCGCGACGGAGGGTTGGAGGGGCGAGCCAATCAGGTGTTCACATTTGGACTTAGCCTCCCCGAGCAGCACCCAGGTGGTGGGCTTCAGCGAGTCAGGGTGGAACTGGAAGTTGATCCAGGGATGGGTCGGGCTTGGGTCCCACATGTGTCAATCCTAGCGTACAAATGTGACTAGTCATCTATGCAGGTCACAAGGCCTAGATTCGCTATCGACCCTCTGGTTTGGCCGGTAGCCTGGTCGATCCTTTGGCGTGTTCAGTGGTCGACTAGAGGGCCTCCTCGAACAGCGAGGTGCCGAGCGCGTCGACCATCTCATCCTAGAGGACGGCGGCGTATCGGGGGATCTGGGAGAGGTCAGCGTGGTTCAGGAACTCCTGGACCAGGAGCGGATCCTTGGTCCGGTGCTAGAGCGCCGTCGCCGCAGTGTGTACGAGGGCGGGCAAAGAGCGTGGCTATCGATCCCTTCTGTGACTTCGGTCTCGGCCGCAAGTCTAGAAGGTGCCGATGGGGAGCACGAGGCGGTCGGCGCGTCGTCTCCGACGAACCTTGGAGTGCGTTCCGCCAGGTTGCGCCCAACCTTCCTCCAAGATCCGACGCGGGCGAGCATCACCTGCGCCCGACACCGTCGCAGCGCCGCCCTCTGTTGGGAATGGTGCGAGGATGGGCCGCCGGACCATCCCGGCGGATCTGGCGGAAGCCCGAACGAAAGGAGTGCACGCATGGCCATCGAGCACGAGGAGGTCATCCCGCAGCTGGCCGAACACCTCCGGCCGGTCTTCGACGCGAGCCCCGATGGGGTCTACATCTGGCTCGACGAAGAGCACTCCGCATGCAACCAGAACCTCGCTCAACTCTTCGGGCTGACGGTGGCATCGTGGTCCAACACGCCGGGGTTCCTCCGCCGGTGCGTTCATGAAGACGATCAGCAGCTCTTCTCGTGGAACTACTGGAACCGTGTCCAGCCCTTGGCGTTCCCGGCCTCGTTCCGGTTCCGGGCGATCCGGGCAGATGGCTCGACCTTCGACGCCGAGACGGACATGATCCCGCTCACGTTCGGCGGACACACGGTCGCGTACCACTTCGTGCGGCAGGTCGGAGCCTGAGCGCGAACGCGTGTTGGTGACCGCCATCCAGGAACCCGCCGATCGCTAGAGCGGGACCGGGCAGTCGGTGCACACGACTAGCGTGATCTCGATGCCGGTCGCCGGGTCGTAGGAGACCCACCGGCCGCCGCCGGCTTGGTTGAGCGCGATCACGAACCACCTGCCATTCCCGAGCCCCTCGAACCGGAAGCCCCCCGCGCTGTCGGTGGTTGTGGTCGCGACGGGAGGCGGAGGGTTCACCTGCACGGGTCCTCCGACGGATACAGCCTGGTGGTAGACGCCGACGGTGACACCCGCGAGGGGCACCCGGTCCGGGTGCTGGCTCGAATACGCCATCACGACGCCGGCGAGTACGCCCGGCGTGGGACTTGGGGGGACACGTGAGAGGTGCAGCTCGCGAGCGTCACGCCGATCACGAACGCCAACACCCCTTTCCGCATGAACCTTAGAGACGGAGGTATGCGGTGAGGTTCCCCGCCGAACGCCCGCGGCTCGTGTGACGGATCGGCACGGTGGACCCTCGCAGGTTCTTGCGATACAACGCGAGCGTGAAACGCGCCCGTCTCGTCCCGATACTGGTCTGCATCGCACTGGTGACGGTCGGTTGCTCGATGTTCTCGCGCAGCGCGGGTCCGTCCGCGTCCGGGCCCCGAGGGATCCATCCGCCCACGAGCGTGCCTCCGACAAGGGTACCCACCCCGCCACCGGCTGGTCCACCCTTTGCCGTGGGGACCGTGAGCCGGGTCTTCACGGACATCTCCCGCGAGGTGTCGGGGGCGCACACGGCCACGGGCAGGCCCGGACCGCGCGTTCTTCCGACGCAGATCCTCTACCCGTCCATGGGATCGTCGGCGCTGGGTGTGCCGCCGATGCCCGGTGCGATGCCGGCAGGTACGAGGTTCCCGCTCGTCGTGTTCGCGCCGGGGTTCGATCTGGGGCCGTCCAGCTACATGCCGCTGCTCGCATCCTGGGCAAGCGCCGGCTACGTAGTGGCCGCCGTCACGTTCCCGCTCACGGGGCCGCACACGCCCGGCGGCCCCGACGAGTACGACATCGTGAATCAGCCGGCGGATGTGCGGTTCGTCATCAGCCGAGTGCTGGATGCCGCGCGCACGGGCCATGGCACGCTTTCCCAGCTCGTCGATCCCGCTCATATCGCGGTGGCCGGTCACTCCGACGGCGCACAGACGGCGATCCTGGTCGGGGCGGGACGTTGCTGCCGGGACCCCCGTGTCGACGCGGTCCTGGTGATGTCCGGCGCCAACCTGCCAGCTGGGGCCTACTTCGACTCGGCGATCCCGACGCTCGTTATGCAGGGCACGGCCGATCCGATCAGCCCCGAGTCGGTAGCGCTGCGCGTGTACGCGATCGCGAAGCCTCCGAAGTACCTGCTGCTGCTCAAGGGCGCCGGGCACCTGCCGCCGTTCTCGGGGACCAGCGCGTCGGGGACGGTGGTGCGCGAGATGAGCATCGAGTTCCTGAACCGTTACATCGGTGGTGGATCCGGAACGATCGCGGTACCAGCGGGGCAGCGGGACCACGCTTCGCTCGCGGAGGCGACCCGAGCTGCGAGGATGCCATCGGGCTAGACTCCCCGGATGAACGTTCCGAGGCACCCCGCCGCGTTCGAGTCCCCGCTCGTCGTCGTATCGAACCGCGGCCCCGTCTCGTTCAGCGTCGACGAAGGTGGAGAGCTTTCGGCCGTGCGCGGTTCCGGCGGGCTCGTCACCGCTCTTGCCGGCGCGTTGTTCGAGTCCGACGCGACCTGGCTGGCCGCGGCGGGCACCGACGGAGACCGCGCCGTTGCCGCCTCGGGGCGACCGATCGACCTGGCACCCGCGGGCCGCGCCTCCTTCATCGACGTCCCGGAGGAGCGCTACCTGGGCTACTACAACGGCGTCTCGAACCGGATCTTGTGGCTCCTGCACCATTACCTGTTCGACCTTTCTTATCTGCCGACATGGAACGCCGAAACCCGGGCGATCTGGGATGACTACAGGGAGGTGAACCGACAGTTCGCGCAGGCGCTGGACCGTGAGAGCGACCGCCAGCCCGTCTATCTCATCCAGGACTACCACCTCTCGCTCGTTCCGAGGTTCCTTCGTGAGCTGCAGCCGGACGCGCTGATCACGCACTTCACGCACACGCCGTTCGCCGGGCCCGCTTACCTCAAGGTGCTCCCGGCTCCTCTGCTGGAAGAGCTGCTCCGCGGGATGCTCGGCGCGGACGTCCTGGGATTCCAGGCGGAGGCGTGGGCCGAAAACTTCCTGCTCTCGGTCCGTGACTCGCTCTCCGACGCGCGCGTGGATCTTCGCCGGCGCCGCGTCCACGTGGACGGTCGCACGGTCCTGGTGCGCACGTATCCGGTGTCACTGGATCCGGGTCCGCTTCGCCTAACCTCGCGCGACCCTGAGGTTAAGCGCATCCGCCGGGAGCTCACCCGTTGGCGAGGCGAGGCCAAGCTGCTCCTTCGCGTCGATCGTTTGGAACTCTCCAAGAACATCCCGCGCGGCTACATGGCGTTCGACTCGTTCCTCGCGGACCATCCCGAATGGCACGGGCGCGTCCGTTTCCTCTCTCTCCTGCCGCGCTCGCGTGCCGAGATCCCCGAATACGAGACGTATGCTGCGCGTTCCCTGGAAGCGGCCGATGCGATCAACGCGAAGTACGGTCCCGACTGGATCCCGATCGAGATCAGGACCGAAGAGAATTACCACCAGGCCGTGGCCGCCTACGGGATGTACGACGCGCTCATCGTGAATCCTATCTTCGACGGCATGAACCTCGTGGCGATGGAGGGACCGCTGGTGAACAAACGGCACGGAGCCGTGATCTTGTCGCATAACGCGGGTGCGTACGCGCGGCTCGGCCGTCACGCGATCGGCGTGAATCCCTTCGACGTCGCCGAAACGGCAGCGGCGATCCACCAGGCGCTCGAGATGCCCGACGACGAACGGATCCGTCGAGCGCGCGGCCTCACGCGGGCTGTGCTGACGAGCAGTCCGGTCCGATGGCTCACCGCACAACTCCGCGATCTCGACCGGGCGCGGGCGCCCGAAGAGCCTGGCGGTTCAGAGCCCGGTGAGCACGTCGAGGAGCCCTTCGGGACCGTCGACGGTGAGGTCGGCCATGGCCACGAGATCGGCGGGAGTTTCTGAGCCGAGGACCGCGATACGGCACACCGACAGCCGCTCCGCAAGCGCCGGCCGTCCGAGGAGGACGAATACCTCGATGTCGGCGACATCGTCCCCTGCATACAGCACCGCGCGGATGAGTGGCGCCGCCACCATCAGGGCGACCACCGACCCTTTCCCGCCACCTTTCGGGGCGATCTCGAGGACCCGCTTGCCTTCCAGGAGCACCATACCGTTGCTCTCGGCGATGCGAGCGAGTGGACCTCGAACCTGCTCTGCGGCAACATCGGGGTCCAGGGTGTTCCGGACGTGCACGGCGATGGTAGAGCCCTTGTCTTCGACCCACGCGCCGGCGATGACGGAGACCAGGGCCGCGACATCGGTGCGAATGTCAGATGTGAGGTCGGGGGCGCCGATCGCTCCGTAGAGCCCAACCACCTCGAGGTCGGGCACAGGCAACCTGTCCCTAACGAACGAGGCAGGCCGTCCGGTCACCACGGCGACCCTGGCCACCCGGCGGATGAGCGCCGTCAGTACGTCCACCGCCTCGGGCAGCGGCCGGGCATCCTGGGGCCGTTCCACGATCGGCGCGAGGGTCCCGTCGAAGTCGAGGAGGATCGCGGCACCCGGGAGCTGCGCTTGAACCGCCTCGAGGGCGCCGGGCTTCATCGTCCACCTCCGCGTGCGCGGCGGATGGGCGCCGGCAGTGATCGGGGCCAAGCGCGGTGGGTCCGACGCTGCGCCGGGCCTTCGGCTCCCCGGGAGAGGTTCCGCGCGGTCCCGATCAACGACACATGAGAGAACGCCTGCGGGAAGTTCCCCACGAGCCTGCCAGTCACGTGGTCGTACTCCTCGGACAGCAGCCCGACGTCGTTGCGGACGGACAGCACCCGCTCGAAGAGCTCCCGGGCCTCCGCTGTTTCGCCCAGCAGCGATAGACAGTCCGCCAGCCAGCACGTGCAGGGCAGGAACGCACCCTCGGTGCCTGCCAGGCCGTCGACCCGTGATCCCGTGTCGTACCGCATCACGAATCCACCGACGAGCAACCGGTCCTGGATCGCGCGGATGGTGCCGACGACACGGGGGTCGGTCACCGGCAGGAACCCGAGGAGCGGGATCATGAGCACCGAGGCGTCCAGGTCCTTCGAGCCGTAGGACTGCACGAAAGCCCCAAGATCGGGATCGTAGCCCTCCCGGCACACCTCCGCGTGGATCTCCTCGCGGAGCGCGCGCCATCGCTGGATCGGGCCGGGGAACCCGAAGAACTCGATGTCGCGGATGGCGCGGTCGACGCCGACCCACGCCATGACCTTGGAGTGGGTGAAGTGCCGCCGGCCGCCGCGCACCTCCCAGATCCCCTCGTCCGGCTCGCGCCAGTTGGATTCGAGCACGTCGAGCATCCGCAGCTCCATGTCCCAGACGACCGGCTCGTGGCGAAGCCCCTCGAGCGAGGCCTGATGGAGCAGGTCGAGGACCTCGCCGTAGACGTCGAGCTGGAACTGCCGGGACGCGTCGTTCCCGATCCGCACGGGAAGCGAGCCCTCGTAGCCGGTCAGCCAGTCCAACTCCATCTCAGGGATGCGTCGCTCCCCGGCGAGGCCGTACATGAGACGAAGGTCGTGGGGGTCACCGGCGACCGCCCTAAGCAGCCATGTTCGCCACGCCTCGGCCTCCTCCTCATAGCCTGACTGCAGGAGGGCATAGAGGGTGAACGTGGCATCCCGAAGCCAGCAGAATCGGTAGTCCCAATTCCGGGCTCCACCGATCTCCTCAGGCAGCGATGTTGTGGGCGCAGCAACGATCCCGCCTGTGGGGCGGTAGGTCAGGGCCTTCAGCGTTATCAGCGAGCGGACCACGGCGTCGCGCCATTCGCCCTGGTACGTGCAACGGGCCGCCCATTCGCGCCAGAACCGGGTGGTTGATCGAAGCGCGTCCCATGGGTCGATCTTCGGTGGGGCTTCATCGAACGACGGGTGCCAAACCATCACGAACGAGACTCGTTCCCCCGCGGCGACCCGGAACGAGGATCTAACCGTCCCGGTTACAACATCCAGCGGCGCATCGGTCCGAAGCTCCACCGCGTCGGGGCCGGCGACGGCAGTCACCAATCGCTTGCCGACCCTCAGCCAGGGGACCGCGAGCCCGTAGTCGAACCGCAGGGCAAGATCGGACCGCATCTCGACGACTCCACGAACGCCCTCCACCAGACGGACCACCCGCGCCTGGGCGCGACGAGGGGTCATGAAGTCGATCACGCGAACGACGCCGGTGGCTGTCGTGTGTTCCGTCTCGAGGACCAGGGTCTCGTCGCGATAACGCCGGGAAGTGGTGACCTGGTCGGTCGCGGGAGTCAGCAGCCACCGCCCTCGGCTCTCATCCGCCAAGAGCGCCGCGAAGCACGCCGCCGAGTCGAAGCGGGGCAGGCATAACCAGTCGATCGATCCGTCCCTTCCGACGAGGGCTCCGGTGTGCGTGTCGCCGATGAGCGCGTAATCCTCTATTGGGAGTGCCACCACGTGAGGCTAACGCCTGGGACTCCCGGCCGGCCCGGACACCCTCGTCCTCACGACCTTGCAACATGTTCGGCAGGGTTCTTCGGGCTCCCACTTGTAGCGTGGTGGTCGTGCGATCCGCTCTGTTAGCCGCCCTGCTCCTTGCGGTCTCCTGTTCGTCCACGGTGGCCGTGCCGACGGGTCATCCTCATCGACGGCCGAGCTCCGTCGCCGTTCCGACCACGGGGGCGCCCGCCCCCAGTTCGCCGCCGGTGGCGATGCCGACGTCGATACGGCCGGTCATCCATCCGGCACTTCCGGGCGAGGGCACGTGGAGGAGCGCCGCGCCGTGGGTTCCGGGAGTCGCTCCCGTGCAGGTGGCCTGGTATCGGCCCGTGGCGGCGGCTCCCTGGCTGCACGCGACCGTGATGTGGATCGATCCCGCCCGCACGCAGATCAGTCTGTATCCCGGCCAACTGAACCCACCGCCCTCTTCGCTCCCGCAGGGTCCGGCCATGGTGCCCGTCGCCGCGCGTCGGAACCTGCTCGCCACGTTCAACAGTGGGTTCTACCTGTCGACGCCCTACGGCGCGCAGCCCGGCGCCGTTCGCGAAGGATTCGCCGTGAACGGCACGGTCTACTCGCCGTTCGTGCATGGGCTCGCGACGCTGGTTGTGACCGCCACCGGCGGCGTCGACATCGCGGCCTGGGCGGGAGGAGCGGCTCCGCCTGCGACGGATGTCGTGGCACGTCAGAATCTTCCGCTGCTGGTGAACCATGGTTCGCCGACCCCCGCGGCGGCGAGGCCTACGGTGTGGGGCGAGACGCTCGGCGGCGCCCCCGCCGTGAGCCGGACCGCGCTGGGCATCGACTCCGCGGGGCACCTCCTGTATGTCTCCGCGCCCTCACAGACCGCTGCGAGCCTCGCGACCATCCTGGTGCACCTGGGCGCCGTGCGCGCGATGGAGCTCGACATCAATCCGGAATGGCCGGTGGCGATCACCTATCACAAGCGCGGCGGTCACCTGCCGACCATGCTCTTCCCGAACTATCAGCAGAGCCCCGGTGTCTTCCTGAGTCCGGGACAGAAGGACTTCTTCGCGGTGTACCTGCGGGGCCCGGGGACGGCGCTGGGTCACGTGCCCTGGTAGGGGCCATCCGCAGGTCGGGCCGCTGAGGCGGCGACGTTCGCCAGCCTCTCGGACGCGAACCGGAGGTCCTGTTCTGAGTGCGCCGCCGAGACTTGCGTGCGGATCCGTGCCTTGCCGAGCGGCACCACCGGGTAGGAGAACCCGATCACGTGGAGCCCGGCGGCGAACACCCCTTCGGCGATCGGCGCCAGTATGCGTTCGTCACCGAACATGACGGGGACGATCGGATGGCTCCCCGGCAGCACCGTCAGATCGGTGGCTCCCATGAGCTCCCGGAACAGTGAGGTGTTGCGTTCGAGCCGGTCCCGCAGCTCGGTCGAGGCGGACAATAACTCGATCGCTCGCAACGACCCGGCGGCGACGGCCGGCGTGATGCTGTTCGAGAACAGGTAGGGCCGCGAGCGCTGACGCAGCAACGCCACGATCTCGCGGCGCGCAGCCGTGTACCCGCCGCCTCCGCCCCCGAGCGCCTTGCCGAGCGTGCCGGTCAGGATGTCGATCCGGTCACCCACGCCGTGATGCTCCGGTGTGCCGCGCCCGCCCGCGCCAAGCACCCCGACGCCGTGTGAGTCGTCGACCATGACGAGCGCGCCGTACCGGTCGGCGAGGTCGCAGATCGCCGGTAGGTCGGCGATAAACCCGTCCATCGAGAACACGCCGTCGGTCGCGATCAGGATCCGGCGCGCGCCTTGCCCTTCCCTGAGCCGGTCTTCCAGTTCGTTCATGTCGCCGTTGGCGAAGCGCAGCCGACGAGCCTTCGAGAGGCGGATGCCGTCGATGATGCTGGCATGGTTCAGCGCGTCGGAGATGACCATGTCCTCGTCGGTCAGGAGCGTTTCGAACAGCCCGCCGTTCGCGTCGAAACACGACGGGTACAAGATCGTGTCCTCCGATCCCAGGAACTCGGTCAGCGCGTCTTCGAGGTCGCGGTGCAGTTGCTGGGTCCCGCAGATGAACCGCACCGACGCAACCCCGAAGCCCCAGCGCGCCAGCGCCTCGGTCGCCGCAGCGACGATCTCGGGATGGTTGGCCAGACCGAGGTAGTCGTTGGCGCACATGTTGACGAAGCGCTCGCCCTCCCGACCGGCGAGGCCGACGTGCGGACCCTGCGGGGAGGTGAGCACGCGCTCGGTCTTGAACGTCCCCGCCTCACGGACGGCGCCGAGTTCCGAGTCCAGCTGAGCGCGGATGTCTCCGATCATGGTTCTTCTTGCCAGTGCATAAGCACCTTGCCGGCCTGTCCCGAGCGCACGGCCGCGAACGCCGCCTCGTGGTCGGTGTAGTGGAACCGGTGCGTGATCACCGGCGCGACATCGAGGCCCCCTTGCAGCATCACGGTCATCATGTACCAGGTCTCGTACATCTCCCGGCCGAACACGCCCTTGATCGTGATCATGTCGTGGATGACCAGGTTCCAATCGATCTCGAACGGACGGTCGGGCAGCCCGAGCATCGCGATCTTGCCGCCGTGACACATGTTCGCAAGCATGGCGTGGAACGCGTCGGGGCTACCGCTCATCTCCAGCCCGACGTCGAAGCCCTCGCGCATGCCGAGGTCGTGCTGCACAGCTTCGATCGAGGTCTCACGGATGTCGACCGCGCGCGTGGCGCCGAGCGCCCGCGCGAGCTCGAGCCGATGGGGGTTCACGTCGGTGACAACCACGTAGCGGGCGCCCGCGTGCCGGGCCACAGCGCACGCCATCAAGCCGATGGGGCCGGCGCCGGTGATCAGCACGTCCTCACCCAGGACCGGGAACTGGAGCGCTGAGTGCACCGCGTTGCCGAACGGATCGAAGATGGCGGCAACGTCGCGGTCGACGCCCGCGTCGTGAAGCCAGACGTTGGTCATCGGCAGCGCGAGGTACTCGGCGAAGGCGCCTGGGCGGTCGACCCCGACGCTGGAGGTTTGGGCACACAGGTGGCGCCTGCCCGCCATGCAGTTACGGCACCGGCCGCACACCACGTGCCCTTCGCCCGACACCAGGTCACCCGAGTTAAAGTCGGCGACGTTGGCACCGACCTGGGCGATCTCGCCCACGAACTCATGGCCCACGATCAGCGGCGCGTGCACGGCGCCCTGCGCCCACTCGTTCCAGTCGGCGATGTGCACGTCGGTGCCGCAGATGCCGACGCGATCGACGCGGATCAGAACGTCATTGATGCCGATGGTGGGCTCGGGAACGCTCGCAAGCGTGAGTCCGGGTGCCGCCGTCTGTTTCGTGAGGGCGTCCATCGACCCGGTCATGATACGTATGGAGGCAGACCGGAGGGTCAGTCGCGCGATTCCCCGTGATGGTGGCGGTTGCTGTGACCCGGGTGCGCCGAGTGGCCGTCGTGCGCCGGGTGGAGTCGTGGCCGCGGGAGGCGTGGCCCGGGTGTCCCAGGTGGGACCGGTCTGTCTCGCCGTGGCCGTTCTGGCGCTTGCGATGCCGTCGACGGTGGCGGATCCGGTGCCGTCGCTTCGTGAGGTGACGGACGGCCGGGTTCGCCGGTGTTCCGGCCGATCCAGTACCGATGACCTCCCTGCTCGTTTCGCCCACGGTCGCGCCGTCCGCTTGGCTCACCGGAGAGACGGGAGACAGACCGACCTGGGGCGGCTTCGAGACCCGTGGGTGGTCTCGACCTCCGTTCCCCTTAGGCCCGGAGCCCCGTGGTCCCCCGGCCGGCCGGGGTGACAGCACCGGGTGAAGCGCCCCAACCCCCGACTGGATCCCCGCTTGCAGGGCGGCGGCGACGACGAACGCGAGGAAGATCGAGGCGGCGATCAGTGCGACGGAGATGCGGGTGGGAAGCGGTCGGGGCGTCGATCCCGGAAGCGGCGTCGTCGCGGCGGTCACGAGATCCGGCGGGACGATCGGCCCTTCGTCCCCGAGGTCGGGCAGCACGAGGAGGTCCGCGCCCATGACCGGGTGGCCCGGGGCCACCTGGTGACGCCGCGCGGCCGTGAGAACGGCGGCTCCGAGCTCGGTCGATGCCCGGGATGGTTCGACCTGCTGGTCCGCCCCTTCAACTCGCACCCCTGCGGGCCACACGACCACGATCGCGACCCGGGGCGCGCACGCTTGCGCCGCCAACATCGCCATAACCCCGGTGTGGGCGTCGAGAACCAGGACGTCGATGTTCGCCAGGGGCAGGAGTCGGGTGAGATCGCTCGCCTTGCCGACCAGGCCAACAACGTCGAAGCCCTCGCTCTCCAGGATCGAGCGCAGAGAACCGTGGGGGACCGACTCGGCCTCGCAGAGAGCGACCCGAATGCCTCCACCCTGTGAGCGTTCCCCCATCAGTGCAGCTAGCCCCCATGCGTCGCGGTTCGGAGTCGATCCCCATGTTCTGCGGTGGATCCCCTCCGATGGTACGTGCATCGGCACCGGGCCCGGAAGAACTGAAGAGAGAAGAGTGACAGGTAGCTAGGCGCCGCGTTTGACCAGGGCGAGCTGGGATGAGGAGTCGGCGCCTCTCGCGCCGACGGCCCACCCACCCTTTCCGCCGGGGCCGTGGAGATCGCGGGTTCACGTAGTGCGGTGGATGGGGCCCGGCGTCGAGAGGCCGTTCGGCCCTTCCCGGATCGCTCGTCGCATCTACCCTCGGTAGAAGGAGGCGTGCGCTATGGCCAGATGGGAAGGCTTCGTCCAATGTCCGGGGTGCGGCTTCGACCTGGCGACCGGAGAGGGAGAGAGGTCGTGTTCGTGGGGGGATTGTCCGTACCTGCCGACGGAACTCGACGTCTACTGTCCCGACTGCAGGTTCAACTACTTCACCGGCGAAGGGAATCCCCCGTGTGGCGCCCCCGAAACGTGTCCTCACGGGATCGAGCCGAGATCGCACGTCCAGAACCTGCAGGCCTGGGCGGCTGCCCACCCTCGTAACCGCGCT
Source organism: Actinomycetes bacterium (assembly GCA_025351565.1). GTDB lineage: Bacteria > Actinomycetota > UBA4738 > UBA4738 > HRBIN12 > JANXVR01. The sequence goes on from JANXVR010000166.1 coordinate 17,628, forward strand.
ACCCCAGGATAGGAACCGGCTGATACGCGCACGCGGGATCTTCCGCGAGCGCGTCACCGAAGGTCGCGAAGGCGCGCGCACGTGACCCGCCGCACGCATCGGCGTATCCGCACTCCCCACACCGCCCGGTGAATGTGGCGGAGCGGATCGAGCGCAGGAGGTCGCTGTCGCGGTAGAGGGTCACGATGTCGTCGGTCTTCACGTTCCCCAGGCGGTAGGGCAGGAACCCCGCCGGGTAGACCTCTCCATCATGCGAAACGAACAGGATGCCCTTGCCGTCGCGTGTCCCGACGCTTTGGGCCCGAGAGTTCCCGGGCTCGCCCAGGAGTTCTCGCAAGCGGGCCGAGAGACGGTGATACAGCGGCCCCAGGTCGAAGACGACTGCGGGGTCCTCGAGCGGGTCCAAGCCCTTGCGTTGGGCGACCACTCGCCGGAACCACGGGCCTTCCACCGTTCGAAGGATGAAACCGTAGTGCGACGCGTCGAACAGGAAGTGCGCGACGTCCTCGTTCTCTTGGGGCGTCAGCTCCTCCAGCTGGGAGCCGCGGCCGACCACGATGAGGAAGAACACCTCCCAGATGTTGGCACCCCATCCCGCGACCAGCGCGGCGATGTCCGCGAGCTGCTCCACGTTGCTCCGCATCACGGTGGTGTTGATCTGCACCGTGTGGCCTTCGTCCACGAGCATGCGCACCGCTTCTTCGGTCTTGAAGAAGTGGCCCTGGACCTGCCGGACACCCTCGTGGGTCTTCGCGTCGGCACCGTCCAGGCTGATGGAGACGGCCTTCGCGCCGACCTCGTGCATCCGCCGCGCGGCCTCGCGCGTGAGCAGCGGGGTAACGCTTGGCGCGAAGCCGATCGGCATCCCGTAGGACCGCGCGTGCGCGGCTAGTTCGTACAGATCCGCTCGCATGAACGGATCACCACCCGTGAAGATGATGACCGGGAACCTGGGCGTGAACGTGCGCAGGTCGTCGATCAGTCGCATGCCCTCTTCGGTCGTGAGCTGCCCGGGCACACCTTCAGCGATCGCCTCGGCCCGGCAGTGGCGGCACGCGAGGAGGCACGCCTTCGTCGTTTCCCAGAAGAGCAGGATCGGCGCCTGCTCGAAATTCACCGGTGACATCCGTTCCCTCCGCCCCTCCCGCTTCCATGCTCGCCTCCACGCGCCATCGGTTCGAGCCTAGCAGCACCCACTTGGGTTACTGCCTCCGATGGGCCGCGACGTAGACGTGGCGATACGCGAACCACGATCGCCGGACTTCGGCTCCCGCGGAAGGGGACCTGAGATCACCCGCCGGGAGATACTCGGGGCGATGACCACGTGGGTGTTGCTGCGGGCCGCCGGCGTCGGCGCCTATCTCATGTTGTTCCTGGCGGTTTCGTGGGGCCTAGTGGGCCCCACCGGCGTGCTGGGCAAGCGCGTGTCCAAGGTGACGGCGACCTCGGTTCATCAGTATCTGGGTGCCGCGGTGTTGCCGCTGCTTGCTCTCCATCTTGGCGGGTTGCTGCTGGACAGGTTCCGCCCCTTCCGCTTCCTTGATGTCGTGGTGCCGCTCCACAGCGTGTACCGGCCGTTGGCGGTTGGACTCGGCGTGCTGGCGATGTACGCGACCATCGTCGTGCTTCTCACGTCGTGATCCAAGAAGAGGATCGGGCTGACGTGGTGGCGACCCCCGCACTTGTCCGCGACCCCCGCGTTCATCCTGGCGATGGTTCACGGGATCTTCTCGGGGACGGACTCCGCCCGCCCGTGGCTCTGGTGGACCTCGTGGTGCTGCGCTGACCGGGGCTAGCCGGCCAGGTACACCGGCTCCCAGATGGCGGCCTCGACCGCCGCTTCGATCTCGCCGTCGTTGAAGCTGCGGCCCTGCCCCAGGTCGCGGGCTTCCGTCGCGACGCGGATCGCGATCCGGCGCGAAACATCCCGGAGCGAGGCAACCGATGGGTAGAGCGCCCCTTGCGCCAGCCGGTCCGCGTCGACGCAGCCGGCCAGTTCCTCCGCCGCCCCCAGGAACATCTCGTCCGTGACCTCACGGGTCTCGCTTACGATCGCCCCCAGCCCAACCCCCGGGAAGACGAACGCGTTGTTCGCCTGCCCGATCAGGTGTGTGCGGCCCGCGAAGTCCACGGGGTCGAACGGGCTCCCGGTGGCAACCAGCGCCCGCCCGTCGGTCCACTCGATCGCCCGTGCCGGTTGGACCTCCGTCTTAGATGTGGGGTTCGAGAGAGGGAGGATCAACGGCATGCGCGCGTACTCGGCCATCGCGCGGATCGCCGGCTCCGTGAACGTGTCGGGCGTGCCGCTCGTGCCGATCAACACCGTCGGCCGAACGTTGCGCACGATCGACTCCAGGTCGAATCTCGAGACGGGCTCCACGTCCCCGAAACCGTGGAATGCCAACGCATCGGCGCCAAGCGCGAACTCCATCTTGTCCTGGTCCAGCGGGTCCCGCCCCTCGAACGTCAGGCCGTGAGAGTCGAGCATCGCGATCGCGTGACCCACCGTCTCCTCGTCCGCCCCCTCGCGGCGCATCGCCATCCGCACCAAGCGCGCGATGCCGATGCCGGCCGCTCCGGCGCCCAGGAACACGAACCGTTGCTCGGACATCGGCTCATCGAGCCGACGCAGTGCGGAGAGCACGCCGGCCACGACGACCGCGGACGTTCCCTGGATGTCGTCGTTGAAGCTGGTGAGCCGGTGCCGGTAGCGATCCAGGAGACGGATCGCGTTGTGCTGCTTGAAGTCCTCCCACTGCAGGACGGCGTGGGGGAACACGTCCAAGATGGCCTCGACGAAGACCTCGATGAACCGGTCGTACGGCTCTCCGCGCAGGCGCGGGTGGCGCCAGCCGAGGTAGAGCGGGTCATCGAGCAGGTCCGCGTTGTCGGTGCCGACGTCCAGAGAGATGGGCAATGTCAGGGCTGGGTGGATACCGGCCCCCGCCGTGTAGATCGCGAGTTTCCCCACAGGAATCCCCATGCCGCCGGCGCCGAGGTCGCCTAGCCCCAGGATACGTTCGTTGTCGGTGGCCACGATGAGTCGAACCTCGCCGCGGCCCGCGTTGTGCAACAACTCCGGGATCCGGTCGATGTCGTCCGGCGTGATCCAGAGGCCGCGTGGGCGCCGCATGATGTGGCTGAACTCCTGGCAGGCCCTTCCCACCACCGGTGTGTAGACGATCGGCAGCAGCTCTTCGAGGTTGTCCACCAGAACTCGGTAGTAAAGGGTCTCGTTCCGGCCCTGCAACGAGGCGAGCCCGATGAAGCGTTCGAGGTCATCGCCCTTGCGGCGCAGGTGTTCCATCTCCAGCTCCACCTGGGCCTCGATCGTGGTGACGCCGACCGGCAGGAGCCCCCGCAACCCATAGCGGTCGCGTTCTTCCTGGGTGAAGGCGGTGTCCTTGTTCGTCAGCGAGTGCTCGAGGAGATCAGCACCCGTTGGGGTCGTCTGTTCGCTGAGCATGGGTCATCACCTTCCGCGCGCGGCCGGGCAGGAACGCCGGACCTGCTTCAAGCATGCGGGGCCGTTGGGGTTGTGCACGGGGCAACAGGCCCGCAGCCGGGGGGACTACTCGCGTACGGCGCGTGCGACGGCTTCGTCGAACCCCATCGGGGCCACGTCGGGGAACAGCCTGGTGGCGTCGTCGCTCCGCACGATGGTTTCGTTGCGGAGGCCGTCGATGAGGGGGCGGGCTATCGAAGCCGGAACGGCAGTGACCAACCCGCACCACAGTGACGAAAGGCGGGGCGTGAGGACAGGCACGGTGAGGATCACCGGACGGCGCCCCTTGGCCGCGGCCGTGCGGAGCATCATCTCCCTGTAGGACAGTACGTCCGACCCGCCGATCTCGACGATCGTGTGAGGCTGACTCGGGACAACGCCACGTGCCCGGGCCAGGTAGGCGACGACGTCGGCGATCGCGATCGGCTGAGAGCGGGTGTTTACCCAGCGGGGTGTGATCATCGCCGGAAGCCGCTTCACCAGGTCCATCAGCATCCGGAACGATGCACTCCCCGCACCGATCACCATGCCGGCGCGCAGTTCCACGACCGGCGGTCCGTGTTCGGCGAGGATCCGCCCGGTCTCGTGGCGGCTCGCAAGGTGGGACGACAGCTCATCGTCGTCACCGCCCAGGCCGCCCAGGTACACGATCAAGCCGACCCCGCTGCGACGGGCCGCCTGCGCGAAGTTGCGGGCGGCGGCCCGATCACGCTCCTGGAAGCCGGTCTCTCCTTCGGCCATGGAGTGCACGAGGTAGTAGGCGACGCCCACCCCATCGGTCGCCGCTCCGATGGTCGTGGGGTCCAGCACATCCATCCGGACGACGTCGGCCTGGGGCCACCGATCTCGCAACCGCTCGGGGCTCCGGCTCGAGACACGCACGGGAGTCACCGTCTGAAGGAGTTCCTCGACCAGCCTGGTGCCGACGTAGCCGCCGGCCCCGGTCACCAGAGTGAATCGTGCAGATGACATGCATGGGAGTGTAGGCGGGAGCCCATGCTGGGTCGCTGAGAAGACCGTCCATTAACCTATGCATAATGCGACGTCGCCTCCTTTGTGGGTGCAGAGGTTCGCATACTGAGGGAAAGGAAGGGGAGAGGTCATGAGATTCGATGCCAAGAGGTCCGTGCTGGTGATCCTGGGTGCCGCATTCGTTTCATTCCTGCTGTCGGTGGCGCTGTGGTTCGGGGTCTTCGGCGGGGCCGATCGCGAACTCGGGATCTTCGTTGGGCTTTGGGTGCCCTCGATCCTGTCACTGGGTGCGTTGTTGGCGCCGCGGGGTAGGGCATGATCCCGGCCGCGCCCGCCCTGCTGGCCGTCGGGAACGGCGTCATCTTCGCGATCGGGAGCGTCATCTTCATCGCCGTGTTCACGGCAGCCATCAGTCTGGCCTATGTCCGGTTCGCCGAGCTGGACGCAGACGAGAAGGTGCGCCCGAAGCGTTGAGCTCAGCGTTCGTCCTATAGCATCGATGGCATGAAGGTGCGTGTCCTGGTGGTTGAGGACGAAGAGGCGATCGCGGAGCCGCTGGCGGATCGCCTTCACCGCGAGGGCCTTGACGCGAAGGTGGTCCCCTCCGTCGCCCTGGCCAGAGATTCCATCGAGGCCGATCCGCCGGATGTGATCCTGCTGGATCTGATGCTTCCCGATGGGGACGGCCGCGATCTCTGCCGCGAGATCCGCAAGACCTCCGATGTGCCCATCATCATCCTCACCGCGCGAGGGGAAGAGGTGGACCGCATCGTCGGCCTGGAACTGGGGGCCGACGACTACGTCGTGAAGCCGTTCTCCGGCGGGGAGCTGGTCGCACGCATCCACGCCGTCCTGCGGCGAGGCCGCTCCACCGCTCGTCGCGGTTTGATCGAGGTGGCCGACATCCAGATGGACCCGGCGGCGCGCACCGTCACGCGCGGCGGCGAGCCGATCGAACTGTCCGCGAAGGAGTTCGACCTGCTGCACATCCTCATGGCGAACGCAGGAGAGGTGTGCACGCGGGAACGGATCATGGACGAGGTGTGGGATCCCCACTGGTTTGGCTCCACCAAGACCCTCGACGTCCACATCTCGTGGCTGCGAAAGAAGCTCGAGGACGACGCTGGCCAGCCGCGGTACATCACGACGGTTCGCGGGGTCGGGTTCCGATTCTGCGCTCCGGACGACGCCACCGGCCCGTGAACGCCTGGAGGCCGGAGCGGTGAAGGTCCGCAGCCGCCTGGTTCTCGCGTTCGCCTACGTGCTGGTTGCGGTGATCGTCGGCCTGACCATCCCGCTCGCCATCAACCTTCGCGCCCGGGCGCAGACCGAGCTGGAGACCCAGGCGCTCGTGCAGGTGCAGGCGATCGCGGCAAGCATCGGGAAGGAGGGTACGACCGACCCGACCCAGCTCATGACCAACGTGCGACGGTATGCCGGCCAGCTGGGGTCCGGCACGCGCGTGATCGTCACCGACGCGAACGGCGTGGTCATCGCCGACTCCCAGATACCCTCGGACGTCGGTGTGAACTACAACACCACGGGGCGCCCGGAGATCCAGGCGGCGCTGAACCCCACCGACCCACATGCGACGTCGATCCGCCGGCACAGCGACACGTTGAACTCCGACATCATGGCGGCCGCCGCTCCGATCCTGGACGAAGGACTCCAGGGCGCCGTTCGTGTCACCCAGAGTGTGAAGACCGTCGCCGACAATGTCCGGCGCATCACGCTCGCGCTGATCCTGGTCGGGTTCACGGGTCTGCTCGCGGGCCTGATCATCGCCTACGCACTCGCGGGTTCGCTGGCGCGCCCGCTCACCCGGTTGGCCGAGATCGCACGCCGTCTGGGCAGAGGAGAGCTCTCGGCACGTGCGATCGACATCGACGGAGCCGCGGAGATAGAAGAACTCGGGCGTTCGTTCAACGACATGGCCTCCCGGTTGGAGCAAACGGTCCGGGCCCAGCGTGAGTTCGTCGCCAACGCCTCGCACCAGTTGCGGACGCCCCTGACGGGGATGAAGCTCCGTTTGGAGAGCGCGATCGCCGAAGCGGGCTCCGAGGAGTTGCGGGCGGAGCTGACGGCCGCCGACCGAGAAGTCGATCGTCTCGCCGAAACGGTGACCCGTCTCCTGACGATGGCCCGTCAGATCGAGGAGGGGGAGCCCACCACGGTCGACCTGGGCGAGGCGGCTGCGCGCGCTGTCGAGCGCTGGCAGGAACGCGCGGTCAGCCTCGGGGCGATGATCGAAGCCCGCGGCGCGGGGGCCAGAGCCCTGGCCAACCCGCACGACATCGATCAGGCGCTTGACAACCTCCTGGACAACGCCGTTGCCTACGCACCCGGTCTCATCCAGGTCGAGACGGGGGAGGTGGGCGATCGGGTGTTCATCGCAGTGCGCGACCGGGGGCCGGGCGTCCCCGCCGGCGAACGCTCCCGCGTGACCGAACGCTTCTTCCGCGGGACCGGGGCCCCTCCCGGCGGCACGGGGCTCGGCTTGGCCATCGCGAGGGAACTCGCCGAGAAATGGGGGGGGGCGTTGGCGCTGACCGAACCCGGGGACGCCGCCGGCGGGTCGGGGGGCACGCGCGTCGAGATCAGGCTTCGGCCGGCGGGGTCGAGGCCCGACCGGCCTGTTCCTTAGTCCGCTCTTAGCCTGGGCCGGTCTACCCTGCACCCATGAGGAAAGGGCTGCTCTGGGTCGGGTTCGGTCTGGCGGGTTTGGCCCTGGCGCTCGGACTGTCGATCGCGGCCTTCGCCATCACCCGGAGCGAGTTCAGACTGCCGGCCAGGCCGTTGATCCACACGGAGCGCCAGGCCGTCGCCCCGCCCGTGAAGCCGTCCGCCAAGCCGAAACCCCATCGACCGAAGCACCATCATCGGCCGACCCACACCCCGCCACCACCGCCATCCTCGCAGCCGCCACCCCCGCCGCCTTCGAACACGGCGCCGATCCCTGCCTCCCCAGCCCCACACCCGTCCGGCGGGGGCTCGGACGACCACCACCCCAGCGGCGACAACTGAGTCCCGCCGCCCTGAGCGCATAGGGCTCCCCCTTACGGGGACCTTCGGCCCCCGATCGTCCGCCCGTTCCGCGCGATGCTTATGGCGAACGGAAGGAGTTCGGGATGTTCGACCGGATCGTGCTCGCCGTGGATGGATCTGGACCGAGTGAACGGGCTGAGGGCGTTGCCGCGGAGACCGCGGAGAAGTTCGGCAGCGATGTCACGGTGGTTCACGTACTCGAACACGAGTTGGCATGGATCGGTGACCTGGCGATCGAGACCCCCGAAGAAGCGTCGCAGCTGTCTGACGAAGTGGTTCGTCGGCTGAAAGATCGAGGCGTCGAGGCTCGCGGCGAGGTTCGTCATGCGCCCGTTGCGCTGGTCGCCCGCGAGGTTCTCGACGTGGCCAAGGAAGCCGACGCCGATCTCATCGTCATGGGAACCCGAGGGCTCACCGACTGGAAGGGTTTGCTCCTGGGAAGCGTCGCCCACAAGGTGCTGCAGCATGCGGCGTGCCCCGTTCTGCTGGTGCGGTAGGAGGAGGAGTTAGATGGACGAGACACTCTCGCTGGTCCTGTTCTCGGGAACAGACGACAAGCTGAACGCCGCCGCCGTGCTCACCGTCGGAGCTGCGGCGATGGGCCGCAAGGTCAATATCTTCCTGCAGTATTGGGCGCTGGACGCCTTCCGCGCCGACCACGTCCACAAGGATCACGGCGTCGCGCCGGAAGCCGGCCCCGAGGGAGCCGCTGTCTTCCAGCGACACGGCGCCAACCACTGGAGCGACCTGTTCGCCCAGGCGAAGACCATCGGCGAGGTGGGCATCCACGCATGCTCGCTCTCGATGGAGATGTTCGACATCACGAAGGACGACTTGGATCCACTGGTCGACAACGTCGAGGGTGTCGCCTCTTTCTTCATGGAGGTCGACGGCCCGGTGACGTTCATCTAAGGAGGAGAGAACCATGGCGACAACCGCAGACATCACTCGCTCGATCGACGCGCGCGGTATGCCGTGTCCCGGGCCGCTGATGAGCCTCATCGGTGCGATCAGAGAGGGGAGCGTCGGTGAGGTTATCGAGGTGCTTTCCAGCGACGAGGGTTCCCGCACCGACATCCCGGCGTGGGTCGCGAAGGCCGGACACGAGATGGTCGAAGTGGTCGAGGACGACAGGTTCGTACACTTCGTGATCCGGAAGGTCAGGTGAAGACACGTGCCCGCGCGCGTGGTGGTGCTTGGCGGGGGAGTGGGCGGAACGCTCGCCGCGAACCTGCTGGACAAGGAACTGAAATCCGACGTTTCGGTGACGGTGGTCGACCCCACCGGGATGCACCTGTATCAGCCGGGGTTCCTCTACGTCGCGCTCGGCGAAGCCAACGGGCGTTGGCTCTCGCGCGACGAGCGGACGCTGCTGCGTCCCGGCGTCGACCTAGCCATCGAGCGGGCCATCCGTGTCCACCCGGAGGCGGGGACCGTCCAGCTGGAGCGTGGCGGAAGTTTGGCGTGGGACTACCTGGTCCTGGCGACCGGCGCGCGGCTGGTGCCTGAGCAGATCCCCGGCCTGGTCGAGGGGTCGCAGGAGTTCTACTCCCTGGACGGCGCCGAGCGCCTGCGGGAGGAGCTTCGCCGGTTCAAGGGCGGTTACATCAAGGTCGGCATCGCCGGCATCCCGTACAAGTGCCCGCCGGCACCGGTCGAGTTCGTGTTCATGCTGGAGGAGTACCTGCGCAAGCGCGAGATCCGAGACCGCTCCGAGGTCACGCTGCTCTCGCCGCTGAACCGGGCCTTCACCATCGAGAGCGCATCCAAAGTGGTCCAGCCGATCATGGAGAGGCGCGGCATCGGCCTGGAGACGTTCTTCAACCTCGAGAGCGTCGACCCGAGTGCCAATGTGGTCAGTTCGCTCGAAGGGGACAAGGCTGAGTACGACCTCCTGGTGCTGGTGCCACCGCACCGGGGCCAGCAGGTCATCAGCGATTCGGAGCTCGGCGACCCGGGTGGCTGGGTGCCGACCGATAAGCTCACGCTCCAAGCCGCAGGCCACGACCACGTCTTCGCAATGGGCGACTGCACGAACCTGCCGATCTCCAAGTCCGGTTCGACCGCCCACTTCGAAGCACCGGTGATCGCGAGCCGGATCGCATCCCTGGTGCGCGGCACCGCACCGAAGTCCAACTACGGAGGGCGTGTCATGTGCTTCTTGGAGACCGGCAACGGCAAGGCGACCGCGCTGCGGTTCGACTACGAACACCCACCGACACCGCCGCAGCCCAACCGCGCCTGGCACACCGCCAAATGGCTGTTCAACCGCCTGTACTGGGAGACCGTGCCACAAGGCCGGATCCCCGAACGGGAGCCCAAGGAAAGGAGCGGATCATGAGCGCGACGGTAGCCAAGACCCTGGACCTGAAAGGGCTCTCGTGCCCGATGCCGATCGCCAAGACCGCGCAAGCGATCCGGGATCTTCAGCCCGGTGAGCTGATCGAGTCACTCGCGACGGACCCCGGTTCGGTTCCCGATTTCGCCGCGTGGTGCACCAGCACCGGCCACGAATTGATCGAGCAGACAGAGGATGGCGGCGTCTACCGCTTCCTCATCAGGAAGAAGGGGTGAGGACCATGACCGCCATGGAAGCCACGATGGAAGCACCCGCACCCGTTGAGCCCAAGCACGTCAAGCACGACAAGCTCGTGATCATGGCGTGGAGCGGCGACCTGGACAAGATCTGGCCGTCGTTCATCCTGGGCACCACCGGCGCGGCGATGGGCATGGAGACCACGATCTTCTTCACGTTCTGGGGATTGTTCCCGCTGGTCAAGAACGACGTTCGACTCACCGGCGAGAACTGGATGCAGAAGATGCTCTCGATGATGAATCGGGGAGGCACCGAGCACCTGAAGCTCGGCAAGATGAACTTCGCCGGGATGGGCCCCGCCATGATGAAGAAGCTGGCCGATGAGCACCACGTGGCCTCGCCACAGGAGCTCCTTGAGGTTGCCCGTGACCTAGGCGTGCACCTCGTGCCGTGTCAGATGACGATGGATCTCCTGGGCCTGACGAAGGAAGACCTGATCGACGGGCTCGAAGAGCCGGCCGGTGCCACCACTGCGCTGCTCGAAGCGCAGGACGCGGTCACGCTGTTCATCTGATCGCGCCCTCCGCGGCCGCCGCGGGCATCGCGGGGATCGGCAGCGGCGCCCGGGCCCCCACTGGCTCCCGGACGGGGGCCGGTGGTCGGCTAGCAGTGGCGGCCGCGGACGCCGCTGCACGCTGGGGACGATGTCCGAACGTGAACGCCCTCATGAGCAGCAGGAAGAGCTGGATCCCGGCCGTTCCCACGTAGACCCAGAACATCAGTGGGCGTTGCGTGTCGGTGCCCGTCATCAAGCCGTGCGCCATGGCTAGGGCGTACGCGGGGACGGACAGCGAGTGCATGCGGCGCCACCACTTCGTTCCGATCAGCTTGCGACCCCAGGAGGTGGCGAGCACGCCGAACACCATGATGAACATCGACGCGATGCCCAGCGTCACCCCCACCGGCCGGTACGTCGCCCGCATCGGCACAACGAGATCCAGCGGCGCGAACGGCATGAACGTATCGGTCACGAGCAGGATGAGGTGGGCGGCGAGCAAGACAACTCCGAGCGTGCCGAACACCTGGTGGAGCGCCACGCTGGTCGCCTTGGATACGCGCTTGCCGAAGACGGACGTCGTAGAAACCAGGCCCCAGGTGACCGAGGCCCACAGCATGATGAAGGCGCCGATGCCGGCCGCTCGG
>JANXVR010000185.1 GCA_025351565.1 Actinomycetes bacterium
CCAGGTTCTCTACCGGCCCGGGCCAGGTCGGGGTGGGGTGGTGGAAATCGCCTGATCCCCAGGTCATGTGCGTTGCCCAATTCCCGCCGGTAACACGATCCCATGATTCGGTAACGCGATGCCGTCGTCTTGACCAGGATCCACCAACCCGAATAGGGTTGCGACATGCCTGAGAAACCGACCCTCGTGATCGTCGATGTGAAGAAGACATTCGATGACCCGGCGTGGGAAGGGCCGGATGGGGAATCCTTCCCCGCCGACCTCATGCACCGCACGGCGCTCGCGAGCCTCCACGATGAATCCGCCGATGTCGTATCGACCGATGAAGAGATCGCAAGACTGGGTTAGACCACAGACAAGGAGATCGACACGATGGGATACGCCGTAACCAACCCGGCCACCGGTGAGACGGTCAAGACCTACGACACCCTCACCGACACCGAGCTCGACGCCGCGATCACCGCAGCAGACGAAGCGCACCGCACCTGGTCGAAGGAAACCACGGTCGAGGAGCGCGCGGCCCTCGTCCGCCGCGTCAGCGAACTCCACAACGAGCGCCGCCAGGAGCTGGCGGAGCTCATCGTGCGCGAGATGGGCAAGCCGATCGAGCAGGCACTCGGCGAGGTTGAATTCGCCGCGGCGATCTACGGGTACTACGCCGACAACTCGCCGGAGTTCCTGAAGGACGAGCCGATCAAGCTCCTCGCGGGCGAGGGCTCAGCGGTCGTCCGTCGCTCGTCGCTCGGGGTGCTGCTCGGCATCATGCCGTGGAACTTCCCGTACTACCAGGTCGCCCGTTTCGCTGGCCCCAACGTCATCATCGGCAACACGATCCTGCTGAAGCACGCCCAGCAGTGCCCCGAGTCCGCCGCCGCGCAGCAGCAGATCTTTCTCGACGCAGGCTTCCCCGCCGGTGCCTACGTGAACATCTACGCCTCGCACGACCAGATCGACCAGGTCATCGCGGACCGGCGCGTGCAGGGCGTCTCGCTCACCGGCTCCGAGCGGGCCGGCGCCGCGGTCGCCGAGATCGCCGGGCGCCACCTGAAGAAGGTCGTGCTCGAGCTCGGCGGCGCTGATCCCTTCATCCTGCTGTCGACCGACGACCTCGACGCCACCGTGCAGAACGCGGTCGATGCCCGACTCGACAATAGCGGCCAGTCCTGCAACGGGGCCAAGCGCTTCATCGTCGCCGCCGATCTGTACGAGCCCTTCCTGGAGAAGTTCACCGCGAAGCTCGCGGAGGTCCAGGCGACCGACCCGACCTCGGCCGACTCGGCGCTGGGCCCGCTGTCCTCGCTGAAGGCCGCCGAAGGACTCGACGAACAGGTCAAGCGTGCGGTCGAGCACGGCGCGACACTCGTGCACGGCGGCACCCGCGACGGCGCGTTCTTCCCGACGACCGTCCTGGCGGACATCGCTCCAGAGAACCCCGCCTCCCAGGAGGAGTTCTTCGGGCCGGTCGCGCAGGTGTACCGGGCGAAGGACGAGGCCGACGCCGTGCGCATCGCGAACGACACCCCGTTCGGCCTGGGCTCCTACCTCTACACCACCGACCGGGAGCAGGCCAGCCGCGTCGCCGACAGCATCGAGGCAGGCATGGTGTACGTGAACTGTGTGCTCGCCGACGGCGTCGAACTGCCCTTCGGCGGCATCAAGAACTCGGGCACGGGCCGCGAGCTGGGGCGCCTCGGCGCCGACGAGTTCGTCAACAAGAAGCTGATCCGCATCGGCTGAAGCGCAGGCGTCACGTGGCAACGGCTGGCGGGCGAAACGCACGAAACGCAGATGTAGCGGGCGTTACCGAGCCCAACTCTGCCCGAATCGCTAGACTCAGTTGGTCCCGGAACAGAACCTTGGTTCGATCTCGACCAGGATTTCACCGGCCCGGGTCAGGCCAGGCCAGGTAGCTCAGTTGGTAGAGCACGCGGCTGAAAACCGCGGTGTCGGCAGTTCGATTCTGCCCCTGGCCACCGGCACCTCACCAGCGTCGGCTCCGAACGCACCGTCCCGGATGGGGCGGTGCGTTTCAGTTCATGAGCTCGTGGGATCGGATGCCGGCCCAGTGACCCAGCACGCCCTGATAGATGTCGGCCGAGCGCAGGTACTCGTGACGGTCCAGGGCGTCCAGGGCCAGGTGCAGGTCGCGAGCCGAGCGATCCTCCTCCAGCTCGTCGAACGTCATCAGGCCGGAGAGGTCGCCGTAATCCAGCTCAAGGATCGAACCGGGGTCGAAGACCGCCATCCACTGATGGAGATCGACGATGAGTTCGCTGATGGGGCCGAGCTCGGAGCGTTGCAGCGCGGGGATGGCGTTCTCGGCGCGGCGCATCCCCCGGCGAACCGTGGTCGTGTATCGAAGCCGGTCCCGCCCGTCGGCCCCGGTCTCCAGCCGCCGGTCCTCGTCCTTGAAGAACACGAACCACCGGATCGGCACGTGCCACGGGCTCTGCTGACAGAACGGCACCGCGCTCGGATCCTTGCGCCGGACGCGGTTCAGATCGCGCGCAGCCTTCCTCGCGTCGGCCTTGGGAACGAACTGCTCCCAGAGATCGAATGGCTTGGCCTCGCGGAACTCGAGCATCGACCCCAGGACCCGAAGCCGCATCCGCCACGGGCTCACGTAGAGGCGCCCGTTCACGGACCGCAGGTCGGCGTGTTCCCCTTCGGCGGGGGCGAGCATGCCCACCGAGCCGAGGGTCCTGCGGTCGTGGTAGCGAGCGCGCCCCGTGTCGGGTCGCTCATTGGCCACGATGTAGCGCTCCCACCGGCTCTGTTCGGGCGGGCTGAAGGCCTCGAGCGGCTGGAACACGCGGAGGAAGGCGGAGGGAACCATGCCGGCGAGTCTAGCGTTCGGCCTCATCCCCTATGCTCTCGGCGTTTCCGGCGAAAGAGTTGATGTGTCCGTTCCCGCTGGTCCCCCGGAGCCGGCCCACTGGGCCGGTACGCCGCCCCTTCGCCTGATCGCACCCGACGGCACGGCTGTCGGTGATACCGAGGTCGGCCTGGCGCCCGCGGTGATGGCCGACCTGCTGCGTCGGATGATCGTGGCCCGGCGATTGGATCGGGAGTGCATCGCGCTCCAGCGCCAAGGCGAACTGACCGTCTATCCGGGGTTCGAGGGGCAGGAAGCGGCCCAGATCGGGTCGGCGTTCGCGCTCGGACCCGAGGACTTCGTCTTCCCGACGTTCCGGGAGCTGGCGGCGGCGCTGGTCCGTGGCGTCGATGCCGTCCAGTACCTCCAGTACCACCGGGGAACGTGGCACGGCGGACCCTACGATCCCCGCGCCACGCGGTTCGGGCCGATCTCCATCCCGATCGCCACGCAGATCGCGCACGCCGTCGGTCACGCGCTGGGGCAGAAGCTCGATGGCCTGAGCGCGTGTACGTTGGCCTACTTCGGCGACGGCTCGACCAGCGAGGGCGACTTCCACGAGGCAGCGAACATGGCCGGGGTGTTCGGCGTGCCGGCGGTGCTCTTCTGCCAGAACAACGGCTGGGCCATCAGCGTGCCCACCACCCGCCAGACCGCGGGCGAGATCTGGCGCAGAGCCGAGGGCTACGGGTTCCCCGGTGTCCGGGTAGACGGGAACGACGTGCTGGCCGTCTACGTGGCCACGCGCGATGCCGTGGCCCGGGCGCGCGGGGGCGAGGGCCCGACCCTCATCGAAGCGCTCACCTACCGGGTGGGGGCCCACTCCACGGCCGACGACCCGGGGAGGTACCGCGACGACGCCGAGGTGGAGGTGGCGCGCGCCTTCGACCCCATCGCCCGCTTCCGGACGTGGCTGCTCGCCGCCGGCCACGTGGATCAGGCCTTCATCTCGTCGTGCGAAGCGGAGGCCGAGGCGTTCGCGATGGAGGTTCGCGCGGGGGTGGTGGACACGCCGGCGCCGCCCGTGGAGTGGATGTTCGACTGGACCTTCGCGGCGCCTTCCGAAGCGTTCCAACGGATGCGGCGGGAGGCGCTCGGTGAGTGAGCGGGCGAGGGCGGCGGAGGCCCGAGAGTGGACGCTGTCGGGGGCGCTGAACCAGGCGCTGCGCGACGCGCTGTCCGAGGATCCCCGGCTCCTGGTGTTCGGCGAGGATGTCGGCCGGTCCGGAGGTGTGTTCCGCGTGACCGACGGACTGCAAACCGAGTTCGGCGCAAGCCGGGTATTCGACACGCCGATCAGCGAGGCGGGGATCGCGGGAGCCGCGGTGGGCCTGGCGTTCGCGGGCTGGAGGAGCGTCATCGAGTTCCAGTTCGACGCGTTCAGCTACCCGGCCTTGGAGCAGGTCATCGACCATGTGGCGAAGATGCGCGAACGCGTCCGTGGCCGCGTGGACATGCCGATCACCATCCGGATCCCCTCGTTCGGCGGGATCCGCGGCAAAGAGCACCACGGCGAGAGCCCCGTGACCTACTACGTGCACACAGCCGGACTCAAGGTCGTGGTGCCGTCCTCGCCCCTGGACGGCTACGCGCTGCTGCGCCACGCCATCGCCGACCCCGACCCGGTAGTGGTCCTGGAACCGA
>JANXVR010000186.1 GCA_025351565.1 Actinomycetes bacterium
CCTCGTCTACCTGACGGGGTATGACCCGATGCCCTTGGAACGGCCGTCGTTGCTCATCGTCCGCGATGACAGAGCACCGGTCATCCTGGTCCCCGAGCTCGAACGCAGGCTGGCCGCCGATGCCATCGGTGATGGGATCGAGCTGCACGGGTGGACGGATGCGCACGATCCCTACGCCGTCGCCGCGGGCCTCCTTCCGGCCGAGGGGTGCATCGGCGTAGGTGACCGGATCTGGGGGGTGCACGTCCTGGCGCTGCAGGGTGCGTTGCCGGCGGCGCGGTTCACTTCGGCGGCCCCGGTCCTGGGCGCGCTCCGCGCCAAGAAGGACGACGACGAGCTGGCCGCCCTCCGCCGGGCGGCGCGGGGAGCGGATGAGGCTTTCCGCGCCATCTGCACGGGTCGGTTCCTCGGACGCCGCGAGGAAGAGATCGCCGCCGACCTGGCCGACCTCTTGGTCCGCAATGGTCACAGCCGGGCGGCGTTCACCATCGTGGGCAGCGGCCCGAATTCGGCATCACCCCATCACGAGCCCTCTGGACGAACGATCTTGCCTCGCGATGTCGTCGTGTTGGACTTCGGCGGCGAGCTCGGCGGGTACTTCTCCGACACCACGCGAACGGTCGTTGTGGGGGAGCCACCGAAGGACTTCGAGCGTGTGTACCGGATCGTGCAGGAGGCCCAGGAGGCCGCGGTCATGACCGCGGGTCCGGGCGTTCCCGCCCAGGACGTCGACCGAGCTGCTCGGTCGATCATCGACGGCGCCGGGTTAGGTGAACGCTTCTTCCACCGAACCGGGCACGGTATCGGCCTGGAGATCCACGAGCCGCCGTACATTGTCGCCGGGAATGGGACGCCGCTGGAGCCGGGCATGACGTTCTCCGTGGAACCGGGCATCTACCTGGAAGGTCTCTTCGGGGTCAGGATCGAGGACATCGTCGTGATCACTCCGGACGGGGCGGATCGGCTGAACCGCTCGACCCGCGAGCTCCGTACGGTCGACTAAGCGGTTCAGCCGCGCGGGCGAACCTTCGTGCCCTGTGCTGTGTCCATGACCTCAAGACCCAGCTCGGACAGCTCGTCGCGGATGTGATCGCTGGTCGCGAAGTCCTTCGCCGCTCGCGCGTCGTCCCGCTGTGTCATGAGTGTGATCATCTCGGCGGAGGGCGACCAATCGCTGCGAGCCTCTCGCTCCAGATCCAAGCCGAGGACGCCGTCCCACGAGGCGAGCAGTGTGTACCTCTCACCATCGGACACGCTGGGATCGTGATCCAGGTCGTTCACGATGACGACCGCTCCGGGCAGATGCAGATCGCCCGCGAGCGCCGCCCTGAACCGCTCATCGAACGCCTTTGCGGCCGGACCGAGCGAAGCGGCGGCGGGGGCCCACTCGGCCATCCGGCGACGGAGCTGGCGCACCCGCCGGTCGGCATCTTCCATGGCATCCCAGGAGAAATCCATCTCCGACCGGTACTGCGTTTGGAACGTGAGCCAGCGGAAGGCCAGAGGGTCGAACCCGTGCTGGCGGAGTTCGTCTACCCGAACCACGTTGCCCGTTGATTTCGAGATCTTCCGGCCCGCCTGGCGGAGGTGTCCGCCGTGCACCCATGTCGACACCACCTGATGCCCTGCCACACCCTCCGACTGGGCGATCTCGTCTTCGTGGTGCGGGAACCGAAGATCCGTTGCCCCGGTGTGGATGTCGATATGGTCCCCCAGGTACTTCATGGACATCGCGGAGCACTCGATGTGCCATCCGGGGAAGCCTTCGCCCCAGGGCGAAGGCCATCGCATGACCCGGCCGGGGCCGGCGTGCTTCCACAGGGCGAAGTCGGCTGCGTGGAGTTTCTGCGGGTCGGTCTCCAGATCGCGGTGACCCTCGCGCAGGTTGTCTAGGGTGTTGCCGGAGAGCTTGCCGTAGCCGGGGAAGGAGGTGACGTCGTAGTAGACGCTGCCCGATCCGGCGAGATACGCGTGGCCTTTCTCGATGAGCGCGGCGGTCATCTCCACCATCTCCGGGACGTGTTCGGTGGCCTTCGGATAGACGTCGGCGGGCCGGATCCCGAGCGCCGCCGCATCCTCGAACACCGCGGTCGTGTACTTCTGGGCGATCTCCAAAGGGGCGAGCCCTTCGTCCTCCATGGCCAGGAGCATCTGGTCCACGGCCTCAGGGCTGGATTCGACCGTCATGTGACCGACGTCGGTGATGTTCATGACCTGGGTCACGCG
>JANXVR010000228.1 GCA_025351565.1 Actinomycetes bacterium
GGTCCGTGATGACGGTTGACCTGACCACGAACTACCTCGGGCTGGAGCTGCGGAACCCGATCGTTCCCTCGGCCAGCACCCTGTCGCAGGGGGCCGGTGTCGCGCGCCGCCTCCAGGATGCGGGCGCGGGCGCCCTGGTCCTCCAGTCGCTGTTCGAGGAACAGATCGACCACGATGAGACGCAGGTCTTCCGGATGCTCGAGACCGGCGCCGACAGCACGGGGGAGGCGGCTTCCTACTTCCCCGAGCTGGACGACTACAACATCGGCATCTCGGCGTACCTCCACCACATCGAAGGCTTGAAGAAGGAGCTGGAGATCCCGGTGATCGCCAGTCTCAACGGCTCCACCCACGGGGGGTGGGTGCGTCACGCGAAGCACCTGGAGGACGCCGGCGCGGACGCCCTGGAGCTGAACGTCTACTTCTTCGCCACCGAACCGGATGTATCCGGCGCGGACGTGGAGCGGCGGTACGAGGATCTCGTCGCGTCGGTCCGTGGCTCGATCGATATCCCGTTGGCGGTCAAGGTCGGTCCCTTCTTCTCCTCGATGGCGAACATGGCCGTGCGGCTGGTCGAGGCCGGCGCCGACGGGTTGGTCCTGTTCAACCGGTTCCTGCAGCCGGACATCGACCTGGAAACCCTCACGGTTGACCCGACGCTGCACCTGTCAACGGCCGAGGAGGTGCGGATGCCGCTGCGCTGGATCGCGCTGCTTCGCGACCGCTTGGATTGTTCCCTGGCCGCGACGTCCGGCGTTCATTCGTGGGAGGACGCAGTGAAGTTGATCCTGGCCGGCGCCGACGTGACGATGATGGCATCGGCTCTCTACCTGCACGGGCCTGACTACCTCACGACGGTGCTCGAAGGCCTGCAGGCCTGGCTCGACGAACGGGGGTACGGATCCGTTCGCCAAGCCAGGGGCAGCATGAGCCAACGCTCGGTTCCGCAGGCGGAAGCCTTCTCGCGCGCGAACTACCTTCGCATGCTCACCTCGTACTCCAGCGCTTTCGACTGGCGCGATGCCCCCGGATCACCCGCGACCTAGCTAGAGAAGAGAACCCTGCGCGAAGATAGTCACAACTCGCTATCACCCTATGAGGGTGCGCAGCCGATACCTGAATCTAGGTAACGATTACTTCCTGGTTCCAGGGATAGGGGAGATCATGCGTAGGGGCACCGACCGGAAGGTTCGGCTGGCGGGGTACTTCGACGACCGCCATCTGGGCCGTTCCTCACTCGTCGGTCTCGAGCGGTTCCTCGGGACGTTCTCTCCGTTGTTCGTGGTCCTCGTGGGCTTGCTGCTCTTGGCTCTCATCGGATTGATCGACGCCGTGACCGGAACCTTCGGGATCGCGGTGTTCTACCTCGTGCCGATCGGTCTGGTCACCTATGCGCGGGGACGCTGGGTGGGAACCGTCATGGCAGCGGTTGCAGCGGGGGCGTGGATGATCGTGGAGATCAGGTCGGGGACCACCTCGTTCGGGCAAGCCGTAACCTATCTCAATTGGCTCAGCTGCTTCTACGTCTATGAGGCCGTCGTGATCCTCGTTGCGCCGATGCGCGACGTCGTCGCTTGGGAACGCGAGGTCGCGGACCGCGAGCTCGAGGCTGCCGAGCAGCAAGAGTCCTTGAAGAGCTCAGAGGCGCTCTCGCGCTGGAGGCCGAAGGTCCACGCTCTCGACTCGAAGCCTTGGCGCTTGCCTGCAGCGCAACGCAACGCAACGCAGCGCACGGATAGGGTGCGCTGCGTTGCACCTGCCGCTACTGCACGACGAACGTCCCGTTCATGGTGGTGGGGTGAACGTCACACCGGAAGTAGTACGTGCCTGCCTTCAGCGCGCCCACCTTGTAGACCAGCTTCTTCGGACCGGTCACCAGGGCGCCGGTGAAGAGCGCTTTCGAGGCGGAACTGTCCGTGTAGATCGAGATGTTGTGCGGGATACCCGCATCCTGGTTGTCGAACGCGATGGTGAACGGCGCCCCGGCCGGTGCCGCCAGGCACGAGGTGTCGAACGCGACGTTCGACGCGCTGATCTTCAGCGCGCTACCGCTCGGTGTGCAGGGTGCCGCGGCTCCTGAC
>JANXVR010000233.1 GCA_025351565.1 Actinomycetes bacterium
GCCCCCGAGAGGGCCGCCACCACCAGCGTCAGAACGAGCGCGAGCCTCCTCAACGGCACGGCGTATAGGGAACGTCGTAGAGGTTGAAGTCCTTCAGGATCGCGTTCCGGTTCGCAGAGTTGGCGGGCGGGCAGAACTTCGTCAGCGCCAACTTGTACTCCACCTGGAAGACGGCCTTGCCGTGGTTGATGAACTCCGTGGTGTAGCCGCCGCACTCGTTGTACTGCTGGCATTGCTCGTTCACCGCGTAGTCGAAGAACGGGGCGAGCGGCGTCAGCTGACCGACATCGTTCTTCAGCGCGACAGTGAGACCGTACTTGTGTGCGATGTTCGCGAGCGACTCGTCGTAGTTCAGCTGGTCGTTCGCGGTCAGCGGGAAGCCCGTGCGGTTGGAGTAGCCATCGACGTTGTCCCACTCGATCCCGTCGAACCCTGCTTGCGCGCACTTGGCCGCGCGTGCGTCCATGATGGGAAGCAGGACGGCGGTGTTCCGGATGTCGACCCACTTCTCACCCGGCCACCCGTTCTTGCTGCCCAGGACGCTGGCCGGGAACGAGGCCTGGTCGACCCGCCAGTTCTCCCAGGTGCCGGCGCTGACGTAGCAGATCGCGTGGCCGCCGGCTGCGTGGATGGCGTTCACCGCGCCCGTGTTCAGCGTGGTGTTGTTGCCCACGATGTTCTGGTCGGCGTAGAGATCGATGTCGAAGACCGTCGGGCGAACAGCAGCGCCGCCGGTGTACGGAACGGCGCTGATGCCGACGTTGATGCCGCCGGTGGTCGGGAAGCCCGCCACCCCTTGGAGCTGGTACTGCCAGCGTTCGCCGAGCGCCGGATGCCAGCATGCGCCCTTCGTGGTGTCGCACGGGACCGCGGTGGGGAGTGCCCCCGCGACGGCCGCCGGGAACGCGATGGCCGCCATCACGGCCAGCGCCAACGCAGATCGGATGAACACCTTCATGCGAAGCACCTCCCCCTCGGCCCCTGCCGGAACCGCTCAGTAGCTCGGATAGTGAAGGTATCGGCCCCATCTGGTCAAATCCTGAACAGATCGGATGCGCGTTTCTGCGCATTTAGGCGGTTTCGAGAGTTGCGGGGTCTCGGAACTGCACCCTTCGTGGAATGCCGACCTCGCTGGTAGCATTTGCACCTGCAATGAGTGACACCACGATCGATCTGAGCTCACCCAAGGGCGTCTTCGAGCATCTCGACGACGTTCAGTTGGTCGACTGCCGTGAGCCGTACGAATGGGAAGCGGGCCGGGTGGACGGTGCTATCCACATCCAGCTCAACGCGATCATGGCGGGGGCCGGCTCGGACCTGGACCACGGCAAGCCGATCGCCGTCATCTGCCGGTCCGGCAACCGCAGCGAGCTGGCCACGATGATGCTCCAGGCCCGGGGGTTCGACGCGCACAATGTCGAGGGCGGCATGGAAGCCTGGGCCCGTGAGGGTCTGCCGTTCAGCGCTCCGGACGGGTCCGAGGGGCGCGTAGCCTGACCCCACCCGGCTCGTCGCTAGTGGCAGCCGCCGAACGAGAAGTGTCCCGGGTCGCTCGTGAGCAGTGGTTCGCACCAGCCGTTCGCCTTCAGAGCCGACACGATCGCCGGCGTATCCAGTCCGTGTTGCGTGGTGTCGATCGCTGCGCCCATCTGGTGCCATGACTTCCCGGGAGGAGCGCATCGGCCCGGACACCCCGAGGCGCCGCAGATGTTCTGGCACGCGACCTGCTGCTGCGCGCAGCTGCGGTAGCTCCAGACCACGGGGATGCGCTGACCGGCGTCGTGCTGCGCGGCTTTGAAGGCCTTCATCGCCAGCGGTTGCAGGGTCACGCCCTGGTAGGTGGTCAGGGGCGGCGGCGATGCGCACGCGTCCGTGGGGATCACGATCCCGGAGGCCGGCCCTCCGGAGAAGTAGCCGAACCCCGCCGCCGCCATGATCGCGATCCCCCCGACGATCATGACCACGCGTCCGCGCGCGGTCACGCGCGGACGAGGGTCGCGGCGGCGCGTTCGCGATGGGGCGCGAGGACTGTTCGCGGCGGGTGGGCCGGACTTCCGCTGCATGGGCGTAGCCTACGGTCCATGCTCGACCTGACCGCCCTTCGTGACGAACTCGTCACAACCTTGGGGGCCGAACGCGTTCTCCAGGATCCGTTGGCACTCCTGCTCTATGCACGCGACGCCTCGCTGGTCCAGGGTTCGGCGGGCATCGTGGTCCTACCCCTGACCGCCCAGGAGGTGGCCGTGGCCGTGAAGACGGCCGCGCGCCACGGCGTTCCGGTGGTGCCGCGCGGCAGCGGGACCGGCCTGGCCGGAGGCGCCACGCCCATCGGCGACGCGATGGTGATCGTGACCACGAAGATGAACCGCATCCTCCAGATCAGGCCGGCGGACCGGCTGGCGTGGGTCGAGCCCGGCGTCATCAACCTTGACCTCGCGAACGCCCTGGCGCCGGCCGGGTTCACGTTCGCGCCGGATCCTTCGAGCCAGCAGACCTCCTCGATCGGCGGCAACATCAGCACGAACGCGGGCGGCCCGCACTGTCTGGCGTACGGCGTCACCAGTGCGCACGTGCTCGCGGTGGACATGGTGCTCCCGGACGGGGAACTGGTGCGGCTGGGCAGCGAGGGCGCCGAGTCGGAGGGGCTGGATCTTCGCGGCGTGGTGGTCGGGGGCGAGGGGACCCTCGGGGTGGTAGTTGCGGCGTGCGTGCGGCTCACGCCCATCGCACCCGCCGTTCGAACCATGTTGCTGGACTTCCTCGACGTGGAGGACGCGGCCGCCACTGTGAGCGCGATCATCGCCCGGGGCGTCGTGCCCGCCGCTCTGGAGATGATGGACCGCGGGATCGTGCAAGCCGTGGAACGCTTCGCGCACGCCGGCTACCCCACGGACGCGGCCGCGGTGCTGCTGGTCGAAGTGGACGGCCTGGCCGGAGCCGTTGCGGCGCAGACGCGAGAGGTGGAGGCAGCCGCGCGCGAACACGGCGTCCGAACGGTTCGCGTGGCGTCGGACGATACCGAGCGCGCCCTTCTGTGGAAGGGCCGGAAGTCCGCGTTCGGCGCGGTGGCACAGATCGCGCCCCACTATCACCTGCACGACTGCGTGGTCCCCCGCGCGCGGCTGGTCGAGGTGCTCCGCGGCATCTACGCCATCGCCGAACGCCACGACCTCATCGTGACGAACGTCTTCCACGCCGGCGACGGCAACCTCCATCCGCTGCTCTCGTTCGACCGGAGCGTGCCGGGAACGCTCGAGCGCGTGCTGCGAGCGAGCGAAGAGATCGTTCGCCTGTGTATCGACGCCGGAGGAACGCTGAGCGGAGAGCACGGGATCGGGCTAGAGAAACGCGACTTCATGCCGCTGGTGTTCACTGCGGATGACCTAAACGCGCAGGCGTGCGTCCGCTCGGCGTTCGATCCGGACGGCCGGATGAATCCGTTCAAGGTGCTGCCGGAGGGTGCGCGCTGTGGGGACTACGCGGTGGCGGCGGGTGGCACGGGGACGGCGGCGGCGGATGCTGCGGCGCTGCCCGACGGGTCGTGGATCTGATGGACGCGCTGCACCCGCACGCGAAGTCCGACGTCGCGGAGATGCTCGCGGACCTGTCCGCGGCCGGGACACCCACGCTCATCGTCGGCGGGCGGCAGCACGTGGGGCGGACCGCCCCTCGCCCCATCGGCGCCGAGCTGTGGACCACGCAGCTCGACAGGGTGATCGCCTACGACCCGGCCGAGATGCTCGCGGTGGTCGAGGCCGGCATGCGGATCCGTGACCTCGAGGCGCTTCTGGCAGGCGGGGGCCAGGAATGGCCCGTCGACGCCCACCCCGATGCCACGGTCGGCGGCGTCATCGCGGCGGGCGTCTCAGGGATGCGCCGACTTCGGACCGGCCTCATGCGCGACACCGTGGTCGAACTCGAGCTCGTGACCGGCGACGGGCGCCTGATCCGCTCCGGCGCTCGCACCGTGAAGAACGTGACCGGCTTCGACGTGCACCGATTGGCCACGGGCTCGTTCGGTTCGCTCGGCGTGATCGTGCAGGTGGCCATCAAGGTCCGCCCCCGCCCCAAGGTTCGCCGGGTGCTGGTCTTCGGCGACGGAGGCATGCCCTTGGCGGAGGCACTGCTCGGGACCGTCCCCTTACCCGCGGCCGTCATCGCCGAGCCCGGCCTCGTTGAATTGGTCCTGGAGGGCTGGCCCGAGGAAGTGGAGGAGCAGACGGAGGCCGCGCGGGCGGTCAGCGCAGACTTCGAGGTCCAGGAGGACGAGCTGCCGACGCGCACGGATGAGCTGTGGCCGGGGGCGCCGATCGTGGGTGAGGCGGCCCTGACGCCATCGCGGATCGCTGCCGTAGTCCGCGCGAACGAGCGGTGGCGCGCGCTGGTGGGCGTGGGGATGGTCTGGTTCCCGTTCGACGACGAGGATCGATGGCGCTACGTCCGAGCGGTCGTCGCCGCGGAGTCGGGGACGATGACACGGATCCGCGGGGAGAACGCGACCCATGATGATGCTCCCCCACGGCCCGAAGCGAGCGTGACCACAGCCTTGCTCAACTCCTTCGATCCCGCGGGCATCCTCCGCTAGGGAGTAACGTCGGGCCCAGGATGCTGAGGTCCAGGCTTGCTGTTTCGGTTGCGCTGCTGCTCACGATCGCCGCCACCAACTCGTGCTATCTCTTCGGCCCCGGACCTCCGCCGCCTCCCAACTGGGGCCGCCCGCTGAGTTCCGGCAAGGTGACGAGCAGGGAGCCCACATCCAAGGACCTCGCCATCGCCGCCTCGCACCTTCCATTCGTTCCCCAAACGCCGACGAGCCTCACCCAGCCGACTCGGGTGATCGAAGAAGACCGGGCCACCGGTTCGTATCCGGGCTCGGCTGCCGTCGCGTTCGTCTATCAGACCGCTCAGGGACAGGTCGATGTGACGGAGGTGAGATACCGCTCTGTGACTGCTGCGGGATACATGAAGGAACTGCACGCCATAGTGGACCAGTCGGCGGCCGATCCCGTGAACTTCTATGGCGCCTTCGCGTGGGTTCGTCTAACCGACGGAGCGGCGGCCCTTTCGAGCACGGCGGCAGACGGCTCCCGGTCCGAGCTCACGTGGGTAACCGCCGATGGTGTGCAGATGCGGCTCATGGGGCCTTCACTCACCGTCACGCAAGCCGTCGCCATCGCGAACAGCATGAAGCCGATAACCATTTCGGGATCACACGGCAGTTCGCACTCGACCTGAACCTCGACGAGGGTCAGGCGAACGCGCGGCGGAGGCGTTCGCCCGCCGCCTCCAACGTCTCCAACTTCTTGGGGAAGGCGAAGCGGACCAGGTGCCGGCCGTTGGCAGGATCGCTGAAGAACGACGAGCCCGGCACCACCGCGACACCGACCTCTTCCACCATCCGCGTTGCGAACGCGACATCGTCTTCGCCGTCACGGGTGACGCCACGGATGTCGGCCATCACGTAGTACGCGCCCTGGGGCGGCTCGGCCTTGAACCCGGTCCCGCGCAGGATCGAGACCAGCAGGTCCCGGCGCACGGTGTATGCCGCGGCCTCGTCGACATAGAACTGCTCCGGGAGGCCAAGCGCGACGGTGCCGGCTTCCTGCAACGGCGCTGCCGCAGCCACCGTGAGGAAGTCGTGGGTGCTGCGGATCCCGCCCGCGAGCGCGTCGGGCGCGATCACCCAACCCACGCGCCAACCCGTGACCGCATAGGTCTTCGACAGCGCGCTGATGGTCACGGTTCGATCCTCCATCCCGGGGATCGAGCCGGGCGGGATGTGGGCGTGGCCGTCGTAGGTGATGTGCTCGTAGATCTCGTCGGTGAAGGCGATGACGTCGTGCTCGACGCAGAGCGCCGCGATGGTCTCCAACTCCGCGCGCGTGAAGACCTTGCCGGTCGGGTTGTTCGGCGTGTTGAGGACGATGCCGCGCGTCTTCGGGCCGAACGCTGCCGCCAGCTCATCCGGGTCGAAGGTCCAGTCGGGCTCGCGGAGCGTGACCAGGCGCGGGATCGCGCCCGAGATGATCGAGTCGGGGCGGTAGTTCTCGTAGTAGGGCTCGAACAGAACGACCTCGTCGCCCGGGTCAAGGATGCCGAGCATGGAGGCGATCATCGCCTCGGTGGACCCACAGGTGACCGTGACGTGACGGAGTGGATCCACCCACGTCATCCCGTAGCGGTCGCGGTACTTCGCGGCGATGGCCTCCCGGAACGCCTCCGCACCCCAGGTGATCGGGTACTGGTTGATATCCGCGGCGATAGCGGCGCGCGCGGCTTCCTTCAGCTCCATCGGCGCGGCGAAGTCCGGGTACCCCTGGGAGAGGTTGATCGCGTCGTGGTCGATGGCAAGACGCGTCATCTCCCGGATGACCGATTCGGTGAACGAGGACGCCTTGCGCGACGGCCGGATCTTCGAGGGCTTCATGCGCGAAGGATAGCGGGAGACGAGGGGCGGCCGGCTTGCTCCGGGCCAGCCGCTACGCTGTGTGCCAACCTCATGACTCGACGAGTTCCCGCACTCATGCTTCCTCTGCTGCTCGTGGTCGCCACCGCATGCTCGTCTGCGATCACGACGTCTCCCGCACCCGCATCACCGACCGCGACCGCGGCATCACACACACCGAACGCACCGTCCTCCCTGGTGCAACCGACCAAGATCGTCGTGGTCGTCATGGAGAATAGCCCGTACGACTCGATCGCCGGCAACTCGGCGCTTCAGTTCATCCATGGGACCATCGCGCCGAACAGCGTCGCGCTCGCGCAGATGCACGCGGACTCCGCACCCTCGCTCCCCAACTACGTCTGGATGGCGGCGGGTCAGTCGTGCGGGGCCGCCGGCTCGGATTCGGCATGGGGCCGAACGTGCCCGAGCGTGTTCGATCAGCTTGATCGGCGCGGGATCGGCTGGACGGTGTTCGCTGAGGGGTACCCGGGAAGGGCGGGGTCGTGCTTCACGGGCGAGACTTCGGGCGTCGGCGACTATGCCCGCAAGCACGTGCCGCCGCTGCTGTTCACCAGCACGTCGAGCGGCTCCGCCTGCACGAACCACGTGCGCAACTTCCCGAACGACACGCCCGCGGACGGCTCGGCGCCCGTGGACAACTTCGCGGGAATGCCGCTTCCCGCGCTCACGTTCGTGATCCCGAACCTGTGTCACGACATGCACGACGCGGCGTCCGCGTGCGGCGCGGCCGGAGGCGGCCAGCTGGGCGGCGACCGATGGCTCCGGCTGAACTGGGCGTCCCTGACCAAGGACGCCGGACCGAACGGGGCGGTGATCCTCACGTGGGACGAGGGGGACGCGTTCGACGGGCACATCGCCACGTTCGTCGGGGGCCAGAACCTGGCCGCGAGCGGATCCGATGGACGCACCTTCGACCATTCGTCGACGCTTCGCGCCATCGAGGATGCCTTCGGGCTTGCGTGTCTGGCGGGTGCGTGCAAGGCGGCGCCGCTGCCCGTCCTGCTCCGCCCGCACTGATCGGCGTGCGAGGATGGGCCGATGCTGACCCCGCATGACCGGCTGGACACCGAGGAAGCGCTCCCACTCGGCACCGACATGCCCGGAGGGGCGTGGTTCATCGGCCGGACCGAGGAGGCCACGCCCGGCTGGCGGCCGGGGGTAGAAGCGCCGGCCGACGTGGACCTGGATTCCTGCGTCGCGTGTGGCCTGTGCCTCCCCCACTGTCCGACCTACCGGCTGAGCGGCGAGGAGTCGATGTCGCCGCGCGGACGGATCGCGGCGATGCGCGCGGTCGCGGACGGAGTGGCGACGCCCGATCAGACGTTCGCCGGGTTCATGGATCGGTGTCTGGTGTGCCGCGCGTGCGAGGACGTGTGCCCGTCGCACGTGCCGTTCGGCCGGTTGATGGAGGCCGCGCGCGTCCAGATCGAACCGCAGCGACCGGCGGCCGCGCGGGCGGTGCGGCGGCTGGGGCTGCGCGCCCTCCTGCCGCGCAAGAAGTTGCTCTGGATGGCGGCGGCGGTGCAGCCGCTGGTTCGCCCCTTCCTTCCCGCGCGCGTCCGTGCGCTGACGCCGCGGCCCAGTGCGCTCTTCAGCCGGCTCCCGGCGTTGACGGAACCTCCGGCGGGCGTGCAGGTGCGCGGAACGGTTGCCGTGCTGAGCGGATGCGTACAGGATCGGTGGTTCCGGCAGGTCAACCTGGCGACCATCAGGGTGCTGGCCGCCGGCGGTTGGCGCGTCCAGGTCCCGCGCAGCCAATCATGTTGTGGCGCGCTCCCGGCGCACAACGGCTACGCCGACACCGGGCGCGCGCTCGCGGCCCGCAACGCGAAGGTGTTCGCCGGCGTGGACGCCGTGATCGTCAACGCGGCCGGGTGCGCGGCGCACCTTTCCGAACAGCCCGGCGAACCGCCCGTCCGCGAGGTCATGGCGTTCCTGCACGAGGAGGGAGCGGAACTCCGGTTCGGCCCGCTGGCGGCGGGGCCCTTCGTCGTGGCGTACCACGACGCGTGTCACGCCCTGCGGGTTCTCAAGATCCACGACCAGCCCCGCGCACTCCTGGGGCGGATCCCCGGCCTGGAGCTTGTGGAGATCCCGAACGGCGACCGGTGCTGCGGCGCGGCCGGTCTCTACAACGTCACGCAGCCCGAACTGTCGGGAACCCTCCGGCGCCAGAAGGCCGAGGCC